>NZ_JBVJFA010000020.1:0-144608 GCF_055588085.1 Streptomyces sp. NPDC046303
CTTCAGCGGACGGATCCCGCCCAGGTCCACCAGGCCCCGCAGGTGAGCGGCATAACCGGCCAGCGTGTCCCGCTCGCTGACCGTGCCCGCCACCGCCCCCGCCGCAACCGCCGAAACGCCCTGCTCGGACCACTTCTCCACCAGCTCGCGGATCTGCGACAGACCCGTGTCCTGGCCCACCGGAGCCGCACCCGCACGGCACAGCTTGATCCCGTTGTACCGGGCCGGATTGTGCGAGGCCGTGAACATCGCACCCGGCAGACCCAACGAACCCGACGCGTAATACAGCTGGTCCGTCGAGCACAGCCCGATCAGCGTCACGTCCACACCACGAGCAGCCGCACCCCGCGCGAAAGCCCCCGACAGACCCGGCGACGAAGGCCGCATGTCATGCCCGATCACGATCGCCGAAGCACCCGTGACCTCCACGAACGCGGCACCGAACAGCTCCGCCAAAGGCTCGTCCCACTCGTCCGGTACGACACCGCGTACGTCATACGCCTTGACGATGTTCGAAAGGTCGGGCATTTCCACTCCTCCAGGGGTGTCCGGCTGTGTTCCGGACGCTACCGGCCGCCCTTCCCGCCAAGGGACCGACCGTCCGCATCCCGCCGAGGCTTTGGCAGATCGCCGTCACCGCGGAAGGGCCCCGCCCCGCT
Source organism: Streptomyces sp. NPDC046303 (assembly GCF_055588085.1). Lineage (NCBI taxonomy): Bacteria > Bacillati > Actinomycetota > Actinomycetes > Kitasatosporales > Streptomycetaceae > Streptomyces > Streptomyces sp. NPDC046303. The sequence goes on from NZ_JBVJFA010000020.1 coordinate 660, forward strand.
CCCGGTACCACTGCGCCGACCCGCCGAGCCGGGCCAGCGGTCCGGGGCCCGGCGCGAGGCCGGCGAGCCGCCATGCCGCGTCGGCGCGGTACCAGTGGTCCCCGGCCAGCAGCGTGAACTGCCGCTCGCTCACCCATCCCGGGGTCCGGGCCAGAGCGTCCAGGCAGGCGCGCCACGGCCAGTCCTCGGCGGGGCGCCGCGGCAGCACCCGGTGGTCCGCGAGGGCGTCCATGAGGTCCCGGTTGCGCACCGGCTCCGGATGGTGCGCGTGCAGGACGCCCGAGGCCCCGGCCGCATCACCGCCGCCGAGCCCGAACGCCACGACGAGCCGCGCCAGATCGTCGACGTCGACGAACGAGGCCAGCCCCGCGCCACCGCCCCACCCGGCCGGAACCCGCCGGAACGCGTCGGCGAGAGCCGGTACGACCCACCGGTCGCCCCTCCCCAGCACCAGCCCCGCACGCAGGACCAGTCCCCCCGCCTCGAGCACCGGCTCCTCCCCCGCCAGGCGGCTGCGGCTGGCCGGCGACACCGGGGCGGGCGTCAGCTCGCCGACGTCGTGTCCGCGATGCGGCCCCGGCCCGTAGACGGCGCAGGTGGACAGGTGGACGATGCGCCCCACTCCGGCCCGCTCCGCCTCGGCCACCAGGGCCGCGGTCCCGGCGGAGTTGACCGCGGCGCAGCGTTCGGCGTCCGGTCCGACGTAGGAGGCCAGCGACAGCAGGACGTCCGCGCCGTCGCACACCCCGCGCAGGGATTCCGCGGCCGCCAGGTCGGCGTCCGCCCACCGCACCCCGCGCGCGACGGCGCGCGGGGGCGTACGGGACACCGCGCGCACCGGCGTCCCCGGCGCCTGCGCGGCCAGCCGGCGCAGCACCGCCGACCCCACGAAACCCGTCGCCCCGGTGACGACGACGCGAGGCGCGCTCACACCAGTTGGTCCGGTTCCGCGGGCTGCGCCCACTGCGCCTTCTGCGACTTCTGCGCGGGCTCCAAGGTCAGGCGCAGGCTCGCGCGGGCGTCCTCCGTGGCGACGGCGGGCAGCAGGTAGCGCCACAGCGAGGCGATCCGCTGCGGCAGGTCGGCCCGTCCGGTGGACGCCTGGGAGAAGAGCTGCGCCCCGGTGAAGGAGCTGACCAGGACCCAGGCCAGCTCGTGGTCGTCGACGTCCGGCTGGAGCTCGCCCTTGGCCCGTGCGAAGCGCAGCTGCTGGCGGAACTCGAGGACCCAGGCCTGGTACGCGACGTCATCGCGCAGGCCGAACTCGCCCTGCTCCACGGCCAGTCGTACGCCCGCCCGGAGCACCGGATTGTGCTGGAGCTGCTCGGCCAGGTAGAGCGTGATGTCCACCAGGTGCTGCAGCCCGTCCTCGCCCTCGGGGAACTCCAGGCCGTCGCCCTGCCCGACCATCACGGCGTAGGCGAGCTCCTCCTTCGAGCCGAAGTGGAAGTACATCCCGCCCTGCGTGACGTCCGCCCGCTTCATGATCTTGCTGATGCTGGCTCCGCTGAAGCCGAACTCGTCGAAGACCTCCGCCGCAGCGCGCAGGATGGCCGCCCTGGTCTGAACTGCCCTGAGTTGAGGCGCGCGTTGCCGCTTACGGTCCGACATTGGGGTACCTAACCTTCTCGACAAAAAAAACGAACATCCTTTATTTTAGGACCCATCGCCGTACAGCACCAGCACATGACCGACGTTTCAAGGGGGGCTCAACCATGACTCTGTCAACTGATCACTCCGCCTCGCCCGTCATCGCACTCAGCAGCGCGTTACCCAGGGAGTACGTACACAAGAGCGCTCACTCCGAGGTCCTGCTCACGGGGTGGCGGGCCGTCGCGCCCGACGAGTACGTCATCACCGCCCAGTGGCCCCGCGCCCACAGCTTCTACTCGCCGGACGCGGACGGCCACCACGACCCGCTCCTCCTCGCCGAGTCCGTCCGCCAGGCGATCCCCCTCCTGAGCCACGCCGCGTACGACGCCCCCTTCGGGCACCGGCAGATCTGGGACACGTTCACCTATTCGATGAACGCCGGGGCCCTCGTGGTCGGTTCGACGCCGGCGGACATCGTGCTGCACATCGCCTGCTCGCACATCGCGCGCCGCGGCCGAAGACTGGCCGGCCTCACGATGCACGTCACCGCGACCCGTGACGGGGAGCTGCTCGGCACCGCCGAGGCACGCTTCACCAACCAGCCGCAGGCCATCTACCAGCGCTTGCGCGGCCGCAACGCCGACCTCGCCGAGCTGACCGCCCGGATGATCCCGCTCCCGCCGCCGATGACGCCCCGGCGCGTGGGCCGTGACCGCTTCCACGACGTGGTCCTCTCCCCCACGAGCTCCGCGCACCGCACCCAGCTCCGGACCGACGTCAACCACCCGATCCTCTTCGACCACCCCGTCGACCACGCCCCCGGCATGCTGCTGCTGGAGGCCGTCCGGCAGGCCGCGTACGGCTGCGCCTTCCCCCGGCGAGGAGTCCTGACCGACCTGGAGATGCGGTTCTTCCGCTACGCGGAGCTCGACTCGCCCTGCTGGATCGAGACGGTCCCCGCCCCCGGCGGGATGACCGCGTCGGGCCGCCTGCCCCTGCGCGTCACGGCCCGGCAGGACGGCGAGGACATCTTCACCGCCACCGCGACGATCAGCACGTCGCCCGCCCTCTCCCTCTGCTCCGCCCTGTGAGGCGGCGTCCGGTGTTCCGGCTCGGGGGGTGCGTGCCGTCGCCGGAACACCGGACGGCCGGGTTCAGCGGCTGATTCCGGTACGGGAGCCCAGCGCGGCCACGGCGCCGACCAGCCGGTCCCAGAACAGCCCGGTCTCCAGGGCCATCGCGACCTGCGCGTTGACCGGGAGGTCCAGGGAGCGGTGGAGGTCGACGACCGTGGCGCCCCGCGTGTACTGGCCGCGCAGCTCCACGACCACGGCCGCCGGTACGCAGTGCACGAGCCCGGGATCGATGACGCGGGCGACGGCGACGGGATCGTGCAGCGGCGGGCTGTCGAAGCCCCACAGGCGGCGATAGGTGGAGCCGAAGAACGACAGCAGCCCGGCGCAGGTACGGCCGAGCTCGGTGCCGAGCCCCTCGAACCGGGCCAGCACCTCCGGGGTGGCGAGCGCCTGGTGGGTCACGTTGAGGCCGCACATGGTGATCGGCACCCCGCTGCGGAAGACGATGTCGGCGGCCTCCGGATCGGCCTGGATGTTGAACTCGGCGGCCGGAGTGCGGTTGCCGCGCTCGGTGGAGCCGCCCATGAGGACGATCTCGCGGAGGTGCGCGGCGGCCTCGGGGTAGCGGGTCAGCAGCAGGGCGATGTTGGTCAGGGGCGCCGTCGGCACGAGGGTGACGGGCTCCGGGTGCGTGGTCAGGATCCGGTGGATGAGTTCCACGGCGTGCCCGGGGACCACGTCCACGGTGGGTTCGGGGAACCGGGGCCCGTCCAGTCCCGATTCCCCGTGCACGTCGTCCGCCACCCCCAGCGGCTGGACCAGCGGGCGGTCGCAGCCGGCCGCGATGGGCACGTCGGTGATGCCCGCGACGGTGCAGACGCGGCGCGCGTTCAGGGTGGTCTTGGCGAGTGTCTGGTTGCCGGCGACCGTGGTGATCGCGAGCAGGTCCACCGCCGGATCACCCGCGGCCAGCATGATCGCCAGGGCGTCGTCGTGGCCGGGATCACAGTCGATGATGATCGGGACAGGCACGCTCACTCCTCGGGCATCCGGGGCATCTGCCGTACCAAGTCTGCCTCTTCGCGGTGCCCGCCCAGGTGGATGCGCCGTGGAACTGCCGGACGGTCAGACCTTCCGGACCACGCTGGACTTCAGCTGCATGGCACCGAAGCCCTCGATCTTGCAGTCGATGTCGTGGCCGTCGACACCGTCGACGAGGCGGATGTTGCGCACCTTGGTGCCCGCCTTGATCCCGGACGTGCTGCCCTTGACCTTGAGCCCCTTGACGACCGTCACGGTGTCGCCGTCCGCCAGTACGTTCCCGACCGAATCCTTGACGACGCGCTCCTCGGAGGCACCGCCGCCCGTCTCGGCGGACGCGGGCGACCACTCGTGCCCGCACTCGGGGCAGACGAGGAGCACGCCCATCTCGTACGCGTACGCGCCGGAGCATTCGGGGCAGGGGGGCAAAGGATTCTCGGTCACCGAAACAGTGTATTTCAGGCCGTGGGACGGGCCCTGCCGCAGGCCGCGCCCGGTGTCAGGGATCCGTATGGACCCGGCCGATCGCCGTCAAGGTCCCGTTACGGGGTGGCCGCAGGCGCGCCGGTGCGGGGATAGCTTCGGGTGCGCGCTCCGGACCGCCTCCCCGCGCCCGGGGCGTCATCCGTCACTCGTGGTTCCTCAGGGAGGGCCCCATGTGCTTGTTCCAGTACGACGACGATCCCGAGCCCGAAGAACGGATCCCGGCCGGGCTGACCGGCGATCCGGCGCTCACCGCTCCCGCGCTCACCCCGGTCCCGGCCGTCGCTGCCCCGGCCGTCGCTGCCCCGCCCCGCGCCGCCGCGCGCACGGCCCGGACGGCCCGGGCCGCCCGACGGGAGAGCTTGTCATGACCACGGCCTTGCTGCCCGCGGTCCCGGCCGGCGCCGATGACCTGTCGGTCTGGCCGGCCTCCACGGTACGGCTCCCGGACGGCCGACCGGCGGTGGGCGGAGTGTCCCTCGCGGAGGTCGCCGAACGGTTCGACACCCCGGTGTACGTCCTGGACGAAGGCGAGGTGCGCGGGCGCTGCCGGGCCTACCGGGAGGCCTTCCCCGGGGCCGAGGTCCTCTACGCCGCGAAGGCCTTCCTCTCCCGCGCGGTGGTGCGCTGGGTCGGGGAGGAGGGGCTGGGACTGGGTGTGCGTTCCGCCGGAGAGCTGGAGCTCGCCGTCACCGCCGGTTTCCCGCCCGAGCGCATCCTGCTGCACGGCAACGCCGCTTCGCCCCGCGACCTGGCGGCGGCGCTGCGGCTCGGCGTGGGGCGGATCGTCATCGGCAGTCCGTCGGAGACGGCCCGGATCGCGGCCGCCGTCGGCCCCGGGGGCCGCCAGAAGGTCATGGTGCGGGTGGTGCCGGGCGTCTCGGCCGGCGGCCACGGCACGATCCGTACCGGTGCGGACGGCCAGGGGTTCGGTCTGTCGCTCACCGACGGGGGCGCGCAGCACGCCATCGCCCGCGTCCTGGGCCGGCCCCGGCTCGAACTGACCGGCCTGCACTGCCACATCGGCTCCCGGATCAGCGACGTGAAGCCGTACCTGGTGGCGCTGCGCCGCATGGTGGGGCTGATGGCCCGGATCCGTGACGCGCACGGCACCGTCCTGCCCGAGCTGCACATGGGCGGCGGCCACGGCATCGCCCACCGGCCCGGTGAACCCGCCCTCGACCTCGCCGCGCTCGCCCGGCGGATGCGCGCCGAGCTCGTCGCGGGCTGCGCCGCGGCCGGGCTGAGCGTGCCCCGGCTCCTCGTCGAGCCCGGCCGGGCCCTCGTCGGGCCGGCCGGAGTGGTCCTGTACCGGGTGCTCGCCGTCCGGCACACCGGCGGTGAGGTGTTCGTCGCCGTCGACGGCGGCGGGGGCGGGGACCCGCGCCCCGACGCGCACGGGGTGCGCCACGCGCCCCTCCTGGTGGGCCGCACCTCGGCCGCCGGACCCCGTACGGCCACGGTCACCGGCCGGCACGGCGAGGCCGGTGACGTGCTCGCGGCCGGGGTGGAGCTGCCGGGCGACGTCCGCCCCGGAGACCTGCTCGCCGTGCCGGCGGCCGGTGCCTACCAGCCGTCCACGGTCTCGGGCTACCACCTCGCGGGCCGCCCCGCCGTCGTCGCGGTCCACGGGGGCGCGGCCCGGATCCTCGTACGGCGCGAAACGCCGGCGGACTTCCGCACCCGGGACATCGGCGCGTAGCCGGTCACCGCGCGAGCGGCTCAGTCGTCCTCCGCGGCCCGCCACACCGTGGTGATGTTGCAGAACTCCCGGATTCCGTGGCCGGACAGCTCGCGCCCGTACCCGGAGCGCTTGACGCCGCCGAAGGGCAGGGCGGGGTGCGAGGCGGTCATGCCGTTGACGAAGACACCGCCGGCCTCCAGGTCGCGCGCGGCGTGCTCGACGTCCTCCTCGCTGCGCGTCCAGAGGTTCGAACTGAGTCCGAAGGGGGTGTCGTTGGCCCGTTCGACCGCCTCCTCCAGGCTCCCCGCCCGGTAGAGGGTCGCGACGGGCCCGAAGGCCTCCTCCTGGTCGATGCGCATGGCGGGGGTGACGCCGGTCAGCACCGTCGGTTCGTAGAACCAGCCGTCCGGGCGCCCGGGCGGGCGCCGGCCGCCGCACAGGACCGTCGCGCCGTGCCGTACGGCGTCGTCCACGAGCTGCTCGAGGTCGCCCCGGCCGGCCTCGGTGGCCAGCGGTCCCACGTCGGTGGACTCCTGCATCGGGTCGCCCACCGTGAGCGCCCTCATCCCGGCCGTGAAGCGCTCGGCGAACTCGTCGTGGACGTCGGTGTGGACGATGAAGCGCTTGGCGGCGATGCAGGACTGTCCGTTGTTCTGCACGCGGGCGGTCACCGCGGTGCGGGCGGCCCGGTCGATGTCGGCCGAGGGCATCACGATGAACGGGTCGCTCCCGCCGAGCTCCAGGACCGTCTTCTTGACCTCGTCGCCGGCGACGGACGCGACGGCGCGTCCGGCGGGCTCGCTGCCCGTCAGGGTGGCCGCGGCCACCCTGGGGTCGCGGAGCACGTCCTCCACGGCCGCCGCGCCGATGAGCAGGGTCTGGAAGCAGCCGCGGGGGAACCCGGCCCGGTGGAAGAGCTCACCGAGGTAGAGCGCGGTCTGGGGGACGTTCGACGCGTGCTTGAGCAGGCCGACGTTGCCGGCCATGAGGGCCGGCGCGGCGAAGCGTACGACCTGCCACAGGGGGAAGTTCCACGGCATGACGGCGAGGACCACCCCGAGCGGCCGGTAGGACACGCGGACGGCCGCCGCTCCCGCGTCGCGCACGTCGGCGTCGGCGGGGTGCTCGTCGGCGAGGAGGGACTCGGCCCGGTCGGCGTACCAGCGCATGGCCTTCGCGCATTTGGCGGCCTCGGCGCGGGCCGCCGCCAGCGGCTTGCCCATCTCCGTGGTCATGGTCCGCGCGATGTCCTCGGTCTCCGACTCGAGGAGCTCGGCCGCCCGGGTCAGGAGCTCGCCGCGCTCCGCGAAGGAGGTGCGGCGGTACGCGGGCGCCGCCGCGGCGGCGTCCGCGAGGCACCGCTCGATGCCCGCCGCGTCGAGCGGGTCGAAGGTGCGCAGCGTCTGGCCGGTCGTGGGGTTCACGGTGGCGATGGGCATGGTGGGACCTTCCTTCCTCGTCACGGTCACAGCCCTAGACCGCGTCGTCGCACGCGCCGCACACCAGGTCCGCGTACTGGGGCGGGCACCACGGGGCGCCGGGATCCGCCCCGGGCGCCCTCGGGGCCGTTTCCATGGCGAACGTGTCCCTCCCGCAGAAGGTCCGCGGCCCCGGCACGGAGGTCGTTCCCGGGGCGGCGGGCGCGGCGTGCACGCGCCGGACGGACAGGTCCGGCTGCTCGACCTCGTACATGACGACGATCCCGCTCATACCTCGACCGTAGGCGGCTCCGGGGCGACCCGCGCGCCGTCCGGGGCCGGCCAGTACGCGGTCTCGTCCCGCGCCGGGAGCAGTACGGCGGCCAGCGCCGGGAAGACGGCCGCCAGGGCGAACACCAGCGGGTAGCCCTGTCCGGCGATCAGCGCACCGGCCAGGGGTGGCACGAGGACGATGGCGGTGTGCTGCCCCATCCCGTGCACCCCCAGGGCGCGGCCCGCCCAGTCGGGGCCGGCGTACTCGGCGACCGCGGTGTTGTGCAGTCCGTTGGTGCTGACCGTCAGCCCCGAGGCCAGCAGCAGGGCCGCCGTACCGGCCGCGGAGTCCCACGCGGCTCCGGCGGCGAGCAGGGCCAGGTCCGCCGTGGTGACGACGGCGAGCAGCCGCATCGGGCGGATGCGGCTCGCCACGGTGTCGGACCACCAGCCGGCGAGCAGCCGCACCCCCGCGCCGGCCAGGTTGGCGGCGGCCAGGACGCCGCCGGCCGCGGCGGCTGACCAGCCGCGCACCTCGGTCAGGAAGAGCAGGGCGAATCCGGTCACCACGAACTGCGGCACGCACAGCACCGCGGCGGCGCCGTGCAGCCGCCACAGGTAGCCGCCCCGGTACGGGGGCGGGGCGGCCGGGGCGCCCGCCGGCCGCCGCGGGCGCGGCGGATCGACGGCGCACAGGGCGATCGCGACGCCCGCGGCCCCGCACAGGGCGGCGCAGAATCCGAAGGCCGCGGAGAGGCCGGTGTGGTGGGCGAGCGGTGGGAGGGCGGCCGCGGCCACCGCGGTGCCCAGCGGCTGGGAGGCCTGCCGGACCCCCATCGCGATGCCCCGGCGGTCGGGCGGGAACCAGCCGATGACCAGCCGCCCGGAGGCCGAGTTGACGGAGGAGCCGGCGGCGCCGGCCAGGACCAGCAGCGCGCCCAGCGTCCAGGTCCCGTGGACGGTGGCCGCGGCGGCCGTGGCCGCCGCGGCGACCAGCAGTCCGGCGGAGAGCGCGAGCCGCTCACCGTACCGGTCGGCGACGACCCCCCAGCCGATCAGTCCGAGCAGGATCCCGATGATCGGGCAGGAGACGAGGAGGCCGGCGGCGGCCAGTGAGAGCCCGAGTTCCCGCTGGAAGGCGGGGACCAGGTAGGCCAGGCCGTAGAGCACCGTGGTGCTGGCGGCCTGGCCGCTGGTGCCCAGGGCGAGCATCAGCCAACTGCGCGGAATTCGCTGCTCCTTCATGCCGTCACCCTAGCCACTGGGTCAGAGTGTGAGATGGATTGTTCTGCATGCTGAGACACAATCGCTCATCACCCCCCCCATGGCCGCATCCTGACGCTTCATCAGGTCAAGCGTCCCGGACTCTTGACTCTGCAAGCGGCTGTCGCGATCGTTCCGTACGACGACCTTTGTATGGGCCATGACAATTCAGGCCCCTCCCCCACTGAAGACGTGAGTGATGACGATGACTGGACACCCCTACCGCCGGCATCGGCCCCTCGCGGTGCTCTCGCTGCTCCTCGCCCTGGTGGCCATGGTGCTCGGCCCGGCGGCGACCTCCTCGGCCGACCCGGGCTGGTGGAACCCGGTCGCGCGGCCCGCCCCGGACTCGGAGATCAACGTCACCGGGGAGCCGTTCAAGGGGACCGACGAGCAGGGCCGGGTCCGCGGCTTCGTCGACGCGCACGACCACCTGATGTCCAACGAGGGCTTCGGCGGCCGGCTCATCTGCGGCAAGCCGTTCTCCGAACAGGGGATCGCCGACGCGCTCAAGGACTGCCCCGAGCACTACCCCGACGGCACCCTCGCGATCTTCGACTTCATCACCAAGGGCGGCGACGGCAAGCACGACCCGAACGGCTGGCCGACCTTCAAGGACTGGCCCGCCCACGACTCGCTGACGCACCAGCAGAACTACTACGCCTGGGTCGAACGCGCCTGGCGCGGCGGCCAGCGGGTCCTCGTCAACGACCTCGTCACCAACGGCGTGATCTGCTCGGTCTACTTCTTCAAGGACCGCGGGTGCGACGAGATGACCGCGATCCGCCTCGAGGCGCAGAAGACGTACGACATGCAGGCCTACATCGACACGATGTACGGCGGCCCGGGCAAGGGCTGGTTCCGGATCGTCACCGACTCCGGACAGGCCCGCGAGGTCATCAAGCAGGGCAAGCTGGCCGTGGTCCTCGGCGTCGAGACCTCCGAACCGTTCGGCTGCAAGCAGATCCTGGACATCGCCCAGTGCAGCAAGCAGGACATCGACCGCGGCCTGGACGAGCTGCACCGGATCGGCGTGCGCAGCATGTTCCTGTGCCACAAGTTCGACAACGCCCTGTGCGGGGTCCGCTTCGACCAGGGCGCCCTCGGCACCGCCATCAACGTGGGCCAGTTCCTGTCGACGGGCACGTTCTGGCAGACCGAGAAGTGCCGGGGCCCGCAGCACGACAACCCCATCGGCCTCGCGGCGGCGCCCTCGGCGGAGAAGCAGCTCCCGGCGGGCGTGACGGTGCCGTCGTACGCGGCGGACGCGCAGTGCAACACGCGCGGTCTGACCGAGCTCGGCGAGTACGCGGTGCGCGGCATGATGCAGCGCAAGATGATGCTGGAGATCGACCACATGAGCGTGAAGGCCGCGGGGCAGGCCTTCGACATCCTGGAGTCCGAGTCGTACCCGGGCGTGATCTCCTCACACAGCTGGATGGACCTGGACTGGACCGAGCGGGTGTACCGCCTGGGCGGCTTCATCGCCCAGTACATGGGCGGAGCCGAGGGGTTCAGCGCGGAGGCCAAGCGCACGGACGCCCTGCGCGACAAGTACGGCGTCGGCTACGGATACGGCACGGACATGAACGGCGTCGGCGGCTGGCCCGCCCCCCGGGGCGCCGACACCCCGAACCCGGTGCGCTACCCGTTCCGGAGCACCGACGGCGGCTCGGTCATCGACAAGCAGACCACCGGCGTGCGGACGTGGGACCTCAACACCGACGGCGCCGCGCACTACGGCCTGGTCCCCGACTGGATCGAGGACATCCGGATCGTCGGCGGCCAGGGCGTGGTGGACGACCTGTTCAAGGGCGCCGAGTCGTACCTGACCACCTGGGGCGGCTCCGAGAAGCACAAGGCGGGGGTCAACCTCGCCGTGGGCTCCGCCGCCTCGGCCTCCTCCGCCGAGTGGAACCCGTTCACGAGCTACGCCCCCGGCCGTGCCGTGGACGGCAGTACGGGCACCCGCTGGGCCAGTGACTGGAGCGACGACCAGTGGCTGCGGATCGACCTCGGTGCGCCGGCCCTGGTCAAGCGCGTCACGCTCGACTGGGAGCGCGCCTACGGCAAGTCGTACCGCATCGAGGTGTCGCCGGACGGTACGAACTGGCAGTCCGTGTGGTCCACGACCACCGGCGACGGCGGCCTGGACACGGCGCAGTTCGCCGGTACCCCGGCCCGCTACGTACGGGTCCACGGCACCCAGCGCGGCACCCAGTGGGGCTACTCCCTGCACGAGGTCGGCGTGTACAGCAGCTGACACCGAGGGGGTTCCCGGACGCCCGCGGGCTCCGGGCCCACGACCGAAGGGAACCCCCATGGCACGGATGCCGTCGGCCGAGCGGCGCCGGCAGCTGACCGAGGCCGCGATCCGCGCGATGACCCGGGACGGCGTCGCGCGGACGACGACCCGGTCCATCGCCGCGGAGGCGGGCGTGTCACTGAGCGTCTTCCACTACTGCTTCGACTCCAAGCAGGCCCTGCTGGAGTCGGTCATCGCGACGATCACCGACCACTGCATCGCGGTGGTGAAGGAGGCGATCCAGCCGAAGGCCACCCTCCGGGAGACCGTCCGGGCCGGCTTCCAGGCGTACTGGGACCACGTGGCAGCCCACCCCGGAGAGCACATGCTCACGTACGAGCTCACGCAGTACGCCTTGCGCCAGCCGGGCTTCGAGCACCTGGCCCGACGGCAGTACGAGCTGTACGCCGGCACCTACACCGAGCTCATCGAACAGATCCGCCCGCTCATGGGCTTCGACCTGCGGGTGCCCGTGCCGGCGCTGGCCCGCTACCTGGCGGCCATGACCGACGGGCTGACCCTGAGCCTCCTCGTCCTCGGCCACGACGCGGCTTCGAAGGACATCCTCGACACGATCACCGACCACGTCGCCGCGCTCGTCGGCGACACGGGCACGAGCACGGGCACAGATACGGGTACGGTCCGGCGCTAGTCGGGGACGTGGATGTCCAGGACGCAGATGTCGTCCCGGTGGTCCTGGCGCCCTGCGGCCAGGGTGCGGGCGAGGGTCTCGCCCCGGCCCTCGTCCAGCAGCCGCCGGGCGGTCTCGGCGAGCCGGGCGAGCCCCACCTCGATGTCCTCTCCCGGCTCCTCGACCAGCCCGTCGGTGTAGAGCACCAGGTGGTCCCCGGGTTGCAGGTCGAGGCTGTGCTGTACGTAGACGGAGTCGAAGGCGGCCCCGAGGAGGTTGCCCTCGGGCAGCGGCAGGAACCGCGCCGTACCGCCCCGGATCAGCAAGGGCGGCAGGTGCCCGGCCCGCGCCCAGGTCAGACGGCGGTCCACGGGCCGGTAGATGCCCATGATCACGGTGGCGGTCGCCGCGTGCTTGTCCGAAGCCGTGTGCAGCAGCAGGGTGTTGAGCCGGCGCAGCACGTCGGGCAGCGCCGAGCCCGTGACGACCATGCCCTTGATGGTGAACCGCAGCTGGGCCATCGCCGCGACGGCGTCGAGGCCGTGACCGGCGACGTCCCCGACGACGAAGAGCGCGCGCTCGTCGGGGAGTCCGATGGCGCTGTACCAGTCGCCCCCCACATTGACTCCGCTGTCGGAGGGCACGTACGCGACGTCGATGCGGAGGCCGGCCAGCTCCAGGGACTGTTCGGGGATCGGCAGCAGCGCGTCCTGGAGCCGGGCGGCGAGGGCGCGTTCGGCCTGGAGCATGCCCCGCTCCACCAGCACCGCGCGCTCGCTCTCCCCCAGGGCGAGTTCGGCCTCGCGCTGGGCGGTGACGTCCTGGAAGAAGCCGTGCACCTCGACCGGGGCCCCGTCCGCGTCGGTCTGCGCCTCTACGACGATCCGCAGGTGCCGGACCCCGCCGGCGGTGGTGATGCGGAAGGGCTGGTCGATCGCGGCCCCCGCGCGCAGCAGCCGCTCGACGGCGGCGCCCAGCACCGGAACGTCCTCGGGCACGAGGTGCCGGGGCAGTTCCTCCAGCGGCACGGGGCCCAGCAGGGGGTCCCGGCCGAAGATCGTGTAGACCTGCTCGGACCAGGCGGTGGTGTTCGTCACCAGGTTCCAGCCGGCCCAGCCGAGGTTGCCCAGGCGCTGCATGTCCGCCAGCCGGCGGGTCTCGCGGTCATCGGAGTCGTGGCGGATCCAGGACACGACCAGACGGTCGCCCAGGCGCGTGGCGCGGACCGAGTACGTGGATTCCCGGGGGACTCCGGCGCTGACCTCCCGGTAGACGAAGGGCTCGCCGTCGTAGGCCGTTCCCGTGGTCAGCGTGTCCAGGTACCCGTCCCACAGCGCCGTTCCCGCGATGGTGGGGTACGTCTCCAGGACGTGCCGCCCGACGAGCTCCTTGCCCCGCCGCCCGGCCACGTCGACCGATTCCGGCGCCGCCGCGTCGATCCGGAAGTCCCGTACCTCCCCCGTCTGCGCACGCACGGGGGTCAGGAGGACCGCGGTTCCGGACAGCACGTCGAAGATCCGCTGGACGGACTCCGTCTCGCCCTGCGTGCCGGGGCCGTCGGAGCGCCCGGCGCAGCGCAGCGGGTCGGTGCACAGCCGGACGGCACTGCGCAGCAGGATGCGGGCAGCTCTGTCGAAGGGGTCCTTCCGGGTCCGGAGGAATCCGACGGCGGCGGTCGCCGGGCGGTCACCGGGTACCGGCAGCCAGGCCGTCGTCGGCCAGCGCTCGGGCGGGTCCCCGATCCGGTGGTAGCGGAGGGAGTCCAGCGCGGCGTCCTCGAGCCACAGCGCCCGTCCGCTGCCGATGGCCTCCAGCGCGGCCACCCCGCTCATCGGCGGTACGTGCCTCCACTGCTCGGCCAGGGCGTCCCCGACACCGGCGTGCCCGTGCAGCCGCAGGCTCCCGGCGGGCGTCAGCGCGTAGATCATGACGCCGTCCACGCCCGCGGCCCCGCCCAGTACGGTCCGCAGCAGCTCGGCGATCCCGTCGGGGGTGCGCGTCCCGGCCAGGCCGTCGGCCAGCCGGGCCAGGAGGGGCCGGTGGCCGGCGCTCCGGCCGGATCCGAAGGCCGGCGGCGCCTCCTGCGGGGACGTACGGGCCCGCTCCGGCTGCGCGGACGGGGCCTGCGGGGACTCCCGGGGCTGCGGGGACTCCTGGGGCTGCGGGGACACGGACACCGTGCGCGGGTGGACCTCCCCCAGAGCGATCCAGCTCTCCTCCAGGAGCGTCCGCCCCCGCCGCGTGGCGCGCCGGAGCAGCGTCCCGTACGCCTCCTCGGCGGACACTCCCTCGCGGGCCATCAGCACGCCCGTGGCCCGCTCCACGACGGCCGTGGCCGAGGCGGCCCCCTCCAGGGCCGTGACCTTCGAGCGCAGCCTTTCCACGACCCTGGCCAGTGCGAGCACCTCGGGTGCGGGCGCGCGCCCGGCGTCGCCGCCGTCGTCCGTGCCGGGGAGCGGGGAGTCGCTCGTCATCCTTCGAGCATGTCACGTGGTGGGGACGGACCGCCTCGTGACCGGCGGGCACGGCGGTGCCCGCGGCCGTTTTTCCGGGCCCCGCCCCGCCGGGGCCCGGACAGGCCCCGGGTCAGGACCGGTACAGCAGCAGGCTCAGGACCTCGTGGAGGACGGACTCCGGGTCCACCACGGCCTCCGGCGAGCGCCAGGCCACGAAGCCGTCCGGGCGTACGAGGACGGCCCCGGTCTTCGTCGTGCCGTGGACCTCCGCCCAGTCGGCGCCCTCCTCCGGAGCCAGGTCGGCCTCCGGACTGGTCCCGATGGCGTACGCGTCCAGGTTCACGCCGAGCAGGCGTGCGACGGACCGGGCCGCCGCGCGCCAGGGCGTGCCCTCGGAGCTGAGCAGGACGAACGCCCGCTCGTAGAGGTCCACCGTGGACTGCCGCCCGCCCGATCCGTGGAGCCACATGTGCGGGGCGCGTGTGCCCGGATCGCCGGACAGCCGCATCCGTTCGGGCACGACGGGCTGCTCCGGGTCGGCTCCCAGTACGGCGCCCACGGTGTAGCGGTAGCCCATGGCGACGGTGAGCACCCCGCCCGGCCGCCCTCCGCCGGGCGCGGCGGAGGCCGTGTCGGGCTCGGGCTCGTATCCGGGATGGCTGTGTTCCGCCGAGCGGGCCGAGGCCCGTTCGCTCGTCGCCCGGGCGACGGGCAGCCGCTCGGCCTCGTAGCTCTGGAGCAGTCGGGGCCCGGCCGCGCCGTTGAGCACGGCGGCGAGCTTCCAGGCGAGGTTGTGGGCGTCCTGGATGCCGGTGTTCGAGCCGAAGGCCCCGGTCGGGGACATCTCGTGGGCGGAGTCACCGGCGAGGAAGACCCGACCGATGCCGTACCGTTCCGCGACGCGTTCGGCCGCGTGCCACGGGGCCTTGCCGGTGATGTCGACGTCCAGGCCGGGCGCGCCGACGGCCCGGCGGATGTGCTCGATGCAGCGCTCGTCGGTGAAGTCCTCCAGCGTCTCGCCGCGGTCGGGGTGCCAGGGCGCGTGGAAGACCCACCGCTCGCGGTTGTCGACGGGCAGCAGGGCACCGTCCGCGTCCGGCTTCGTGAGGTAGCAGACGATGAAGCGCCGGTCGCCGACCACGTCGGCGAGCCCGCGGGAGCGGAAGGTGATGCTCACGTTGTGGAACAGGTCTCCGTGGCCGGTCTGGCCGATGCCCAGCTGCTCCCGGACGGGGCTGCGCGGCCCGTCGGCGGCGACCAGGTAGTCCGCGCGGACGGTGCGGTGCTCCCCGGTGTCGCGGTTCTTCACGACCGCGGTCACACCGCTGTCGTCGGTGTCGAAGGAGAGGAGCTCGGTGGAGAACCTCAGGTCCGCCCCGAGCGCCGGGGTCTCGGACATCAGCACCGGCTCGATGTCGTTTTGGCTGCACAGGCACCACGCCGAGGGGCTGAAGCGGGCGAGCGCGCCCCCGGGGTCGATCTCCTGGAACAGCCACTCCTGGTCGTCGCCGGTGAGCGAGCCGCCCTGCAGGATGCCGTGGTTGCCCGCGAGGACCGAGGCGGCCTGGCGGATCCGGCCTTCCACGCCGGCGACCCGGAACAGCTCCATGGTCCGTACGTTGATTCCGCGTCCGCGTGGATGCATCGAGGTGCCCGCATGCTTCTCGACCAGCATGTGCCTGATGCCGTGGCGGCCCAGAAACAGCGAGGTGCACAGGCCCACCAGCGAGCCGCCCACGATCAGGACAGGGACGCGGTGGTCAGCGTTTTCCTTCATGGATCTTCCATGCCCTGTGCGAGGGGCGTTCCCTCGCCCGTTCACCCGCTTGGTTCTCCCCTCTCGCGCCGATGGCACCACCGGACCACGATCGGTTCGGGTGGTGCCGCCCCCGTGGCGACCGCGATCTGCCGAAGGAGTGTGAACGATGACGACCTTGTCGGAACGGATATCCCAGTCCGCCTTCGACGGCGCGAGGCTCCGGGTCGTACTGCTGCTGGACTTGTACGACGGGGCTCAGAATCAGTTCCTCGAGGTCTACGAGCAGATGCGCCGGCAGGTGTCGTCCGTTCCCGGACACATCCGCGACGAGCTGTGCCAGTCCATCGAGAATCCCTCGCAGTGGCTCATCACCAGCGAATGGGAGAGCGCCCAGCCCTTCCTGGCCTGGCTGAACAGCGAGGAGCACGTCGCGACGGTCCAGCCGCTGCACGGCTGCGTGCGCGACACCCGCTCGCTGCGGTTCAACGTGCTGCGGGAGACCGGCGGGGCCCCGCGGCCCGCCCCGGATCCGGCGCGCGGACCGGTCCTCTCCGCTCCCCGCCGCGGGGACGGCGTCGTACGCCACGCGCTCACGTTCACCGTGAAACCGGGCAGCGAGGCCGCCGTCGCGAAACTGCTGGCCGGGTACGCCTCCCCGCCGGCCCGCGTCGACGACCAGACCCGGCTGCGCCGCACCTCCCTCTTCATGCACGGCAACCGCGTGGTGCGGGCCGTGGAGGTGGAGGGCGACCTCCTCGCGGCGCTGCGCCACGTGGCGCAGCAGCCCGGTGTCAGGGCGCTGGAGGAGGCCCTGAACCCGCACCTGGAACAGGACCGGGACCTCGGCGATCCCGGATCGGCCCGCGTGTTCTTCACGCGCGCCGCGCTGCCCGCCGTCCACTACGTGGCGTCGGGCGGCCCCGAGCCCGAGGACCTCGGGCGGTACGCCCTCTTCTATCCCGCCAAGGAAGGGTGCGGGACGGCGCTGGCGCGGCTGCTGGCCCGTCAGGACGAGGCCGCCGTGGACGACCCGGCGAGCCCCCTCCACGGCAGCACGGTCTTCCAGCGGGACGACATCGTCGTCCGGCTCCTGGACCTGCGCGGCCCGCTCGATGCCCGGCCCGCTCTGGCGCTGGGTGTGGAGGGCAGCCACAAGGCGGCCGTGCTGGCCCGGCTGCTCGACAGCGTCAAGGACGGCGTCCCCACGACGGAGGACGAGCTGACCCGTTTCCTGTGGCGCTCCGAAATGCGTCTGATCACCGACCGGCGTCAGCCGGCGCAAGCCTGAGGAGAGGTCCGTCATGACCACTGGACTGACTCGACTGACCATGGATGAGCTGGCCGCTCTCATGCACAAGGGGGCGGGGGTGACCGTCGACCCCGCGGACATGGCCGCCCGCCCCGACGCGGACTTCGAGGAGTGGGGGCTCGATTCGCTGGGGCTGCTGGGGATCGTCGGGGAGCTGGAGAACCGCCACGGCCGGCCCCTGCCGCCCGACGCGGACAAGTGCAAGTCGCCCCGGGAGTTCCTGGACCTCGTCAACAGCACGCTGATGACCGACGCCTGACCCCGTCAGCCGCGCCACCGCGCCCCGGGACCGGCCGCCTGCCGGTCCCGGGGCGCCGTGGTGCCCGCCCGATCCCGTCAGCCGGAGGCGGGGACGGGGACGGTGCACTCGAACGCGTGCAGGTACGCGTTGACCGGGCGGATCTCGCCGACCACCAGACCGGCGGCCCTCATCCGGGTGAGCAGGCTGCCCTTGGTGTGCTTCGCGCCGCCCACGTTGAGCAGCAGCATCAGGTCCATGGCGGTGGTGAACCTCATGGACGGCGTGTCGTCCACGAGGTTCTCGATGATGACGACCCGGGCGCCGGGACGGGCCGCCTCGATCACGTTCCGCAGGGTCCTGCGGGTGCTGTCGTCGTCCCACTCGAGGATGTTCTTGATGATGTAGAGGTCGGCGGCGACCGGGATGGAGTGGCGGCAGTCGCCGGGGATGATGTCGGTCCGCCCGGCGAGCGGTCCGCCGTCGCGCAGCCGGCGGTCGGCCTTCGCCACCACGCCCGGCAGGTCGAGCAGGACGCCCCGTACGGCCGGGTGCTTCTCCAGCAGGCTCGCCAGTACGTGCCCCTGGCCGCCGCCGATGTCCGCGACCACCGAGACGCCGGTGAGGTCGAGGAGTGCCGCGACGTCCAGGGCCGACTGCGTGCTGGAGGTGGTCATGGCCTGGTTGAACACGTGGGCGGACTCGTGCGCGTCCTGGTGCAGGTAGTCGAAGAACCCCTTGCCGTACAGGTCGTGGAAGACGCTGCCGCCGGACCGTACCGCCTCGTCGAGCCGGGGCCAGGCCTGCCAGGTCCAGGGCTCCGTGCACCACAGGGAGATGTAGCGCAGGCTGTGCGGATCGTCCTCGCGCAGCAGCCGTGACATCTCGGTGTGGACGAAGGTCCCGTCCGGGTTCTCCGCGAAGATCCCGTAGCAGGACAGGGCGCGGAGCAGCCGGTGCAGCGGCTGCGGGGCGGCGTTCACCGCCGTGGCGAGGTCGTCCGCGGTGGCGGGCGATGCGCCGAGGGCGTCGGCGACGCCGAGGCGGGCGGCTGCCCGTACGGCGGCGGCGATCGCCGCGCCGAAGACGAGCTCCCGCAGCCGCATCGCCGACTGGGGGGCGGCCGCGTCCGCGGAACCGAGTGCGGCCGGTGTGATGCCGGGGGTGGGACTTGCGGTGGTCATACGGCCTCGATTCTCCTGATGAGGGCGAACACCGGTCAGCACATCCCCGCGGGTTGGGAGGTCTCGCACCGGTTGCCGACGAAGCTGTTGCCGGTACCCGTCCCCTGGTTGGCCAGGTCCGCCGGCTTGTTGCCCCGCACCTCGTTGTCCTTGATGACGTTGTCGGTGTTCGTGGCACCCACGAAGCTCTTGAAGAGCAGGATTCCGCCGGACAGCGGCGAGGCGCCCACGTTGCCGCGGATCGAGTTCGACCGTACGAGCGTCTCTTCGGCGCCGGTCAGAACGATGCCGACGCCCTGGATGTCGGGGAGGCGGGTGTTGCCGCGGCAGAACTTGTTGTTCTCGTGGATGCGGTTGCCGCGGATGGTCATGTCGCCGGCGCCCGGCTCGCCCTCGTCGCCCACGACGAAGATCCCGCCGCAGTTCCCGGTGAGGACGTTGTCGTTGACGGAGAGGTTCCGCACCCGCCTGACCGTGACTCCGATCCGGTTCCCGGTCAGCGTGTTGTTGCGGACGACGGCGCCGAGGGTGTCGGTGGCCCCGCCCTCGCGGTCGATGGTGTTGGCGACGAAGATGCCGGACTCCGCGTTGTCGCGGGCGGTGTTGTTGCGGAACGCACCCCGGGTGGACCTCTCCTGGGCGATGCCCCAGGTGCCGTTCTTCTCGGCGGTCACCTGCTCGACGGTCATCCGGTCGGTGCGCGAGGCCCAGATGCCGCTCTTCTTGAAGCCCGTCAGCGTCAGCGACCGGATGCTCACCCGGTTGACGGTCTTCTCCGCGGCTCCTATGACGCAGATGCCGTTGCCGGTCTGTGCGCAGGGGTTCTCTGCGCGCGCGGGCCGGGGCGCGGTCGGCGGCGTGATCACGGTGGCCGCCCCGGAGCCCCGCAGGGTCAGGGACTTCGTGATGTGCACGCTCTCGTGGTAGGTGCCGGGGAGCACGATGATGGTGTCTCCCGGCCGTGCGGCGTCCACCGCTTCCTGGATCGATTCTCCCGGATGCACCATGTGTCGGGCCGCGGTGGCCGAAGGCGCTGCCGCGCCGAGACCCGTGGCCATGACGACTGAGATGCATGCGAGGACCGTGAGCTGTCGGTTCGTCACGATGCCGAAGTTATGGGCGATCAGGGCCGCCCGCCACACCGGGTGAGCGGATGGATACATACCGCGGGCAAACGGGCTCATTTCCGGGTCCGGACGGGTGGCCGCCCGCGCGTCGCCTTGGCAGCCGCCGGCCGGGGCCGGGAGCGCGCCCTCCGCGGCCCTCCGACCGGCGTGTTGACCCCGCCGCGCACCCCGGCCCGGTCGTCGGGGGTTTCCCCCGGCGGGCCGCGACGGGCAACGGGAAACCCGTCGACCCCCGGTGGCCGGCGGCCCCAGTCTGGAGCCGTCCGCACCAGCAAGACCCACGAGGGGACACCATGCGCAAGATGTTCCGCGGCGCCGCCGCGTTCGCGACCGCCGCCGCCGCCGTACTCGCGCTCAGCGGTACGGTCGAGGCCAAGCCGGCCGACGCGTGGGCCGGATGCCCGGACGGGGCCGTCTGTATCTACCCCCAGGACCAGAACCCCGCCGTCCGGCCGACCCACGTCTTCTACAAGTACGGGGCGCACAACCTCACCAACCAGTACGGGAACCACTGGGTGCTCAACAACCAGTACGGCGGTGCGACCGCAAATCTGTGCACCGGCTCCAACGGGGTCGGCTGCGGCAGCCCCATCGCCGCCAAGACCGGTGTCTACGCCAATCTGACGCCCATCAACTCGGTGCGCCTCAACCCGTAGGACCCACGGGGGAACAGCGTCCGGAGCCGCCGTCCGTCGGCTCCGGACGTTCCTCATGTCGTCATACGAATCCCAAGACTTGGCCGTCCGTCCGACCCCCGCTGTAGCCTGGGAGCCGCCATCTCGGCGCCTGGGCGCGCATGCCATGGGGGACGCTTTGGGGGATCCGGACCACCGGCCGAACGCGGGCCGCCCGCACGACTCCGACCACACCGGCGCCCTGCCGTTCCCCGCGCAGCTGAGACGTCTGCGGTTGCAACGGGGCATGTCGCTGGCCGACCTGGCCCGGCGCACGCACTACAGCAAGGGCTACCTCAGCAAGATCGAGACGGGCGCGAAGCGCGTGACCGTGGACGTCGCCCGGCGCTGCGACGACGTACTGGGGGCGGGCGGCGAGCTGCTGCGGATGGCCGCGGAGACGGAACCGGCCGGTCCGGGGGCCGGCGCGGCGGGGCCGGAGACCGGCGAGTGCCCGTACCGCGGCCTGCCGGCCTTCACGGCGCGGGACGCGGGCTGGTACTTCGGCCGGGAACGGGCCACGGCCGAGCTGGTCGAGCGGGTCTTCGAGCGCATCGGGAACGGGCCGCTGATGCTGGTCGCCCCTTCGGGCGCGGGCAAGTCCTCCCTGCTGAACGCCGGCCTCGTCCCCGCGCTCCGGCGCGGCGGCTTCCCGATGCGGGGCGCGGAGGGCTGGCCGGTGGTGCGGATGACTCCCACGGCCCGTCCGCTCGAGGAGCTGCTGGACTGCGCCGCGAAGGTGCTGGGCAGCGATCTCGGGCTCGGTGCGCGGGAGGTGGGGGAACGGCCCCTGGCTCTCCTGGAAGCCTTTCGCCGGCTGTCGGACACCGACCCGGGCCGGGAGCCGGACCCGGACCGGTACCGGGACCGGGGTGGGGACGGGGGCCGGGAGCCCGGCCGGAAGCCCCCGCCGGTCCGGCCGGTGCTGATCGTCGATCAGTTCGAGGAGCTGTTCACCCTCTGCGCCGACGAGCACGAGCGGCGCACCTTCGCCCGGGTGCTGTCGGCCGTGTCCACGTCCCGGCTCGCGGCGGACGGGCCCGACCCCGCCGTCGTGGTGCTCGGCGTACGGGCCGACTTCACCGGCAGCTGTCTGGACCTGCCGGAGCTGGCCCCGGCCTTCTCCTCGGGGCTCTTCGTCCTGCCGCCGATGTCCCTGGCGGAGCTCCGGGAGTCGATCACGCGCCCGGCGGAGCTCGCCGGAGTCGCGCTCGAGCCGGGCCTGGTACCCCTGCTGCTGCGCGACGCCGGTCTGCGCGAGGACAGTCCCGGCCACACGCCCTCCGGTGTGCTGCCGCTGGTGTCCCACGCCCTGATGGCCACCTGGCAGCAGCGCACCGGATCCACCCTGACGGTCGCCGGGTACGAGCGGACCGGCGGCATCCAGGGTGCGATCGCGCGGACCGCCGAGACCGTGTTCGCCCGCCTGTACCCGGCCGAGCAGCGGACGGTCCGCCGCCTCCTGGTCCGGCTGGTGCACGTCGCCGACGGCGCGGGGGCGACGCGCCGCCGGATGGAGCGGACCGCGCTGATGGAGCAGCTGCCCGGCCCGGACCGGGCCGCGGCCGCGCTCGACACCTTCGTCCGGGCCCGGCTGGTCACCGTGGACCGCGACACCGTCGAGATCACCCACGAGGCCCTGCTGCACGCCTGGCCGCGGCTGCGCGGCTGGATCCACGCGGACCGGGCCGGTCTGCTGATCCACCAGCAGCTGGCGCACGCCGCCGCCGAGTGGGAGCGCGAGGACTGCGATCCGTCGGCCCTCTACCGCGGGACCCGGCTGGAGAACGCCCGGTCGTGGGCCGACGAGCTCGACGGCAGGAGCAGGCTCGGCCCCCGCGAAGAGGACTTCCTGCGGGCCAGCCAGGCCGCGGAGGACGCCCGGGAACGGCAGGCCCGGCGCCAGGTACGGCTGCGGCAGCGGATGCTGGCCCTCCTCGTCGTCCTGCTGGTGCTGGCCGTGGGCGCGGGCGGGCTGGCGTACGAGCAGCGCGCGGGCGCGCTCGGCCAGGAGCGCGTGGCCCGTTCGCGGGCGCTGGCCCTGCAGTCCGCCTCGCTGGCGGCGGGCCAGCCCGAGAGGTCGATGCGGCTCGCCGCGGACGCCTACCGGGCCTCGGCCACGACCGAGGCGCGCGGGGCGGTGCTGAGCACCCAGTCCCAGCCGTTCATCGCCCGGCTCGGCGGGCACGGCGGCGCCGTGAACGCGGTGGCCTTCGCCCCGGGGAACGGCGAGCTGGCGACGGCCGGTTCGGACGGCACGGTGACCCTGCGGCGGGTGTCCGACCACCGCACGACGGCGTCGTTCACGCTGCCCGGGCGGGTCCGGGCCGTCGCCTTCAGCCCCGACGGCCGCACCCTGGCGGCCGCCTCCACGGACGGGCCCGCGCTGCTGTGGGACGTCACCGGCCGCCGTACGGCGGCGGTCCTGGCGCCGGACACCACCGGCGCCCGGGCCGTGGCCTTCGCACCCGACGGGCGGACCCTGGCCGTCGCGTCCCCCGACGGGACCGTCCGGCTATGGGAGACGGCCGGGGAGAACCGGGCGGTGGCCTCCCTGGAGGGCCATGCCGGCAGGGTCAACGCCCTGGCGTACGCGGCGGACGGCCGCACGCTCGTGTCGGCCGGCGCCGACCGGACCGTACGGCTGTGGGATCCGGTGGCCGCCCGCCCGCTGGCGGTCCTCGCCGGGCACACGGACGAGGTGCTGGGGGCGGCGTTCGCCCCGGACGGGCAGAGCGTGGCCACCGGGGGCGTCGACCGGACCGTACGGCTGTGGGACGTGGCCGGACGCCGGAGCACCGCGACGCTGACGGGACACAGCGACGACGTCAACGGCGTGGCGTACACGCCGGACGGGACGACGGTCGTCAGCGCGGGCGGCGACGGGACGACCCGGCTGTGGGACGTGCGCGCCGCGCGGCTGACGGCGACGCTCGCCGGACACACCGACTACGTGCTCGGGGTGGCGGTGGACCCGGCCGGGACGGTGCTGGCCACCGCCGGGTTCGACCAGTCGGTGGTGCTGTGGGACCTGCGCGGCCCGGTGCTGACCTCGCGTCCCTTCACCGAGGTCTGGCACGCCGCGTACAGCCCGGACGGGAGGCTGCTGGCCACCGCCGAAGCGGATCACGCCGTGCGGCTGTGGGACGTGGCGGAGCGCCGGGTGGCGGCCACGTTCTCGGGGCACACCGAGACCGTCTTCTCGGTGGCGTTCGCCCCCGACGGGCGGACGCTGGCCTCGGCGGGCTCCGACGGCACGATCCGGTTGTGGGACGTCGCGTCGCGCGGGCCGGCCGCCACCCTCGACGGCCAGGGCGGCACCGTGTTCTCCGTGGCCTTCGCACCGGACGGCCGGACCCTGGCCGCGGCCGGCTCGGACGGCACGGTACGGCTGTGGGACGTGGCCGCGCGGCGCAGGCTCGCCGTGCTCGCCGGCCACACGGACTTCGCCAACGACGTGGTGTTCAGCCCCGACGGACGCACCCTGGCGAGCGCGGGCGACGATCTGACCGTACGGCTGTGGGACGTCTCCGAGCGGCGGCAACTGGCCGCGCTCACCGGCCATACGGGGGCGGTACGGGGCGTGGCGTTCAGCCCGGACGGCCGGACCCTCGCCAGCAGCGGCAACGACGGGACCGTACGGCTCTGGGACGCCCGCCGCCGCCGCTTCGAGGCGGCCCTCACCGGCCACACCGGCTCCGCGCGGGGCATCGCCTTCTCCCCCGACGGGCGGACCCTCGCCAGCAGCGGCAACGACCGCACGGTGCGGCTGTGGGAGGTGGCCGGCCGGCGTCCGGTGGCCGCGCTGTCCGGTCACACCAGCGCGGTGTGGGGGGTCTCCTTCTCCCCCGACGGGCGGACGGTGGCGAGCAGCAGCACCGACGGCACCGTACGGCTGTGGAGCGTGGACGTCGGGGCCCGGCTGGCGGAGATCTGCCGGCTCTCCCCCGGCCCGGCGTGCCCGCGGCCCTGAAAGTGCGCCCGTCCGCGGGGGTTTCCCGGGGGTTTCCCGTTGCCCGTCCGGACGGGGCGCTGCGGGGGCCTCCCCCGGGCGGTGCCGCTGCCCCAGGCTGCTCTCACCTACGGCTCTGCGAATCGAGGTCCTCGCATGCTTCGCCGATCCCCTCTCCTGGGCACGGTCGTCGGGTTGCTCCTCTTCCTCCTGTGGGCTCCCCCGGCGGCCGCCGCCGACGGGCAGTGTTCCGTACGGGCGCCGGGGGCTTCCGCGACCGCCGAGCGGGCCGTCGCCGCGGCCTGCGCGCAGGTCGCCGCGGACGTCTGGTACACCTGGGGCGGCGGCCACGGCCCCCGGCCCGGCCCCACCTACGGGCAGGTCGACCCCACCGACCCGGCCAGCGAGCACGACCCCGAGCGACTCGGCTTCGACTGCTCGGGCCTGGTCCGCCACGCCTACGCCGAGGCGGCCGGGTCGGACATCCTCAACGGGGTGGCGAGCGCCCAGTTCTCCACGCACCGCGCCGCCGGCCGCTTCACCGCCGCCCAGGGACTCGGCCCGCTGCTCCCCGGTGACCTGCTGGTCTGGGGCACCTCGCAGGACCTGCACCACATCGCGATCTACCTGGGCGCGGGCATCTACATCCAGGGACCCGCGTGGCTGGACGGCGTGCCCACCTGCGCCCCCGACAAGCCTTAGGATCCGCCGGCGACGACCAGGAGGGTGCGGGCTGCGGACGGGCCGGCGAGGCGGCAGCGGTGGGGGATGCCGCCTCGGTGGTGGGCGCTCTGGCCGGCCCGCAGGGCGAGCGGTTCCTCGCCCTCGACCTCGAGGACGATCTCGCCCTCCAGGACGTAGAGGAAGTCCTCCCCGGGGTGTTCGAACCAGCCGCGTTCGCCGCCGCCGGGCTCGAAGTGGTGCTCGTAGGCCTCCATCAGCCCGCTGCGCCCGCCGGGGATGAGCACCTGCGCCACCTGTCCCGCGGCCTCGTCCACGCGGATCACCTGCGGGTCGCTCTCGTGGCTGACCGTCCCCGGGCGCTCGGGGGGCCTCAGGAAGGTGCCCGGGGCCACGTCCAGGGCCTCGGCGATGCGGTAGATCGAGCTGAGGCTGGGCGTGGCGAGTCCGCGTTCGAGCTGGCTGAGGAAGGGCTGGGAGAGGCCGGAGCGGGTGGCGAGCGCGGCCATGGAGACCCCGCGCTGCTTGCGGCAGCCGCGGATCACCCGTCCTACCTCGATCGCTTCGGGCGTGGGTTCGGGGCGAGACACGCTGGCGAACGTACCTCATCGCGCAGGGCGGGCCGGACGGCCCCGGCAGGCTTCGCACGGCTGCAACACGCCCTTCATAAGCGTGGTCAATTATTGACCTCACTTATCGACGAGGACGAACGAGGAGCCGCCCCGTGCACGCCACCCCCTCCCCGCCCGGCCGGACCCTCGGCCGGCTCGGTCCGGCCCTGGGCGCGGCCGGCGCCGTGCTCGCCCTGTGGTACCTCCTCGCCCAATCCGGCGCGGTGGCCCCCGGCCTGCTGCCCACGCCCGCCCGGACCGCGGCCGCCCTGGCGGACAGCGTCCGCGAGGGCACGCTGGCCGCCGACCTGGGAGCGAGCCTGGCGCGGGCGGGACAGGGCTTCGCCCTGGGCGCGGTCATCGGAGGCGCGCTCGGCTTCGCCACCGGCTGCCTGCCCGCGCTCTCCGCCGCCGTGACGCCGGTGATCTCCTTCCTGCGCCCGATACCCGCCATCGCGCTGGTGCCGCTGGCGACCGCCTGGTTCGGCATCGGCGAAACCGCCAAGCGCCTGCTCATCGCGTACGCGGTCCTGCTCGCCGTCTGGCTCTACGTCCACGACGGGGTCTCCCGGGTGCCGGTGTCCCACCTGCGCGCGGCCCGGTCGCTCGGGGCACCGCTGCACCGGCGGTTCACCGAGGTGCTGCTGCCCTCCGCCGCACCCGCCCTGCTCGCGGCACTGCGCTACGGCGCCTCGGTGGCGCTGCTCGCCCTGGTGGCCGCGGAACTGGGCGGGGCGGACAGTGGGTTGGCCTATCGGCTCCAGGTGGACGGCCAGTTCCTGCGCGTGGACCGGATGTTCGCGGGGCTGCTCGTGCTCGGGCTGCTCGGCGTGGCCGTCGACCTCGTCCTGGCCGCGATAGGCCGCCGGTTCGTCCACTGGGGCACGTCATGAGCCGGCGGGTCCGACTGGAGGGGCTGACCGTCGGGTACGGGGGCACGGCGGTGCTCGAGCGCACCGACCTGGACCTCCCGGCGGGGTCGTTCACGGCCCTCCTGGGGCCGAGCGGGTGCGGGAAGTCCACGGTGCTGAACACGGTGGCCGGGTTCGTGCGGCCCACCGCTGGGCGGGTGACGGCGGGATCCGAGCCGGTGCGCGGACCCGGCCCCGAGCGGGGGGTCGTCTTCCAGCACTACGCCCTGTTCCCGTGGCGCACGGCGCGCGGCAACGTGGAGTTCGCCCTGAAGCGGCTCGGCCTGCCGCGTTCCGAACGCCGCCGCCGCGCCCTCGCCGCGCTGGCCGAGGTGGGGCTGTCGGAGGGCGCGGGGAAGTACCCGGCCCAGCTGTCGGGCGGGATGCAGCAGCGCGTGGCACTGGCCCGGGCGCTGGCCGCCGAGCCGGACGTGCTGCTGATGGACGAGCCGTTCGGGGCCCTGGACGCGCTGACGCGGACCCGGATGCAGAGCTTGCTGCGGGAGTTGTGGCAGCGCCGCGGCACCACCGTCCTGTTCGTCACGCACGACATCGACGAGGCCCTGGCCCTCGCCGAACGGGTCGTCGTCCTCGGCGGGTCTCCCGGGCGGATACGGGCCGACCACCCGGTGCCCGCCGGGCGGCCCGACCCGGAGCTGCGGTCCCTGATCGCCGGTCTCCTCGGCTCCGGGTGAACTCCCCTCCCCCCCATCCCCCATCCGCCATCCCCCTCTTTCCCCTCTTCCCCGAAAGGACCCTCCGCGATGCCCGGATCCCGCGCGGCCACCGCCGTACTGATGGCCGCCGCCGTCCTGCTCTCCGCGCTCACCACGGCCTGCACCGGCTCCCCGGCCGGGGCGGGCGACGGGCGCCCGGCCGTCACCCTCGCGGCGAGCGACCACCTCGGCGGTGCCCCGGTCCACGTGGCCGACGAGCGTGCGCTGTGGGCCGCCGAGGGCATCGAGGCCACCGTCACCACGCAGCCCACCGGCCGGGACGCCCTCAACGCCGTGCTCGGCGGCCAGGCCCAGTTCGGCGTCGTGGGTGTGCTGCCCGCGGTGACGGCCGTGCTGGGCGGCCGGGACCTGCGGATCGTCGCCGACCTGTCCCGGTTCGACGACTGGCGCCTGGTCACCCGGACCGACCGGCGGATCACCGGATTCGCCGGGCTGAAGGGCCGCAAGGTCGGCGTCCCGCAGGGCACGAACGCGGAGTACGCCCTGGCGCGGATGCTGGCATCGGCGCAGCTGACCGCCGCGGACGTGACCGTGGTCAACCTCGCCCCGAACCAGGTCCCGCCGGCCCTGGCCCGCGGGGACGTCGACGCCGGGGTCACCTTCCCCGGCTTCTACGACTCCGCCCGCACCGCACTCGGCGAGCGGTACGCGGAGCTCCCCTTCACCGGCTACACGGCCCGGACCCTGCTCGTGGCCGGCCCCGGGGCGACCGAGGAGGTCACCACGGCCGTGCTCCGGGCGCTGCTGAAGGCGCAGCGCGAGAGCGCCGCCGACCCGGCCGCCGCACGGAGGGCCGTACTCGCCCAGTCCAAGGGCGCGCTCCAGGCCGGATACGTGGACGCCTTCCAGCCCCGGTACGGCTACGGCGCGAGCCTCTCGCCCGGCCTGCTGGACCAGTTGGAGCAGGAGGCCGCCTGGGCGAAGGCCGCCCAGAGCCTGCCCGGCTCCGCCGACCGCGGCGCGCTGCTGCGGCACGTGCATACCGCGCCCCTGACGGCTGTCGACCCGTCCGCCGTCACCGTCCGCTGAACCACATCCCGACCCCAGGAGGTAGTCCTCATGACCGTCGACCAGAACACCCTGCGCCGCCGCGGCGTGGGCCTGATCGCCCACGACCCCGCCCGCAGCTACGGCGGATTCACCCTCTACACGCCGATCACGAGCGCCGGCGAGATCCACCTCGTCGACATCGAGGGCCGGCCGGCGCACACCTGGAACTCCCCGCATCCGCCGGGCCGCCAGGCGCAGCTCCTGCCCAACGGGAACCTCTTCTACGCGGCCAAGGACACCAGCGGCCCGACCCTCTTCCCCATCTGGGACGTCTACCACGGCGGGATCTTCCAGGAACTGGCCCCGGACTCCACGGTCCTGCGCGAGGCCCGGCACCCCTTCCACCACCACGACGCCTCGGTCCTGCGCAACGGCAACCTCGTCGTCACCGTGGTCGAGCCGCTGGCCCCGGCCGACGCGGCCCGCATCCGGGGCGGCATCCCCGGCTCCGAAGCCCCGGGCGGGGTGATCTACGGGGACGTGGTGTACGAGCTGACCTGGGAGGGGGAAGCGGTGTGGCGGTGGGCCGCCATCGAGCACCTCGACCCGGAGGAGTTCCCGCTCAACCCGCACTTCGCCCGCGAGCACTGGCCGATGGCCAACACCGTCAACGAACTGGCCGACGGCTCGATCGTGGTGGGTTTCCGCAGCGCCTCGACCACCGTGGCCGTCGACCGGGCCGACGGCTCCGTGCGCTGGCGCATCGGGCCCGACGTGCTCGCCCAGCAGCACCATCCGCACGAACTGTCCGACGGCACGATCCTGGTCTTCGACAACGGGACGTACCGCGACACCACCTCCGTGCCGTACTCGCGGGTGCTGGAGATCGATCCGCGCACGGGCCGGGAGGTGTGGTCGTACCAGGACAATCCCCCGCAGAACTTCTTCAGCCCTTACATGTCCAGCGCCCAGCGGCTGCCGAACGGGAACACCTTCATCGCCGAGGGGTCCTTCGGCCGGCTCTTCGAGGTGACCCGCGACGGGGACGTGGTCTGGGAGTTCGTCGTGCCGCAGTTCCGGTCGTTCGGCGCGGGCGTGGGCCTCGAATCCTCGGCCGGGGCCCAGAACTCCGTCTTCCGCGCCTACCGGTACGCCGCCGACCGGCTCCCCTGGCTGTGACCGGGACGGCGGGAGCGCCGGTCGTCGCGCGGGGCGGGCCGGCCGGCTCCGCCGGGGGGGTCAGCCGCGGTCGCGGACCGCGACGATGCCGTTGAAGACGCCGACGTACGCGGTCCCGTCGGGACCGAGGGTGATCGGGGCCCAGTTGTTGTCGTACAGCGGGCCGGTGCCGGTCAGCTGCCGCCAGCGGCGCTCACCGGTGCGGAAGTCCACCGCGGTGAGGTACCAGGCGTCGATGCCCCAGGGGTGGGGCTCCTTCTCGTAGAAGTAGAGGAGCCCGTTCGCGGTGGAGAGCTTGGGGACGACGGAGGGTGCGCGGACCGGGCTCTCCCACACCGTGTCGCAGCCGCTGCCGTCGCTGCGCACGTCGATGCGGGCGGCGCCGCCGACGA
Organism: Streptomyces sp. NPDC046303; assembly: GCF_055588085.1. Classification (NCBI taxonomy): domain Bacteria; kingdom Bacillati; phylum Actinomycetota; class Actinomycetes; order Kitasatosporales; family Streptomycetaceae; genus Streptomyces; species Streptomyces sp. NPDC046303. The sequence continues at coordinate 30,627 of NZ_JBVJFA010000020.1, forward strand.
CGGACTTGCCCAGCAGGAGCGTGGTGAGGTTCTCGTAGCCGTAGTTGTTCTCGACGACGATGCTGTTGCCCCAGGTGATCAGGGAGTTGTCGGTCGTCGAGGCGCCGGATCCGAACACCGGTACCGTGCAGACCAGCCGGCGGTCGGCAGGGACGTCGGCGCCCCGCCGGTAGACCAGGACGTTCATCCGGTCGTCCGCGTTGTCGGTGATGGCGACGTAGCCGTCGCCGAAGAGGTCCGGTGTGGTGCCCGAACCCTGGTTCACGGACCCGGGTTTGGCTCCGGTGCCGCGGTCGTAGGTCTGTCGCCACTGCACCTCGGGGGTGCCGTCGGCGGCGGCGCGGAAGCTGTAGAGGGCGTGGTCGGAGACGATGGAGACGCCGTCCTCGGCGACGGAGAAGGAGTTCTGGATCTCCTCGCCGTCCAGCCGGACGGAACGGATCTCCGAGGTGGCCGGGTCCACGGTCCCGACGCGGCCCTGACGGGTGACCCACCAGATGCGGCCGTCCCAGTCGGGCATCACCGAGGTGACGGGGTCACAGGTGCCGCTGGGCCTCAGGTGGGTCCAGGTGACGCAGTCGTGCGGCACGTGGCCGGTGAGGTCCCAGTCGTCGTCGACGGTGAACTGCCAGCTTCCGTCGGGTTTCCGGGAGTGGGCGAGGCGCAGGACGTGCTGGCGGGAGTCGGCGAGTACGGCCCGGTCCTGGTGGTCCAGGTAGAAGTAGGCGCCGCCCGAGGTGTCCTTGAAGATCTTCGAGAAGTCGAGGGAGGTGATCGCCTCGACCGTCGAGGAACGCTGCGGGAGCCGGTACTCCGCGAGCGTGGCGAGCGTACGGGACTCCAGGAGCTTGACCTTGAACCCGGAGAAGGTGCCGCACACCGTGACGAGCCGGCCGCCCGCGTCGAAGGTGGCCGTGGCGCATTCGCCGCCGAGGGCGGCGATCTTCTCGCTGGTCACCTCCGGGTTCTCGCCGAGCGGCCCGGACCAGGGCGAGGTGGCGCTCCCGGCCGCGTCGGAGTGCATGCCGCTGCGGCCGTTGGGCGCGAGGAAGGGGTGCTGCGGCGGCGCCTGGCCGGGCAGTGGTGCGGGGGCCGCGGCGGCGCCGTCGTAGTGGCTGACCAGGCGGTGGCCGGGGGCCTTGGGTATGTCGTCGGCCTGGGCGGGTGGTACGCCGTACAGCACCGTGAGTGCGGCGACGACCGGCGCCACGGCGCAGTTCAGCGCTCTTCGGAACATCCGGACTTCCTCCGTGTCTCTCCGTGCTGTTGACATCGCGTCTGATGTCGCGCCGCCGCAAGACGCTAGGTCGCGGTGCCCGAAGAGTCCATGGAAGGGCCGGATGATTCATGTACGCGCAACAGTCGATCGATTCCTAGGGCTTGAGGCTGGAGACCACGTTCGCGGTGGCCGTCAGGCCGTCGTGGAGGGTCGCGGCCATGCTGCTGCTCGCGAGGTAGAAGCCGAGCAGCACGCAGACGAGGGCGTGGGAGAACTTGAGGCCGCCGCTGCGCAGGAAGATCCAGGCGAGGATGAGGAGCAGGACGACCACGGAGAGGGAAATCACCATCGAAACCTCCTTACTCGCCGCCATGGTGGCGCAGCCGGAGGCGCTGTCGGGTCAAAGACGTGTCCGCCGTACGGGTGTTGACCGTCCGTGATGGCCGGTCAGTCCTTGACGATCTCGTTCCAGTGGGCCGTGCGGTCGCACCAGCGCTCCAGGAGCACCGGATCGTGGCCGACGGCGAGGAGGCCCGCCCCGGTCTCGGCGCGGTACTCCTCGACCACTCTGACCAGCGCGGCCGTGGTGGAGGCGTCCAGCATCGCGGTCATTTCATCGCAGACCAGCCAGCGCGGCCGGAGCACCAGGGCCCTGGCCAGGCAAGCGCGTTGCAGCTGGCCGTCGCTGACCTCGTGGGGGCGGCGGGTGAGCAGATCGGGGCCGAGGCCGACACGCCGCGCCCACTCGGCGACCCGCGCGTCCGCTTCCCTGCGGCGGCCGGTGGCCCGGAGGGGTTCGGCGACGAGCTCGCTCAGCCGCAGGCGGGGGTCGGCGGAGAGCCGGGGCTGCTGGAAGACGACGCCCACGCTGACGCGCAGGGAGCGGGGGGCGCGGTGGCGAAAGCCCGTCACGGTACGGCCGTCGAGGACCACGGTCCCGCGGTCGGGACGGTGCAGGAGGGCGGCGACCCGGGCGAGGGTGGACTTTCCGCAGCCGCTGGGCCCCAGCAGGCCGAGGGACTCGCCGGGGCGCAGGCTCAGGTGCGCCCCGCGGACGACGGGGGCGTGGCGGTCGTAGCCCGCGGTGATGTCCTTGAGTTCAAGCATGGTGGCAGGCCACTCCTTCGACGAGCGGCGGCCGCTGTTCACGGCAGACCCGGTCGGCCGGGGATCCGCCCTGGGCCGCCAGGGCCGAGGGGGTGGGGCAGCGGGCGGCGAAGGCGCAGCCGGACGGCAGCGCGCCGAGCTCGGGCGGGGCGCCGGGTAGGGGTGTGAAGGCGCGCTCGGGGAGGGCGTCGAGCAGGCCCCGGGCGTAGGGGTGGCGGGGACCGGGCCGGCCGAAGAAGCCCTTGGCGGGGGCCAGTTCCACGATCCGTCCGGCGTACATGACGGCGACGGTGTCGGCGATCCGCTCGGCCGCCGCGAGGTCGTGCGTGATCAGCAGCAGGGCCCGCCCGGAGTCGCGGGTGTGGGCGCGGAGTTCGTCGACGGTGCGGTGGACCAGGTCGCGGTCCAGGCCCGTGGTGGGTTCGTCGGCGAGGAGCAGCGGCGCGTCGCCGATGAGGGCGAGTGCGGTGGCGGCCCGCTGGGCGAGTCCGCCGGACAGCTGGTGCGGGTGGTGGTCGAGGTGGCTCGCGGGGAAGGCGGCCCGCTCGGCGGCTGCCTCGGCCGCCTCGCGCAGGGCGGCCTTCGGGGGTGCGGACCGTGCGCGGAGGGTCTCTTCCAGGTGGGCCCGGACGGTGCGGACGGGGGTGAGGTGCGCGGCCGGGCTCTGCGGGACCAGGCCGATGCGGCGGCCCCGTACGGTCCTGGCCAGGGTCCGCTCGTCGGCGGCGAGCAGATCGAGGCCGTCGGCGAGGCGCGCGGACCCGGCGGTCTCGGCGTTGCCGGGGAGCAGGCCGAGCAGGGCGGAGGCCAGCACCGACTTGCCGCAGCCGCTCTCGCCGACGAGGGCGAGGCACTCGCCGGGCGCGAGGTCGAAGCGGGCGTCGGTGACGGCCTCGACGTACCGGCGCCCGGGCATGCGGAACCGGACGGAGAGCTGCTCGACGCGGAGCACGGGCGGGGTGGTCACAGGGTCAGCTCCGAGCGGCGGCGGGGGTTCAGGCGGTCGCGCCAGGCGCCGGCGAGGCCCGCGATCGCCAGGGTCGGGACGATCAGGAGGAGGCCGGGGAAGAGCGTGGGCCACCAGTCCCCGGCGAGCAGCGAGCCGCGCCCGGTCTGCACCAGGCTGCCGAGGCTGGCCTGGTGGGACGGCAGGCCCAGTCCGAGGAAGGACAGGGCCGACTCGTGCCACATCGCGTGCGGGACCATGAGCACCGCGGCGAGGCCCGCCTGCGGGAGGACCCCGGGCAGCAGGTGCCGTACGGCCACCCGCCGGCGCGAGGCGCCGCCGGACACGGCGGCGTCCACGAAGGGCCGGCCGCGCAGGGACAGCACGTCCGCCCTGACGATGCGGGCGGTGGACAGCCAGTGGGTCACGGCCACGGAGACGACCACGGGCCAGACGCCCGGGCGGAACATGGCCACGATGAAGATTCCCAGCAGCAGGTGCGGGATCGAGGAGAGCGCGTCCACGGCCCGCATGGCCACCCGGTCCGTCCAGCCGCCCAGTGCCCCCGCGGCGGCGCCGACCGCGGTGCCGATGACCGTGGCCGCGAGCGCCGCGACCAGGCCGACCAGCAGGGAGACCCGCATCCCGTACACGCAGCGCAGCAGCAGGTCGCGCCCGACGTCGTCCGTCCCGAACGGGTGGGCCCAGGACGGCGGCTGGAGCTTTGCCGACAAGTCGACCGCCTGCTGGTCCAGTGGTACCAGCGGCGGCACCAGCAGCACCGCCAGCACGATCAGCGCCACGATCGCCGCCGAGGCGCGTACGCGCAGGGTGCGCGTCGAGCGCCGGGCCCGACCGTGCGAGCGCCAGATCACCTCAGCCATCGAAGCCCACCCTCGGGTCGGCGAGCCCGTAGAGCAGGTCCGACAGCAGGTTTCCGGCGAGCACGGCGGCGGTGGCCAGCACCGTGAGCGCGGCCAGCAGCGGGAAGTCCACGGAGGTGGCGGCCTGGACGGTGGCGGCCGCGATGCCGGGCCAGCTGAAGACGGTCTCCACCAGCAGTGCGCCGGTGATCAGCTCCGGCACCCGGGAGCCGATGAGCGTCAGCACCGGCAGCATGCCGGAGCGCAGTGCGTGCCCGAGCAGGACGGTCCGCTCCGTGAGCCCCCGCGCGCGGGCGCCGCGTACGGGGTCCTCTTCCAGCGCGTCGGCCACGCCCTGGCGGACGTAGAGGAAGAACCAGGGGAGTTGGGACAGGCCCAGCACCAGCGCGGGGAGCACCAGGTGCGAGGCGACCTGCCCGAAGGCGACCGTGTCGCTGCCCGCGTCCGTGAGGCCGCCGGAGGGCAGCGCCCCCATCCGTACGGAGAAGAACCAGATGGCCAGCAGCCCCAGCCAGAAGGGCGGGGCGGCCTCCAGGGTGTAGGCGAACGAGGAGGCGCACCGGTCGAGCGGGCCGCCCTGGCGGCGCGCGGCGAGCACCCCGAGCGCCGTGCCGGCCAGTACGGCGAACGCGAAGGCGCAGCCGGCGAGCAGCGCCGACCAGCCGACCCGTTCGGCGATGACGTCGGCGACGGGCTGGCGCATCACGGAGGAGGTGCCGAGGTCACCGGTGAGGGCCGAGCCGAGCCAGTCCCACCAGCGGGCGGCGAGCGGCCGGTCCACGCCGAGGTTGGCCCGCAGCTGGTCGAGCCGGTCCTGTGAGGCGGTGAGGCCCGCGGTGCCCGCGTACGCCTTGACGGGGTCGAAGGGGGACATCGCGGCGATGGCGAAGACCCCGAAGGTCACGGCGAGCAGGACGGGGGCGGCGAACAGGGTCCGCCGCCCGGCCATGCGCGCCATCGGCCCCCAGGGGAGCCGGAGGGAGCGGGTGGTCACGTGGCTCGGCTCACTTCTGCTTCTGCTTCGGCTTCCAGCTCTCGACGTTCCACCAGGGGCCGGAGCCCAGACCGTGGTCGTGGGCTTCGAGCTGGGTGGTGAGCCCGTCCCACTTGTCGTTCACGACGTACAGGTGGTCGATGTGGGTGAGGAAGACGTAGCCCGGGTCCTTCACGAGCTCGCGCTGCACGGTGTCGTACGCCGCCTTGCGCACGGCCGGGTCACCGCTGCGCCGCCCCTCGGCGAGGGCGGCGTCCACGGCCGGGTTGTCGTACCGGGCCATGTTGTTGAAGCCGTCGCCGCCGAGCGAGGAGGTGAGCAGCTGGTACTGGTCGAAGTCGGGGTCGGCCGGGGAGCCGCCGCCGGCGAGGACGGCCTCGGTCTTCATCCGCGGCTCGATGACCTCCCAGGTCCCGGCTTCGGTCGTGACCTCGATGCCGGCCTTCTTGGCGTCGGAGGCGAAGGCCAGGGCGTGGTCCTGGCGGATCTTGTCGCCGGAGGTGTACCAGAGGGGGAAGGAGGCGCGGACTCCGTCCTTGACGCGGATGCCGTCCTCGCCCGCCTTCCAGCCGGCGTCGTCGAGGATCTGCTTCGCCCTGTCGAGGTCGTGGGTGCGCTCGGTGCCGGCCGTGAACCACGGGCTGTCGGCCGGGACCGGCCCGTAGGCGGGCTTGCCCGCCCCGTCCAGGAGCGCGCCGACCATGGCCGTGCGGTCCACGGCGGTGTCCAGGGCCCGGCGGACCGCCACGTCGCCGGTGACCGGGTGGTGCGTCGGCAGCGTCACGTTGCGGTAGTCGAAGGTCTTGGCGGCATACGTCGTGCGGGCCTTGTCGGCACCGAAGCCCTTGGCGAGGTTCGGCGGCAGGATCGCCCCGTCCAGCTCGCCGGAGCGCAGCCGGGTGGCGCGGACGTCGTCGTCCTTGATGACGGCCATGGTGAACTTCTTCACGGCGGGTTCGCCGCCCCAGTAGCCGGGGTTGGCCTTGAAGCTGAGCTTCTCGCCCTTGGACCAGGCGGTGAGCACGTACGGCCCGGTGCCGACGGGGCGGGTGGTGAAGTCCCCGCTGTTGACGTCCTGTCCGCCCGCGATGTGCTCGGGGGCGATCGGCAGCACGGTCCGCTCGGCGAAGGGCGCGTAGGGGTACTTCAGCGTGAAGACGACCGTGTGCTCCCCGCGCGCTTCGACGCCGGCGATGGCGTCCAATTCGGTCTTGGAGGCGTTGTTCGTCTTCGCGTCGAGGATCGTGCGGTAGGTGAAGACGACGTCCTTGGCGGAGAAGGGTGCTCCGTCGCTGAACTTCACACCCTGGCGCAGTACGTAGGTGTAGGTGAGCCCGTCCGCGGAGACCTGCGGGAGGGCTTCGGCGAGCGCCGGCTTCAGCTTCATGCCGGGGTCGTGCGCGAGGAGCCCGTCGAAGATCTTGGAGTTGCCGTCCTTGCCGTAGCCCAGCAGCGGGCTGAGGCTCTCCGGTTCGGTGGCGATGCCGACGACGGCGGAGTCCGCCGGGCCGCCTGCGGCGGGCTGGGGGTTCGAGCAGGCCGCCACGCCCGTGATGAGTGCGGCGGCCAGCGTTGCCGCGGCCATTCCCCGTACGGTCCGGGCCGTCATGCGCTGCACATCCCTGTTCGTGATCATCTGTTGTTGCAAACAGCTCGCAATAATGCCAGACGAGATCAGAAGACGACGAACCGGGTCACATCACCGGCCGCCGCCGCACGGGTCTTGCCCGGCACGGATCCCGCGTGCCATATATGTCCAGACCTTTACGGCGGAAGCGGAGGAAGGCATCCCGTGCGACGCACCGCCCCCCTGCTCATCCTGTGTCTGGCTCTCGGCGGCCCGGCCGCGTCCGCAGGCTGCACCGCGCCGGACACCGAGCCGCCGCCCTCCCCATCCGGGCTCACCGCCCAGGCCTCCAGCTCCACCACCGTGCACGTCATGTGGAACGCCGCCGCCGAGGGCGACGGGGTGACGGGCTACCAGGTCTTCGAGGCCGGCCGCCTGGTCCGCGAACTCCCGGCCGACAAGACGATGGTGGACGTCACCGGCCTCACCCCGCAGACCGGATACGCCTTCACGGTCCGCGCCAAGGACGCCGCCGGGAACCTCTCCACGACGGGCCCGGCCGTCCGGGCGAGCACCCCGGCGGCCCGGGCCGAGGACCTGCGGGCGCCGACCGCCCCGGCGACCGCCACCGCCCGGGCCACCGGGCCCCGCGCCGCCTGGGTGTCCTGGTCCGCGGCGACGGACGACACGGGCGTGACGGCGTACGACGTCTACCAGGGCGGTGTCCGGATCCACAGCGCCGGCCCCGGCGAGAGCGGCACGGCGCTCGGCGGCCTCCAGCCGGACACGGTGTACACCTTCACCGTGCGGGCCCGCGACGGCGCCGACAACTCCTCCCCCGACTCCCCCGCGGTGGACGTGACCACCCCGCCCGCCTCCGGCGGCGGACCGGGCACCGCCCCCGGCGGGTTCACCGCGACCGCCGCGCCGGGCGCGGTCACCCTCGGCTGGACCGCGCCGGACACCGGCCGCGAGACGCGCGAGTACGAGCTGTACGTCAACGAACGGCCCACCACCGTCATCCAGTTCGGCACCGGCGCGGTGCCCAGCGGACGGGCGGAACACCGGATCACCGTGACCGAGCCGGCCGGTACCGTGTGGCGCGTGAAGCTGCGCGCCCGCCTGCCGGACGGGAACTGGGGCGCCTTCTCGGCAGAGCGGACCGTCACGCTCGCGGCATGAGACCGGGCAGCGATCCGCCTGAACGGCACTGCCGCGAAAGAAGATCACGCACAATACATCCGTGTTCGGTGAGTACTCGGTCAACGACAGTCAGGCAGGCTCCACGGGCGGCGGCGCCGAGCCGGACTCGGGCTCCCTGCCGGGAAACCTGCCGCCGGAATCGGCGAGCTTCGTCGGCCGGGAGGCGGAACTCGGCCTGCTGGAACGCACGTTGAGCGAGCGAAGACTCGTCACCCTCACCGGGGTGGGCGGCGTCGGCAAGTCCCGGCTCGCACTGCGGGCCGCCGCCGCGGCCGGCCGGGCACGGCGCGACGGCGTGTGGTGGGTGGAGCTGTCTCCCCTGCGCGACCCCGCGCTGCTCACCGCGACCGTCGCCCACGTCGTCGGCCTCGCCGACCACTGCCCCCGCCCCCTCGACGAGGAGCTGTGCGCGTGGATGGCCGACAAGGAGCTCCTGCTCGTCCTCGACACCTGCGAGCACCTGGTCGCGCACTGCCGCCATCTGGTGGGCGAACTCCTGCAGTCCGCACCCGGACTGACGGTCCTGACCACCTCCCGGGAGCCGCTCGGATCCCCCGGCGAGGAGGTCGTCGAGGTCCGGCCGCTGCCCTGTGCGGGACCCGACAGCGACGCCCTCGCCCTCTTCCGCGCCCGCGCCCTCGCCGCGACCCCGCGCGCGGCGGCCGCCTTCGAGGACGCCGGCCGGACCGCGATCGCGGCCGAGCTGTGCCGGCGCCTCGACGGGATCCCGCTCGCCCTGGAACTGGCCGGCGCCCGGATGCGGCGGTGGACGCTGGAGCAGATGGCAGAACGGATCGGCGAGCGCTTCGACGTGCTCACCGACACCCGGACCGCCGCCCTGCCGCACCGGCACCGGACGATGCGGACCGCGATCGGCTGGAGCCACGAGCTGTGCGAGCCGCTGGAGCGGCTGCTGTGGGCCCGGCTCTCGGTCTTCACCGGGGACTTCGACGCCGCCGCGGCCCGCGCGGTGTGCGCGGGCGGCCCGCTGGCCGCCTCCCGGGTGGAGCGGCTCCTGGCGGGCCTGGTCGCCAAGTCGGTGGTCCGGCGCACCGAGGAGCGCGGCGCCGGCGCCCGCTACCGGATGCTGGACACGATCCGCGAGTACGGGCACGAGTGGCTCGTCGAGCTCGGCGAGACGCGGATCGTCGCCGACCGGCACGCCCACTGGTACGCGGCGCTCTCCCAGGCGGCCGACCGGGGCTGGCTGGGCCCGGGCCAGGTGGACTGGTACCGCAGGATGACCGCCGAGCACGCGCAGCTGCGCACGGCCCTGGAGCACCTGCTCGGTTCCGACCCGGTGTCGGCGCTGGAGATGGCCGGGGCGCTGTGGTTCTACTGGTTCGCGTGCGGGCACGTGCACGAGGGCCGGGCCTTCCTGGAACGGGCGCTGGCGGCCACCCTGCCCGCGGGATCCGCGTACAACCAGGCCCTGTGGGCCCTCGGCCTGACCGCTCTGCTCCAGGGCGACCTGGAGACCGCCCGGCGGATCGGCGAGGAGTGCACGAAGGGCGCGGCCCGGCTCGCGGACCCCGAGCGGGAGCTGCGCGCGGCCTATCTGCTCGCCGTGTCGGTGCTGATGCCGGGAGACCCCCTGCGGGCCCTCGCCCTGGCCGGTCCGCGCGCGCGGGCGGGCCACGGCGGGCGGACCGGCGATGCGGGCTGGCTGCTGTGCAAACTGGCCGCCAGCTACGCGCTGTGCGACCTCCGGCGCTTCGACGAGGCGGCCCGGGAGGCGCTGGCCCTGCGCGAGACCTGCGCGGAGCTGGGCGAGCGCTGGCTGCGAGCGTACGCCGACTACGTCCTGGCGGTGGCCGCGCTGGGCCTGGGCGACCACGGGGAGGCGGCCCGGCACGTGCGGGCCATGCTGTCGGGCAAGCGGCTGCTCGGCGACCGCTTCGGGATCGCGCTGGGCCTGGACCTGCTGGCCGCGGCGGTGGCGGGGCTCGGCGACGGCGAGCTGGCGGCGCGCCTGCTGGGCACCGGACACGCCTGGTGGCGCACGGTCGGCCGGCCGCAGATGGGCGGCTCGCCCTCACTGCGGGCCCTGCGGGACCAGGGCGAGCGGCAGGCCAGGGCGGCGATCGGCGACGCCGCGTACGAAACGGCCTTCCGGGGCGGCGCGGCGGCGCCCACCAGCTGATCTACAGCCGGTGGACGGCCGGGCCGCGTGGTAACCGGATCGGGACTCCCGTCAGTACGGGAGGGGTCTGCCCGACGGTGTGCGCAGGTCCAGGTCTCGGGGGGCGGGCTTGGGGACGGGCTTGCGGATCAGCTGCTGGCGCATGCTGCCTCCTCGCTCAGACCAGGGCCGGGCGGCGGGGTTCCACCGTCTGGCCGTCGGGGAGCAGTTCCCCGGTGTCGTCGAAGACCATGACGCCGTTGCAGAGCAGGCTCCAGCCCTGTTCCGGGTGGAAGGCCACGGTGCGGGCGGCGTCACGGTCGGCGCTGTCGGCGGGCGGGCAGGGGGGCTGGTGGGAGCACATGGCGCACCTCCTCGCAGAGTGGGGCGGGAGGGCCGGTGGTCACCCGGTCGAATCCGCGATCCACGGTGGCGGTGAGTATTACCGATCGCCACCCCCGGACGGAACCCATATCGGCGGTCCAGTTCAGGGTGTGTATGCCCGATTACCATGCGCTCATGCCCGGTATCCGGTTCGTTCACCGCACGCGTCTCGCACCGGCCGAGGCGTGGTCGCGGCTGACGGACTGGGAACGCCACGGCGAGCGGGTCCCCCTCACCCGGACGATCATCGAAACGGAGCCTCCGACGAGGGTCGGAACGGTCTTCACCGCACGGACGGGCGTGGGGAGGATCACATGCGACGACCCCATGGAAGTCGTCGTCTGGCGGCCTCCGGGGGAGGGTACGGGCGGGTTCGTCCGATTGGTGAAGCGCGGAAGGGCCGTGACGGGCTGGGCGGAGATCGAGATCCGTCCTCTGCCGGACGGCGGCAGCGAGATCCACTGGCGCGAGGAGCTGCGCCTGCGGGGCCTTCCCCGCGCTCTGGACCCGCTGGTCGCCTTCGCCGGCCGACTGGTCTTCTCCCGGGCCGTGCGGGCGCTGTTGGGCCGATAGCGTTCCTTTAGGGTTCCTCCGTCACCGACCGGTGACGACCGCGAGAACCGAGGGGGATCTTCGTGGCCACCCCGCCACCGCCACATCCGCACCAGCCCGCGGGCCCGTATCCGGGGGCCGCCCCGCACACCCCGCACCCTCCGTACGTCCCACAGGCCCCCTCCACCGCGGCAGCCCCGTACGCCGCGGCCGCGCCGCAGGCTCCGTACGGCGCCCCGTACGCCCTCACGCCGGAGCAGGGCGCGTACGGCTGCCGCGTCTGCGGAGCGCTGCCCGTCGCGGACACGACGGTGTACGGGCACCAGGGCCTGGTCGTACTGATGCGGTTCCGCAGCCGCAAGGGCCCGTTCTGCCGTGACTGCGGGGTCGCCACCGTCCGCGAGATGTCGGCACGGACCCTGTGGCAGGGCTGGTGGAGCCCGCTGTCGGTGATCATCACGCCGATCACGCTGCTGGTGAACCTCGGCCCGTGGGGAAAGCTGTGCCGGCTCGGCCCGCCGACGGGCGGGGTCATGGCCCCGCTGAATCCCGGCAGGTCGCTGTGGCTGCGGCCGCCCGCGCTGGCCTTCCTCGTACCGCTGCTCCTCGCGATCCTCGCGATCCCCACCCTCATCCTCGTCTCGGCGCTGAACGGGGACGACGAGCAGGCGGTCCTGCAGGTGGGGCAGTGCGTGCGCAACGAGGGCGACTGGAGCCACCAGGCCCTGGTGGTCACGGACTGCGACGCGGGTTTCGCCCAGTACAGGGTCACCGGACACCTCGACCACGAGGGCGCCCGCTGCGCGGACGGCGAGTACATCACCCACCTGCGGGAGCGCCCGGACGGCCTGGCGGCCTCCTGTCTGCGCCCGCTGCCCGTCCGCTAGACGCACCTCGGCCGGGCACCCCGCGGGGAGCCCGGCCGGGCCGGGACGCACAGCACTAGCGGATGGGCATGTCCGAGATGGTGCGGGCGATCACCAGCCGCTGGATCTCGCTGGTCCCCTCGAAGATCGTGTAAATGGCGCTGTCGCGGTGCATGCGCTCCACCGGGTACTCGCGGGTGAAGCCGTTGCCGCCGAGGATCTGGACCGCCTGGGCCGTCACCTTCTTGGCGACCTCGCTCGCGAACAGCTTCGACATGGAGCCCTCCGCCGAGGTGAACGGCCGGCCCGCGACCGCCATCCAGGAGGCCCGCCACACCAGCAGCCGTGCCGCGTCGATCTGGGTCCGCATGTCGGCGAGCTGGAAGGCCACGCCCTGGTTGTCGATGATCGGGCGGCCGAACTGGGTCCGGGTCTTCGCGTAGTCCAGGGCGACCTCGTACGCGGCGCGCGCCGTGCCCACGGCCATCGCGCCGACCGCCGGCCGGGAGGCCTCGAAGGTGGCCATGGCGGCGTTCTTCACGCGCTCGCCGCCGCCGCTGCGGGCCCGCTCGCGGGCCCGCGCGAGCCGCTCGTCGAGCTTCTCCTTGCCGCCGAGCAGACAGGAGCCGGGGATCCGTACGTCCTCCAGCACCACCTCGGCGGTGTGCGAGGCGCGGATGCCGTGCTTCTTGAACTTCTGGCCCTGGGACAGCCCGGGGGTGTTCGGCGGCACGATGAAGGAGGCGTGGCCCTTGGTGCCGAGCTCCGGGTCGACCACGGCCACGACGATGTGGACGTTGGCGATGCCTCCGTTGGTCGCCCAGGTCTTGGTGCCGTTCAGCACCCACTCGTCCTTGGCCTGGTCGTAGACCGCACGGGTCCGCATGGATCCGACGTCCGATCCGGCGTCCGGCTCGGAGGAGCAGAAGGCGGCCACCTTCACGTCGTCCGGGGTGCCGTACATCTGCGGGATCCACGTGCCGATCTGCTCCTCGGTGCCGTTGGCGACGACGCCGATGGCCGCGAGTCCGGTGCCGACGATGGACAGGGCGATGCCCGCGTCACCCCAGAAGAGCTCCTCCATCGCCATCGGGATGCCGAGGCCCGTGGGGTCGAAGAACTGCTGGGCGTAGAAGTCCAGTGAGTAGATGCCGACCTTGGCGGCCTCCTGGATGACGGGCCAGGGAGTCTCTTCGCGCTCGTCCCATTCCGCGGCCGCGGGGCGGATCACGTCGGCGGCGAAGCCGTGGATCCAGTCCCGGACCTGCTTCTGGTCGTCGTTGAGCTCCATGGTGAACTCCGCCATGTCCCCTCCACCTGTCCGTGCTCGTCGTATCGGTGTGTTACTAGCGGTAACCCACACGGGGGCACAGTCTGTTACCGGCGAGTAAGCAGTGTCAAGCTCGGACACCGCCCCACGGCGCCGACCACCACCGATTCGATCGCCAGGGTGCGCAGGGTGTTACGTTGCGTGGGCGTCACGCACATCGCAAGGGCGGGGAGAGAAACACATCATGGAGACCACGCAGCAGGCAGACGAGCCCGGCGCGGGCGAGCGCCGGCGCCGGGAGCTGCTCGAAGCCGCCGACCGGGTGGTGCTCAGGGACGGCCCGAAGGCCTCCATGAACGCCATCGCGGCGGAGGCCGGCATCACGAAGCCGATCCTCTACCGGCACTTCGGCGACAAGGCGGGCCTCTACCAGGCCCTCGCCGTCCGGCACACCGACGCCCTGCTCGACTCGCTGCGGGCCGCGCTCGACGCCCCGGCCGAGCGGCGCCGCCGGGTGGAGTCCACCCTCGACACCTACCTCGCCGCCATCGAGGCCCGCCCGCAGGTCTACCGCTTCCTGATGCATCCGGCCGACGACTCCCAGAGCGCCGAGCGCGGCTTCGACGTGGGCCTGCACTCGGCCCCGCTGCTGCGCCGCCTCGGCGAGGAGCTCGCCGAGGTGATCGGCGAACGCGTGGACCTCGGGCCGGGCGGCGAACGCCTCGCCCGCGTCTGGGGCCACGGCATCGTCGGCATGATGCACGCGGCGGGCGACTGGTGGCTCGGCGAACGCCCCTGCGACCGCGCGGACCTGGTCGCCGGCCTCACCGACCTCTTGTGGGGCCGCCTCGCCACCGCCGGCAACCGCGAAGACGGCCCGGGCTTCTAGCCCCTTCGCCAGGCCAAACCCAGCCTCGCCGGCGTTTGAGGCGCGGGTCCGGGCAGAGCCCGGTGCCCGGCGGAGCCGGGTTCCTGGGGCCGGAGATCCGCTAGCCGCGCAGCGCCTCCGCGCCCCACGGAGTCTTCCCGATGGCCCGCCGCAGGCGACGGGCCCGCAGCCCGGTCACCCGGTCCGCGTACACCGTCCCGTCGAGGTGGTCGCACTCGTGCTGCAGGCACCGGGCGAAGAACCCGGTGCCCTCGATCCGCACCGCCGCTCCGTCCGAGGTCACCCCTTCGACGACGGCCCGGTCGAACCGCGCGGTGCCCGCCTCGAGCCCCGGCAGGGACAGGCACCCCTCGGGACCGAGGAACTCGTCCCCGTCCGCCGCCACGAGCCGCGGGTTGACGATGTGTCCGAGATGGCGGACGTCCTCGTCGTCGGGGCAGTCGTAGACGAAGACCCGCTTGCCGACCCCGATCTGGTTCGCGGCGAGGCCGACGCCCTGGGCGGCGTACATCGTCGCGAACATGTCCTCGATGAGCCGGTCGAGTTCCGGTCCGAACTCGGTGACCTCCGCGCAAGCGGAATGGAGCACCGGATCGCCCAGCAGGCTCATGGTGCGGACGATGCCGGTGGTACCGGGGATGGGGCGCTGTCGCATGGCGGTAAGGGTACGACGGGCGAATATATGAGGAGATCTGCCGTGGTGCGGGGGCGCCGCGGTCAAGGCCCCGGCAGCTACTGGATAGGCTGGGTCCGACCGACGCAAGGAGGACAAGGGACGATGGCAGGCAACACGGAGCCGCTTTCGCCGCGGGCCAAGCTGGCCGTGACGGCGGGCAAGGCCGCGGCGGCGGTGTCGCGGGCCGCGGGACGCGGAAGCGGATCGGTGATCGGCGGCAAGGTCGCACTCAGGCTCGACCCCGATCTTCTCGGCGCGCTGGCGCAGCACCTCGACGTCGTCCTCGTCTCCGCGACGAACGGCAAGACCACGACGACCCGGCTGATCGCGGAGGCCCTGCGGGCCAGCGGTCCGGTCGTCTCCAACGCGCTGGGCGCGAACATGCCGGCCGGCATCACCTCGGCGCTGGCCGGCGGCTCGGACGCCAAGTACGGCGTCATCGAGGTCGACGAGAAGTACCTGGCCGGAGTGGCCCGGGACGTCACCCCCAAGGTGATCGCCCTGCTGAACCTCTCCCGCGACCAGCTGGACCGCGCCGCCGAGACCCGCATGCTCGCGGAGAAGTGGCGCGAGGGCCTCCAGGGCTCCAAGGCGGTCATCGTCGCGAACTGCGACGACCCGCTGATCGTCTGGTCCGCCTCCTCCTCGCAGAACGTGGTGTGGGTCGCGGCCGGCCAGGAGTGGAAGGACGACGCCTGGTCGTGCCCCTCCTGCGGCGGTGTCATGCAGCGCCCGGGCGACGACTGGTTCTGCGGCGAGTGCGGTTTCCGCCGCCCCACGCCGAGCTGGGTGCTCTCCGGCGACCACGTCCTGGACCCGCACGGTTCGGCCTGGCCCATCCACCTCCAGCTGCCCGGCCGCGCCAACAAGGCCAACGCCGCCACCTCGGCCGCCGTCGCCGCCGTATTCGGCGTCCCGCCGCAGGTCGCGCTGGAGCGGATGTACCAGGTGCAGGCCGTCGCGGGCCGCTACGACGTGGTGAACTTCCAGGGCCGTGAGCTGCGGCTGCTGCTCGCCAAGAACCCGGCGGGCTGGCTCGAAACGTTTTCGCTGATCGATCCGCCGCCGACCCCGGTCATCCTCTCGGTGAACGCGCGCGGCGCCGACGGCACCGACACCTCCTGGCTGTGGGACGTGGACTACCCGCGCCTGGCCGGCCACCCGATCTTCGTGATCGGCGACCGCAAGCTGGACCTCGCGGTCCGCCTCGAGGTCGCGGGCCTGGACTTCCGGGTGTGCGAGACCCTCGACGAGGCCGTGCAGCTGGCGCCGCCCGGACAGATCGAGCTGATCGCGAACTACACCGCCTTCCAGGACGTGCGCCGCCGCGTCGGCAACTAGCCCCCTCAGAACCGCAGAGGACAAGAGCATGAGCGACAACAGCCTGCGTCTGGTGTGGGTCTACCCCGACCTGCTCAGCACGTACGGAGACCAGGGCAACGCCCTCGTGGTGGAGCGCCGGGCGCGCCAGCGCGGCCTGGACGTGCAGCGCGTGGACGTGCGCAGCGACCAGCCGATCCCCACCTCGGGCGACATCTACCTGATCGGCGGCGGTGAGGACCGGCCGCAGCGCCTGGCCGCCGAGCGCCTGCTGCGCGACGGCGGTCTGGAGCGGGCCGTCTCGAACGGGGCGATCGTCTTCTCCGTCTGCGCCGGGTACCAGATCCTCGGCAACGAGTTCGTCAACGACCAGGGCCAGCGCCAGGAGGGCCTCGGCCTGCTGGACGTGGTGACCGTGCGCGGTGAGGGCGAGCGGTGCGTCGGCGACGTCCTCGCCGACATCGACCCGCGGCTCGGCCTGCCGCAGCTGACGGGCTTCGAGAACCACCAGGGCGTCACCCACCTCGGGCCGACGGCACGGCCGTTCGCCCGGGTGAGCATGGGCCGCGGCAACGGCACCGGCGACGGCACCGAAGGCGCGTACAACGACACGGTGTTCGGCACCTACATGCACGGCCCCGTGATGGCCCGCAACCCGCAGATCGCGGACCTGCTGCTGAAGCTGGCCCTCGACGTCAACGCGCTGCCGGCCATAGACGACCGGTGGTACGAGGCGCTGCGCGCGGAGCGCATCGCGGCGGCGACGCAGCCCGCGTAGCGCCCTGCGGGCCGCTCATCGGGGCGGCCCCGCCATCATGTGTTCGGCCCGGTTTTCCCTAGGGGGAACCGGGCCGACGTCGTTTCGTACGACGTGTGCGACCAGCATGTGGAGGATGGTTCAGTCCACCGCTCCACCGCTTGTAGGGTGGCCGTAGTTCCCACCGGACGACGTGGTCCGGTCGCCGGCCCACGTTGCAAAGGTCTCTTCCTGCCATGCGCATTGGTGTGCTCACTTCCGGTGGCGACTGCCCCGGCCTGAATGCCGTCATCCGCTCCGTCGTGCACCGCGCGGTCGTCGACCACGGCGACGAGGTGATCGGCTTCCTCGACGGCTGGAAGGGCCTGCTGGAGGCGGACTACCGCAAGCTCGACCTCGACGCCGTCGGCGGCATCCTCGCGCGCGGCGGCACCATCCTCGGCTCCTCCCGGGTGCAGCCCGCGCACCTGCGCGACGGTGTGGAGCGGGCCCGCGGCCACGTCGCGGACCTCGGGCTCGACGCGATCATCCCGATCGGCGGCGAGGGCACGCTGAAGGCCGCGAACCTGCTCTCGCAGGCGGGCCTGCCGATCGTCGGCGTTCCCAAGACCATCGACAACGACATCGCGTCCACCGACGTCACCTTCGGTTTCGACACCGCCGTCGGGGTCGCCACCGAGGCGCTGGACCGGCTGAAGACCACCGCCGAATCCCACCAGCGCGTGATGGTCGTCGAGGTCATGGGCCGCCACACCGGCTGGATCGCCCTGCACTCGGGCATGGCGGCCGGCGCGCACGCCATCGTCGTACCGGAACGGCCCTTCGACATCGAGGAGCTGACGGCGATCGTCGGCGAGCGGTTCTCGGCGGGCAAGCGGTTCGCGATCGTCGTGGTCGCCGAGGGCGCCAAGCCGCGCCCCGGGTCGATGGACCTGGAGGAGGGCGGCGTGGACATGTACGGCCACGAGCGGTTCGCCGGCATCGGCAACCGGCTCGCGGTGGAGCTGGAGCACCGCCTGGGCAAGGAGGCCCGTCCGGTGATCCTGGGCCACGTCCAGCGCGGCGGCACGCCCACCGCGTACGACCGGGTGCTCGCGACCCGCTTCGGCTGGCACGCCGTGGAGGCCGCCCACCGCGGCGAGTTCGGCATGCTGACCGCGCTGCGCGGCACGGACATCGAGATGGTGCCGCTCGCCGAGGCGACCTCGACCCTCAAGACGGTCCCGGCCGAACGCTACGACGAGGCCCAGACGGTTCTGTAACCGTTTGCCCGTTACGGCCGCCCCCGCGCGCAGGAGCGTACGGGGGCGGCACTACTGTGGTGGGGCGCCACAGTCAAGGGAGTGAAGAGATGGACCACAGCGGGCACGGCATGGACATGAACATGGACCTGCCGCCCTTCACTCTCGGTCGCGGGCTGGAGTTCTCCTTCGACGCCTTCTTCCTGTTCGGGTCGCTGCTGGGGCTCGCGCTGTACGGGTGGGGCGTGCTGCGGCTGCGCCGCCGCGGTGACTCCTGGCCGCCGGGCCGGACCATCGCCTTCACCCTCGGTGTGCTGAGCGTGGTGCTGGTGATGTGCACCAAGCTGAACGACTACGGCATGGTCATGTTCAGCGTCCACATGGTCCAGCACATGGTGATCAGCATGATCACCCCGATCCTGCTGCTGCTGGGCGCTCCGGTGACGCTGGCGCTGCGCGCGCTGCCGCCCGCCGCGCGCGGCCACAAGGGCCCGCGCGAGCTGTTGCTGATGCTGCTGCACAGCCGCTACATGCGGATCATCACGCACCCGGCGTTCACGATCCCCATGTTCATCGCCAGCCTCTACGGTCTGTACTTCACCCCGCTCTTCGACTTCCTGATGGAGTCCAGGGCCGGGCACATCACGATGATGGTGCACTTCCTCGCGGTCGGCCTGATCTTCTTCTGGCCGATCATGGGCATAGACCCGGGGCCGCACCGCCCCGGGTACGTGATGCGGATGCTGGAGCTCTTCGCCGGCATGCCGTTCCACGCCTTCTTCGGCATCGCCCTGATGATGGCGAGCCAGCCCATGATCAAGACGTACGTGGATCCGCCCGGCTCCCTGCGCATCGACCCGCTGCTCGACCAGCAGTGGGGCGGCGGGATCGCCTGGGCCTTCAGCGAGATTCCCTCGGTGCTGGTGCTGATCGCGCTGGTCTACCAGTGGTACCACTCGGAGCAGCGGGCGGCGAAGCGCTCCGACCGGGCCGCGGACCGCGACGGCGACCGCGAGCTCGCGGAGTACAACGCATATCTGGCCTCGCTCCGGGGGCGTGGCCAGTAGCGCAGTGCGGCCTCGGCGCGCCACCATGGAGCATGACCGGATCCGTTAAGGCGATGGCAGTCATGACCTTCGCCGCTCTGGTGGCCGTCGCCACGTATTCCGTGGCCCTCGGCAGCAACGGCTGGCTGTGGTTCGGCTGGGTGGTGCTGGGACTGCTGACCGCGGGCCTGGCCGCTTCACGCGGCGCGTGAGCCGCGGCCGCCGCTGCCGCCGCTGCCGCTGCCGCTGCCGCTGAACCGTGGTGGCCGACTGTGCGTGCCAGGTCGTGACGGTGCGTGTGACCGCACCTAGACTGGTTCCTTTCGCCATGTCCGGCGGCGGCCGGCAGTGCGCCGCCCCAGGAATCGGGAGCGGCCCGGTGTTCTACCACTTGCTCAAGCACGTGTTGCTCGGTCCGCTGCTGCGGCTGCTGTTCAGACCGCGGATCGAGGGCCTGGAGAACATCCCGGCGGAGGGGGCCGCGATCATCGCGGGCAACCACCTGTCCTTCTCCGACCACTTCCTGATGCCCGCGATCCTCAAGCGGCGGATCACCTTCCTCGCGAAGGCGGAGTACTTCACCGGTCCCGGGCTCAAGGGCAGGCTGACCGCCGCCTTCTTCCGCAGCGCCGGGCAGATCCCCGTGGACCGCTCCGGCAAGGACGCCGGCCGGGCGGCGCTGCGCGAGGGTCTCGGGGTGCTGGCCAAGGACGAACTGCTGGGCATCTACCCGGAGGGCACGCGCTCGCACGACGGGCGGCTGTACAAGGGCAAGGTGGGCGTGGCGGCGATGGCCCTGGGAGCCGGGGTACCGGTCGTGCCGTGCGCGATGGTCGGCACCTTCGAGATCCAGCCGCCCGGGCAGAAGATCCCGAAGATCCGGCGGGTGACGATCCGCTTCGGCGCGCCGATGGACTTCTCCCGGTACGCGGGGCTGGAGGGCGAGCGGGCCGTCCTGCGCGCGGTCACCGACGAGATCATGTACGCCATCCTCGAGCTGTCCGGCCAGGAGTACGTCGACCGGTACGCGGCCGAGGTCAAGGCCGAGGAAGAGGAGGAACGGAAGAAGGCCCGGCGCAGATCGCGCTGAGCCCTCTCCCGTACGGACGACCGCCAGGCCTAGCGGACGGCCGGGAGTTCCTCACGCGCCGGCCAGGCGGCGCCCGGACCGTGCTCGAGCGTCAGCGCGGCGACCGGGGCCGGGGCCGGGGCGACCGGAGCGGCGTGCGGGGCGCACGTCACGTCCTGGGCGTCGACCTTGCCGGTGAGCAGGTAGGTGTCGACCCGCGTGTTGATGCAGGGGTTCACCAGGCTGGTGACGCCGTGCGAGCCGGCGTTCTGCTCGGTGATCAGACGGGAGCCGGCGAGGCGGCGGTGCAGCTCGACCGCACCCTCGTACGGCGTGGCCGCGTCCCGCTCGGACTGGACGATCAGCACCGGCGCCAGACCGCGCTTGGCACCGACCTCGATCGGGGTGCTCTGCTGGGACTTCCAGGTCGCGCAGGGCAGGTTCATCCAGGCGTTCGACCAGGTCAGGAACGGGTACTTCTCGTGCAGCCGGGTGTTGTCGCGGTCCCACCTGGCCCAGCTGGTGGGCCACTTGGCGTCGGCGCACTCGACGGCGGTGTAGACGGCGTTGCCGTTCTCGGAGGCCGCGTTGCCCTTGGTGTCCGACATGTCCGGGGCGATGGCGTCGATGAGCGCCTGCTCGTCACCGGCCTCGTACGCGGCCCAGGTCCGGGCGACGGGCACCCAGGAGGAGTCGTAGTACGGGGCGCCCTGGAAGAAGCCGATCAGCTCGGCCGGACCGACGACCCCGCCGAGCGGGTTGGCCTTGGCCTTGGCGCGCAGCTCCTGGTACTTGGCCTCGACCTTGGCGCGGGTGTCGCCGAGGTGGAA
This sequence comes from Streptomyces sp. NPDC046303, assembly GCF_055588085.1. NCBI lineage: Bacteria > Bacillati > Actinomycetota > Actinomycetes > Kitasatosporales > Streptomycetaceae > Streptomyces > Streptomyces sp. NPDC046303. The sequence goes on from NZ_JBVJFA010000020.1 coordinate 51,569, forward strand.
GACCGCGTCGTTCTTGGCGACCCAGTCCTGCCAGTCGTTCCAGCGCATCTGGAAGGCCACGTCCTGGCCGAGGTTGGCCTCGTACCAGATGTTGTCCGGGTCCGGGTTGACGACGCTGTCGACGATCATGCGGCGCACGTGGGTCGGGAAGAGGGTCGCGTAGACCCCGCCGATGTAGGTGCCGTAGGAGACGCCGAGGAAGTTCAGCTTCTGCTCGCCGAGGGCGGCGCGGATCACGTCGAGGTCGCGCGCGGTGTTCGGCGTGGTCATGTGCGGCAGCATCTCGCCGCTGCGCTCCTTGCAGCCGTCCGCGTACGCGGCGGCGAGCTTGCGCTGGGCGCGCTTGTCGGCCTCGGTGTCCGGGACCGGGTCGGCCTTGGGGGCCTTGACGAATTCCTGCGGGTCGATGCAGGAGATGGGCGCGGAGTGGCCGACGCCGCGGGGGTCGAAGCCCACGAAGTCGTACGCCTTGGAGGCGTTGACCCACAGCGGGCTCTTGGTGGTGACCCTGCGCGGGAAGCGCATGCCGGAACCGCCGGGACCGCCGGGGTTGTAGATGAGCGCGCCCTGGCGCTCCTCCTTGGTGCCGGTGTTGCCGATCCGGTCGACGGCGATGTCGATGGTCTTGCCGAACGGCTTGGCGTAGTCGAGCGGGACCTTCACCCAGCCGCACTGGATGGGCTTCTCGAAGCCCCAGTCGGCGGGGCAGTCCTTCCAGTCGATCCCCGTGCGGGCGGCGCGGGCGGCGGCGATCCGGACGCCCACCGCCTCCGCGGCTCCGTTGTCACGGCCGGCCGGGGCCGCCGAGGCCGGCGGCGCGAGCATGAGGCCCGCCGCCAGCGTGCCGGTGATCAGTGTGGCGGCGCTCCCCAGCGCCGCGTTGCGTATCACGTGGTTGTTCCCCCTGCGTCAGTCTGCCGCCGTGGGCGGCCGGATGGTCGGTTCGGTCGTCGGCGTGCAGGGGGATCCTTGCGCCTTACCGCGAGTCGGCGACAGAGCGGCGGCCGGTTCTTTGCCAACCCGATAACCGGAGAGGGGTGTACCGCTGACCGGTGCCCGCCGCGTCGCGAACTACGGTCCCGACGGCGGCCCGTAGGTGCGGGCGGCCGCGTCGAGCAGTTCCCGCAGCCGCAGGGCGTCCGGGGCCAGGGCGGTCACGAGGACGGCCGGTCCGGCCAGCGGGGTGACCGCGGCGAACTCCCCCAGCAAGCCCGCCGCGGGCGGGGTGTCGGCGAAGTCGGGGTCGACGACGAGGAGTTGGCCGAGCGCGCGGTGGCCGGCCAGCCCGGCGGGCCCGTCCCAGCCGCCGGGCGCGCCCGGTCCGCAGGTCAGCTCCTGGTCCAGCAGCGGGCGCCCGCCGCGGGTGACGGTGAGCCGGCTGCGCAGCAGGCCGGGGGCCTCCCCGCACCGGCCCAGCACCTGTTCCTCGCGCAGCACCAGCCGGGCCGTGGGGGCCAGTTCGACCCGCGTGCGCACCCGCAGGTCGCTGCCGCGCACGGAGACCAGCGGCTCGGGCAGCCACCGTACCGACGCACCGTCCTCCAGGGTCAGGTGTACGTCGTACTGCGCGGGCTCGCCGCCCCGGCCGGGCAGGGCCAGGGTGGCCGCCGCCGAGGCGAGGGCGAACCGCGCCCCGGGGCCGGCGGTCGCCTCGACGGTCAGGTGGTCGCCGCCCAGCGGGGCGCTCATGGCACCGACCAGCATGACCCCGGCCTCGGCGGCGGTTCCCCGGGTACGCCGCAGTGCGAGCGGCCCGTCCCCGGCCAGCAGCGGCAGGGCGGTGCCGCCCCGGCCGTCGGCGACGGCGCGGACGCGGGCGGTGGCCCGCAGGCCGGCGGGGGTGACGATGACGGGGGGCGCGCTGGTCACCGTACGACCCAGGCGGCGATCCGCTCGCGCACCCAGGCGGCCACCGGAGCCACGCCGTCGTCGCCGCGCAGCGACTGGAAGGCGACGGGCAGTTCGCCGCGCTGCGCGGCGGCGTCGCGGGCCATCCGTTCGAGGTCGGAGCCGACGTGCGGGGCGAGGTCGGTCTTGTTGACGACGAGGAGGTCGGCGGTGGTGACGCCGGGGCCGCCCTTGCGCGGGATGTCGTCCCCGCCGGCGACGTCGATGACGAAGATCTGCGCGTCGACGAGTCCACGGGAGAAGGTGGCGGTGAGGTTGTCCCCGCCGGACTCGACGAGGATCAGGTCGAGCGGGCCGGTCTGCCGGAACGCCTCCTCCAGTTCCTCGACCGCCTCCAGGTTGGCGGAGATGTCGTCGCGGATGGCGGTGTGCGGACAGGCGCCGGTCTCCACGGCGGTGATCCGCTCGGGTGGCAGGACGGCCTCGCGGAGCAGGAACTCGGCGTCCTCGCGCGTGTAGATGTCGTTGGTGACGACGGCCATGGACAGCTCGGCGCGCAGGGCGCGGCACAGCGCCGCGACGGTGGCCGTCTTGCCGGAGCCGACGGGGCCGCCGAGCCCGATGCGCAGGGCGCGCCGGGTGCCGTCGGCGCGCAGGGGCGCTGCGCTGTGGGTGTGGCGAGGGGGGTAGGTCACCGCGTGATCGAGGTGCATGGGGGTCTCCTTCGGGGGGTGGTCAGGAAGCGAAGAGGCGTACCGGCCAGTCGGCATGGACCTCTGCCGCGATCTCCAGCAAGGGCGAGGAGGCCGCGGGAAGGGCGTCCGTGCCCTCGGTGCGGGCCCGGTGGGCGGCCTCGGCGGCTGCGGTCGCGACGGCGTCGAGGGCGGGGGCGAGCCGGGCCAGCGCTGCGCTCGCCTCGAAGGGGTCCAGGCCCAGCAGCCGCACCGTCGCGGTCGCGGGCCCGCCGACGCTCTCGTACGCCGCCACGTGCGCGGCATCGAGCGGCCCGAGCCCGGCCGCCCGGGCCGTGAGCCCGAGTACGACGGGCTGGTGCGCCCCGCGCGGGAACGCGGCGGCCAGTGCGTCCAGTTCGGCGGCGGGCCAGGTGGCCCGGGCGGCCCGCAGGAGCTGGCGACCGAGCCGGCGTGCGGCGGTGCGCAGGGCGGGCGAGGGGGTGCGGGCGTCTGCGGCGGCGTCGAGCTCCGCGGGGTCGAGGCCGAGCGCGGCCGCCGCGGCGAGGGCGGCGGCGGTGAGCCCGGCGGTGTGCAGGCGGCCCCGGCAGAAGTCCTCCAGGGTGGCCGCGTCGTGGATCCGGCCCGCCTTGCAGGCGGCCTCGGCCCCGCCGGAGTGGGCGTGGCCCCCGGCGGGGAAGCGGCCGTCGGCGAGGACGAGCAGCGCGGCGAGGCTCATCGGGTTGCGCCGCCCATCAGAAGAGGAAGTATCTCTGTGCCATGGGCAGTTCCGCGGCGGGCGCCGGCTCCACGGCCTCCCCGTCGATGGTGACGGTGAAGGTGTCGGCGTCGACCTCGACCCTGGGCAGGGCGTCGTTGTTGCGCATGTCCGCCTTGCCGACCTTGCGGGTGCTCTCGATGGCGACGAACGCCTTGCCGAGGCCGAGCCGGTCGGGCAGGCCGTCGTCGAGGGCTGCCTGGGCGGTGAAGTTGACGGAGTTCAGGCCGGGCGCGCGGCCGTGGCTGCCGAACATCGGCCGGGGCAGCACGGGCTGCGGGGTGGGGATGGAGGCGTTGGCGTCGCCCATCTGGGCGTAGGCGATCTGGCCGCCCTTGATGACCAGCTCGGGCTTGACCCCGAAGAAGGCGGGGTTCCACAGCACCAGGTCGGCGAGCTTGCCGTTCTCGACGGAGCCGATCTCGCGGGCGAGGCCCTGGGCGACGGCGGGGTTGATCGTGTACTTGGCGACGTAGCGGCGGGCCCGCTGGTTGTCGGCCGGTCCGTCGCCGGGGAGGAAGCCGCGGCGCTTCTTCATCACGTGGGCGGTCTGCCAGGTGCGCAGGACGACTTCGCCGATCCGGCCCATGGCCTGGGAGTCGGAGGAGATGATCGAGATGGCCCCCATGTCGTGCAGGATGTCCTCGGCGGCGATGGTGGACGGCCGGATCCGGGATTCCGCGAAGGCGAGGTCCTCGGGGACGGACGGGTTGAGGTGGTGGCAGACCATCAGCATGTCGAGGTGCTCCTCGACGGTGTTGACGGTGTGCGGCCGGGTGGGGTTGGTGGAGCTGGGCAGGATGTTGGGCTCGGAGACCACGGTGATGATGTCGGGTGCGTGCCCGCCGCCCGCGCCTTCGGTGTGGTACGAGTGGATGGTCCGCCCGGCGATCGCGGCGAGGGTGTCGGCGACGAACCCGGCCTCGTTGAGGGTGTCCGTGTGGATGGCGACCTGGGCGCCGGTCTCGTCGCAGACGCTCAGACAGGCGTCGATGACGGCCGGTGTGGACCCCCAGTCCTCGTGGATCTTGAACCCGAGTGCGCCGCCGCGCAGTTGGGAGTGCATGGCCTCGCGCGACATGGTGTTGCCCTTGCCGAGGAGGCCGATGTTGACGGGGTAGGCCTCCAGCGCCGCGAACATCCGGGCCAGGTGCCAGGGCCCTGGGGTGACGGTGGTGGCCTTGCTGCCTTCGGCCGGGCCGGTTCCGCCGCCGACGAGGGTGGTGATGCCGGCGGCGAGGGCCGCCTCGATCACGGTCGGGGAGATGAAGTGCACGTGGGCGTCGATGGCACCGGCGGTGAGGATCTTCCCGTTGCCCGCGATGATCTCGGTCTCGGGGCCGATCACGAGGGCGGCGTCCACGCCGTCCATGGTGTCGGGGTTGCCGGCCTTGCCGATGCCGCAGATCCGGCCGTCGCGGATGCCCAGGTCGGCCTTGACGATGCCCCAGTGGTCGAGGATCACCACACCGGTGATCACGGTGTCGGGTGCGCCTTCGGCCCGGGTGGTGCGGGCCTGCCCCATGGACTCGCGGATCACCTTGCCGCCGCCGAAGACCGCCTCGTCGCCGGCCCGGCCGGGGCCGCCGGCGAGGTCCTGCTCGATCTCGACGAACAGGTCGGTGTCGGCCAGCCGGATCCGGTCACCGGCCGTTGGCCCGAAGAGGTCGGCGTACCGCTGCCGGGAGATCTCAGCCATCGAGCGGCCCTCCGGTCTCCCCGCGCAGTCCCGGTACGGTGCGCAGTCCGGCCAGCGGTACGAGTTCCACCGCGACCGGGATGCCCGGCTCGAACCGCACGGCGGTGCCGGCGGCGATGTCGAGCCGGAGCCCGCGGGCGGCGGAGCGGTCGAAGTGCAGGCCGGGGTTGGCCTCGGCGAAGTGGTAGTGGGAGCCGACCTGGACGGGCCGGTCGGCGGCGTTGAGCACGGTGAGACGTGTGACGGGGCGGCCCTCGTTGAGGCGCACCGGACCGTCCCCGTAGGCGATTTCGCCGGGGATCATGGCGGGTTCTCCTCAGACGATGGGGTCGTGGACGGTGACGAGTTTGGTGCCGTCCGGGAAGGTGGCCTCGACCTGCACGTCGTGGATCATTTCGGGGATCCCCTCCATGACGTCCGCGCGGCCGAGCACGGTACGGCCGGAGGCCATCAGCTCGGCCACGGTCCGGCCGTCACGGGCCCCTTCGAGGATGTGCGACGTGATCAGCGCGATCGCCTCGGGGTGGTTGAGGCGCACCCCGCGGGCCCGGCGCCTCGCGGCCACGTCGGCAGCCACGTGGATGAGCAGTCTCTCCTGCTCGTGCGGAGTCAGTTGCACAGGTATCACCAAGTTTCCGGGACAAGGCCAACATCGCGCCGCGGCGACCCTATCGGCCGTCAGCACGCCGTTGACCTGGGGATATCCGAGCCAAGCAAGTCTTGCCCCACGCAGAGAAAGACATTCCGTCCCGACCACCGCCGCTTTACCGGATCATGGGTGATCTTTGGCGGACGAACGAGGAGCCACGCTAGGCGCCGCGCTTTTCCGCTGAGTTAACCCACGTTTCGGGAAGGCACCCGGTTCACCTCACGGGCCCCTGAATCGCCATTCCGTATACGGCCGGGGTCACGGGCCGGTGACACCGGCCGGTGACACCGGCAGGGTGCACCCGCCCGGGGTCAGCAGCCGGTGGCGGTCTTCGCCGGGGCGCCGACCGTCCAGGGCAGCGCGATCCAGACCGTCTTGCCCCCGTCCTCGGTGGGGCTGACGGAGAGCCGGCCGCCCGCTTCCGCGGTGAGCCACCGGATGATGACCAGGCCCCGGCCGTTGTCCTGCTGGACGGCGGCCGGCAGCCGCTTGGGCCAGCGCGGGTGGCTGTCGGTGACCCCGACGCGCAGCCACTCCTCGCGCTCGAGCCGGACGTCGACGGTGAAGGTGGGCGACTGGCCGAACGTGTGCTGCACGGCGTTGGTGGCGAGCTCCGAGACGATCAGCCGGACGCTGTCGGCGGTGGTGTCGTCATCGGGCAGTCCCCATTCGCCCAGCACCTCCGCGACGTAGCGTCGGGCAGTGGCGACCGAGGCGGGATCGCTCGGCAGAGTGACGGATGCTTCCTGGTGATCTGCCATGGCGACGGTCCCTTTCCCACCCGGGGCCGAGCCGCCCCGGATCTGTGCTGGACGCCAGAGTGCCACCCATCGTCCCGCCGTTTCTCCCGTTCCCCCAAGATATGCATATATCTGTCGCTCAATGCGGTGAACTCTGCTACGGAAGAGCGTATTTGGACGGCAGACTGGTGCGAGCTGTGCCGGTGGAAGGAGGCGGGTATGCAGCACGGTCCCGCGGTGCGTCGGCGCAAGCTCGGCGAGGAACTGCGTGCCCTGCGTGACCGGTCCGGTCTCACGAGCGGTGAGGCGGCCCGGATCGCAGGATGGCACCAGTCGAAGATCAGCCGCATCGAGACGGGTCGCAGCGGGGTCAAGCCGGAGGACATCCGCCTGCTCCTCGACGTCTACGGGGCGATCGTGAGCCCCGAACAGCGGGCGCTGCTGGAAGCCCTGTCGGCCTCGGCGGCCGGCCCCGGCCCGGGGGGCGACACCGGGCGGGGCCGCCAGTGGTGGCACGACTACCGGGGGCTGCTGCCGCAGGAGTACCGGGATTTCATCAGCCTGGAGGCGGGCGCCCGGTCGGCGCGCACGGTGGAGCTGTCGGTGGTGCCGGGCCTGCTGCAGACCGCCGGGTACGCGCGGGCGGTGACCCGGGCCGCGCTGGGCGGGCTGCCGGAGCCGAAGGTGGACGCGCTGGTCGAGGTACGGCTGGCGCGCCAGAAGGTGCTGCGGGCCGATCCGCCGCTGGAGCTGAGCGCCGTACTGGACGAGGCGGTGCTGCGCCGGCAGATCGGGGGGCCGGGGGTGATGGCGGGGCAGTTGAGACACCTGGTGGAAGTGGGGCGACTGCCCCAAGTCCGACTTCAGGTATTGCCGTTCAGTGTGGGGGGCCATCTCGGCCTCACCGGGCCGTTCGTGATTTTCTCATTCCCGAACATCGCCGATCTGGATGTGGTGGTACTCGACCATTTGACGAGTAGCCTCTATCTGGAGCGGAAGGAAGACCTTGAGGCGTACAGCGCCGCGTTCCGCACCATTCAGGAGCACGCCCTCCCGCCCCAGGACTCGTCGGATCTCATCAGCTCACTCGCTGACGACGCGTAAGGAGGCACCCCCGTGTCCGCAACCCCCTTATCCAGCAGCGGACTTCTGATCAGCGCGCGGTGGCGGCGGAGCAGCCGCAGTACCGGAATGAACAATTGCGTGGAAGCGGCCGTCCTCGGCGGCGGCCTGCTGGCCGTCCGCGACTCCAAGCGGACGGACGGCCCGGCTGTGCTCTTCACCGGGCCGGCCTGGACCGGCTTCCTCGCGAGCGTACGAACGGACGTGCCCTGCTGACGTCCTAGCGGTCCGTGGCTCCGGCCGGTGCGGTCTGCAGAATCGTTCCGACGGCCTGATCGATCTCCTCCCCCGTGAGATCGGCCCGGGCGGTCAGCCGCAGCCGGGAGATGCCGTCCGGTACCGACGGCGGCCGGAAGCACCCCACGGACAGTCCTGCCTCCCGGCAGTCGGCGGCCCAGCGCAGTGCCGCCGGGGCCGACGGGGCCCGCACCGACACCACGGCCGCGTCCGGCCGGGCCGCGGTCAGGCCGGACGCGGTGAGCCGCCCGTACAGCCGGTCGGCCACCTCGCGGGCGCGGGCGGCGCGTTCCGGTTCCCGCCGGAGCAGGCGCAGGCTCGCCAGCGCCGCGCCCGCGGCGGCCGGGGCCAGCCCCGTGTCGAAGATGAAGGTGCGCGCGGTGTTGACCAGGTGCCGGATGACTTTGGCCGGACCCAGCACGGCGCCGCCCTGGCTGCCCAGCGACTTCGACAGGGTGAGCGTGGCCACCACCCCCGGAGCCCCCGCGAGTCCGGCGGCGTACAGCGCGCCGCGGCCGCCCTCCCCCAGGACGCCCAGACCGTGCGCGTCGTCCACGAGCAGGGCCGCGCCCTCGTCACGGCAGGCCGCCGCGTAGCCGGCGAGCGGGGCGGCGTCCCCGTCGACGGAGAACACCGAGTCGGTGACCAGCAGCGCCCGGCCCTCGTGCGCGGCCAGCGTCTTGCGCGCGGTGTCGGGGTCGGAATGCGCGATCACGGCGGTCTCGGCGCGCGAGAGGCGGCAGCCGTCGACGATCGAGGCGTGGTTCCCGGCGTCGGAGACGACCAGGGTCCCGCGGTCGCTGAGCGCGGTCACGGCGGCCAGGTTGGCCGCGTAACCGGAGGAGAGGACCAGCGCGGCCTCGAACCCGCAGAAGGCGGCCAGCTCCCGCTCGAGCTCCGCGTGCAGCTCGGTCGTGCCCGTCACGAGACGCGAACCGGTGGCTCCGCCGCCCCACCGCTCGGCGGCCTCCTGTGCGCCGCGGACGGTCTCCGGATGCCGGGACAGCCCGAGGTAGTCGTTGCTCGCGAGGTCCAGCAGCGGGGAGTCCGCCGGGCGCGGCCGCAGCGTACGGACGAGCCCCGCCTCTTCCCGGGCGCGTTCCGCGGCATCGATCCAGGCGAAGACGTCCACCGGATCGGGAGTGTGCTGGGGCATCGGCAGGTCCTCGTGTTTTGTCGGCAGTCCACAGACCTGCCCGACCCTAGCGGCCGTGACTTCTGTGCCAGGTGTGGCGATACACACACTCCCATCCGGCCATGTTGTTCGATCTCTCCTTGGCTGGGAGTGGTGGTGTGGTCCAGGATCGGCCTCATGGACCTGCTGAACACCCTGGTGGACAAGGGGCTGCGGCGCGAGCTGCCGACCCGCGAAGAGGCGCTCGCCGTACTGGCGACTTCCGACGACGAACTGCTCGACGTGGTGGCCGCGGCCGGCAAGGTGCGCCGCCAGTGGTTCGGCCGCCGGGTCAAGCTCAACTACCTGGTCAACCTGAAGTCGGGCCTGTGCCCGGAGGACTGCTCCTACTGCTCGCAGCGCCTCGGCTCGAAGGCCGAGATCCTCAAGTACACCTGGCTGAAGCCGGAGGAGGCCTCCCAGGCCGCGGCGGCCGGTGTCGCGGGCGGCGCCAAGCGCGTCTGCCTGGTCGCGAGCGGCCGCGGACCGACGGACCGGGACGTGGAGCGGGTCGGCAAGACGATCGCCGCGATCAAGGAGCAGAACGAGGGCGTCGAGGTCTGCGCCTGCCTGGGCCTGCTCTCCGACGGCCAGGCCGAGCGGCTGCGCGACGCGGGCGCGGACGCGTACAACCACAACCTGAACACCTCGGAAGCCACGTACGGCGCGATCACCAAGACGCACACCTACGCGGACCGCGTGGACACCGTGCAGAAGGCGCACGCGGCGGGCCTGTCCGCCTGCTCAGGTCTGATCGCGGGCATGGGCGAGAGCGACGAGGACCTCGTCGACGTCGTCTACTCGCTGCGCGAGCTGGACCCCGACTCGGTACCGGTCAACTTCCTGATCCCCTTCGAGGGCACCCCGCTCGCCAAGGAGTGGAACCTCACCCCCCAGCGCGCCCTGCGGATCCTCGCGATGGTCCGGTTCGTCTGCCCCGACGTCGAGGTCCGGCTCGCGGGCGGGCGCGAGGTGCACCTGCGCTCCATGCAGCCGCTGGCCCTGCACCTGGTGAACTCGATCTTCCTGGGCGACTACCTGACCAGTGAGGGCCAGGCCGGTCAGGCGGACCTCGACATGATCGCGGACGCCGGTTTCGAGGTGGAGGGCGCGGGTACGACCACGCTCCCGGCCCACCGGTCCGACGTGGCGGAAGCGGCCGCTGCGGGCGGCTGCGGCTCGCACGGTGGCGGCGCCTCGGTCTGTGGTTCGGCGGGCTCCGCCGGAACCGCCGACTCCGCCGGGGAGGCCGGCTGCGGCTCGGCCTGCGGCGGCTGCTCCGGGCACGCGGAACCGGCGCCCGTAGCGGCGCAGGCGGAGGCCGGGGAGGTCCGCTCGGACCTGGTGGCGGTCCGCCGCCGCGGCGCGGGAACGGACCTCGCCCCCAATGCCTGACCTGCACCATCCGCACGATCCGCTCGACCGGCGGCATCCGCTCGATCAGCTCGATCAGCTCGGTCAGCCGCTGTCCGGCGCGGACCTGCTCGCGCTGGACCGGCAGCACGTCTGGCACCCGTACGGCCCGATGCCCGGGCGGCAGGAGCCGCTGGTCATCGCCTCCGCCTCGGGGGTCCGGCTGCGGCTCGCCGACCCGTCCCAGGGTCAGGGTCACGAGGAGCTGGTCGACGGCATGTCCTCCTGGTGGTCGGCCATCCACGGCTACAACCACCCGGTGCTGAACGAGGCCGCGACCACCCAGCTGGGCCGGATGTCGCACGTGATGTTCGGCGGGCTCACCCACGAGCCCGCCGTCCGGCTCGCCGCGAAGCTCGTCGAGATCACCCCGGCCGGGCTGGAGCACGTCTTCCTCTCCGACTCGGGCTCGGTGTCCGTCGAGGTCGCGGTCAAGATGTGCCTTCAGTACTGGCGTTCGCTCGGCCGGACGGGCAAGACCCGCCTGCTGACCTGGCGCGGCGGCTACCACGGGGACACGTGGCAGCCGATGGCCGTGTGCGACCCCCAGGGCGGAATGCACGAGCTGTGGCAGGGCCACCTGCCGCGGCAGGTGTTCGCGGACGCGCCGCCCGGCGACTTCGACACCCCCCTGGACCCCGCGTACACGGACCACCTGCGCTCCCTGATCGCCGCCCACGCGGACGAGCTGGCGGCGGTGATCGTGGAGCCGGTGGTGCAGGGCGCGGGCGGCATGCGCTTCCACAACCCCGCCCATCTGCGGGTGCTGCGCGAGCTGTGCGACGAGTACGGGGTCCTGCTCATCCTCGACGAGATCGCGACGGGCTTCGGCCGCACCGGCGCGCTCTTCGCCGCGGACCACGCGGGGATCACGCCGGACGTGATGTGCCTGGGCAAGTCCCTGACGGGCGGTTACCTCACGCTGGCGGCGACGCTGTGCACGGAGCGGGTGGCCGACGGGATCTCGCGGGGCGAGGTTCCGGTGCTCGCGCACGGGCCGACCTTCATGGGCAACCCCCTCGCGACGGCCGTGGCGCTCGCCTCGATCGAGCTGCTGCTCGGCCAGGACTGGGCGGCCGAGGTCAAGCGGATCGAGGCAGGGCTGCGCGAGGGCCTGGCGGCCGCGGCGGGGCTGCCCGGCGTACGGGACGTACGGGTCCTGGGCGCGATCGGCGTGGTCCAGCTGGACCACGAGGTCGACATGGCGGCCGCCACCGCGGCGGCGGTACGGGAAGGCGTGTGGCTGCGCCCCTTCCGGGACCTGATCTACACCATGCCGCCGTTCGTCACGGGCGACACCGATGTCGCCCGGATCTGCCGTGCGGTGTGCGCTGCGGCGCAGGAAGGCTGAGATGTCCGTTCTGGTCGTGTCCGGTACGGGCACGGAGGTCGGCAAGACCGTGGTCACGTCGGCGATCGCGGCCGCGGCGGTGGCCGCCGGCCGCTCGGTGGCGGTGCTCAAGCCCGCCCAGACGGGTGTCGGCCCGGACGAACCGGGCGACGCGGCGGAGGTGGCCCGGCTGGCCGGACCCTCCGTCACGGCGGTGGAACTGGCGCGCTATCCGGAGCCGTTGGCGCCGGACACGGCGGCCCGCCGGGCCGGGCTGCCGACGCTCTCCCCGGCCGACATCGCCGAGGCCGCCCGCGAGCTGTCGCTCCACCACGACCTGGTCCTGGTGGAGGGCGCGGGCGGGCTGCTGGTCCGCTTCGACGAGGCGGGCCACACCCTGGCCGACGCCGCCGTGCTGCTGGGCGCGCCGGTCCTGGTGGTGGCCGCGGCGGGCCTCGGCACCCTCAACGCCACCACCTTGACGGCGGAGGCCCTCCGGGCGCGGAACCTGACCCCGCTGGGCCTGGTCGTCGGCAGCTGGCCCGCGTCCCCGGACCTGGCCTCCCGCTGCAACCTGGCGGACCTCCCCACGTCCTCGGGCATCCCCCTCCTGGGCGCGATCCCGGAAGGCTCCGCCACCCTCCCCCCACCCCTCTTCCGCACGACGTCCCCCACCTGGCTCTCCCCCACCCTCTCGGGCACCTGGTCCCCCACCTCGTTCCTGACCACCTGGACACCCCCCGCCCCCTAGCCTCACCCGCCCCCGGGGAGCCCAACCCAGCCCCGCCGGCACCCGAGGCGCGGCGCCCGGGACAACACCCCAACACCGAAGCCACACCCCCAGCCCCGCCGGCACTCGAGGCACGGGGCCCGGGACAGCACCCCGCCACCGCAGCCACACCCCCAGCCGGGCCAGCGGCACCCACCACACCAAGGCCCCAAGGCACACCCAGCCCCGGGGGGCACAACCCAGCCCCGCCGGCGTTTGAGGCGCGGGGCCCGGGGCAGCGCCCCGCCACCGAAGCCACGCCCGCAGCCGGGCCAGCGACACCCACCACACCAAGGCCCCAAGGCACACCCAGCCCCCGGGGGCCCAACCCAGCCCCGCCGGCACTCGAGGCACGGGGCCCGGGGCAGCGCCCCGGCACCGAAGCCGCACCCTCGGCGGGACCAGTGGCACCGACCACGCCAAGGCCCCAAGGCACACTCAGCCCCCGGGGGGCACAACCCAGCCCCGCCGGCGTTTGAGGCGCGGGGTCCGGGGCAGCGCCCCGGCACCGAAGCCGCGCCCTCGGCCGGGGCCCGGGGCCCAGCCCCGGCCCGCCCACGCCGGCCACCGGCCGGCAACGGCACGGCTCCCCAGGGATGAGGGCCCGCCGACCCGGGCACGCTGAAGGCAAAGGCACGGGTACACCCACCCCCACCGCCCGGGAGGTCCGCCATGCCGCCGCGCCGCGACCCGGTACACCACCCCGTCTTCGCCCGCTTCTACGCCCGCGCGAGCCAAACCGCCGAGACCCGCGGCGGCCTCGCCGCCCTCCGCCGCGAGCTCCTGCGCGGGGTGTCCGGCCGCGTCATCGAGATCGGCGCCGGGAACGGCCTGAACTTCCCGCACTACCCCCGCGCCGTCTCCGAGGTCGTCGCCGTGGAACCGGACCGCACCCTCCGCCGCCTCGCCACGCAGGCCGCCCTGCGCGTCGAGGTCCCGGTGGACCTCGTACCCGCCACCGCCGAGGCCCTCCCGGTCAAGAGCGAGGCCTTCGACGCCGCCGTCGCCTCGCTGGTGCTGTGCTCCGTACAGGACCTGCCCCGCTCCCTCGCCGAACTCCACCGCGTGCTCCGCCCCGGCGCCGAACTCCGCTTCTTCGAGCACGGGCTGGCACCCGGCCCCGGCATGGCCGCCGTCCAGCGCGCGCTGGACCGTACCGTCTGGCCGTTCCTCTTCGGCGGCTGCCACACCTCCCGCGACCCGCTCGCCGCGGTGGAGGCGGCCGGGTTCCGGATCGTCTCCCGGCGCAGCTTCCGGCTGCCGGAGCGCGGGCCGGCGTTCCCGACGTCCTACTGCGTCATCGGGTCGGCGCGCCGAGTGGCTTGACCCAGCGGGTCCACTGCTCCTGCGGCCGGTAGCCGGCCGCGTCCCACGCCCGGTGCGCCGATGCGTTGCGGTCGAGCACCATGGCGTCGCCGCGCCGCCCCCCGAGCGCCTCGAAGCGCTCCTCGGCCGCGGCCAGCAGGGCGGTCCCGATGCCCTGCCTGCGGTGTCGGGGGTGCACGGCCAGCCGGTACAGGTGGCAGCGCCAGCCGTCGAAGCCGGCGATCACGGTGCCGACGAGCTCACCGTCACGGCGGGCGAGCAGCAGGGCCTGCGGGTCGCGTGCGTGGAGCCGCTCGACCCCGGCGGGATCGTCGCTGATACTCGTCCCCTCGGCGGCGGCCTTCCAGAAGTCCAGTACGGCGCCGAGATCGGTCGTCGAGGCAGGGCCGATGTGAAGATCGCTCATGCCGGGATCCCATCATCCGGCCCCGCTCCGCCAAAAGAATGATCCCCTCTCTTTGCCCGTCCTTTACCATGGGGGCAAAGTCCTCCTGATTGAAAGGTGTGAGCGTCCGCCCATGGGCGAGCCTCCCAGTCCACGACATTCCCCTTTCCCCCGTTCGCGACATCGCGCGGCACCCCGCCTCCTGGCCGATCCTGGGACGGAGGTGAGCGACCGATGACCGAAGTGCTCCTGCTCGTCGTGGCACTGCTGCTCTGCCTTGCCTGCGGAGTCTTCGTCGCGGCCGAGTTCTCGCTGACCACCGTCGAGCGCAGCCAGCTCGACGAGGCCGTCGCGCGGGGCGAGGGCGGAGCCGACAGCGCTCTGGCCGCCGTCCGGACCCTGACGTTCCAGCTCTCCGGCGCCCAGCTCGGCATCACCGTGACCGGCCTGGTCATCGGCATGATCTCGAAGCCGTCGATCGCCGCGCTGCTCCAGGGCCCGTTCAAGGCCATGGGGCTGTCGACCGGTGCCGCTTCCTCCACCGCCCTGGTCCTCGGCACGGTCCTGTCGACCATCGTTCTGATGGTGGTCGGCGAGCTGGTGCCCAAGAACTGGGCGATCTCCTCCCCGCTGGCGATCGCCAAGCGCGTCGCGACCTTCCAGCGGGTGTTCAGCCGGGTCTTCAAGCCCCTGATCAGCCACCTCAACACCACCGCGAACCACATGGTGCGCCGTTTCGGGTTGGAGCCGGCCGAGGAGCTGGCCTCTGCCCGCACCCCGCAGGAGCTGGTCGCCCTGGCGCGGCACTCGGCCAAGGCGGGCGCCCTGGAGAAGGACACCGCCGAACTGTTCGTCCGCACCCTGAACCTGGCCGACCTGACCGCGGAGAACGTGATGACCCCGCGCGTGCAGGTCACCGCCCTCGACGTGCAGACGACGGCGGAGGACGTGGCGAACGCGACGCTGGCCACCGGCCTGTCCCGCTTCCCGGTGTACCGGGGCAGCCTCGACACGGTCGTCGGCACCGTCCACATCAAGGACGTGCTGGCCCTGCCCGCCGAGGAGCGCCACCGGCGCCCGGTCTCGCAGCTGCTGCGCGAGCCGCTGCTGGTACCGGAGTCGCTGACCGTGGACCGGCTGCTGGACCGGCTGTCCGGCAAGCAGACGATGGCCGTGGTCATCGACGAGTACGGCGGCACGGCCGGCGTGGCGACCCTGGAGGACATCGTCGAGGAGGTCGTCGGTGAGGTCCGCGACGAGCACGACCCGCACGAGACCCCGGACCTGGCCCAGGCCGGCACGGACGAGGACGGGCGCCTGCTCTACTCCGCCGACGGCGCGGTCCGCACGGACCAGCTCCTGGGGATCGGACTGCGCGTGCCCGAAGGACCGTACGAGACCCTGGCCGGGCTGATGGCGACCGAGCTGGGCCGGATCCCGTCCGTCGGCGACAGCCTGGAGCTGGACGGCTGGCGGCTGGACGTGGTGGACGCCGTCGGGCGGCGGGCCTCGCGGGTGCTGCTGCACGTACCGCCCGAGCCGGGCGGCGAAACGAACGCACGGAGCGGGGAGGGGGGCCGATGACCGCGATCCAGCTGCTGATCGGCCTGGCGACCCTGGTCGTCAACGCCTTCTTCGTCGGCGCGGAGTTCGCGCTGATCTCGGTCCGGCGCAGCCAGATCGAGCCGTACGCCGAGCAGGACGACCGGCGGGCCCGCGCGGTGCTGTGGGGTCTGGAGCACGTTTCGGCCCTGATGGCGGCCGCCCAGCTCGGCATCACCCTGTGCACCCTGGTGCTGGGTGTGGTGGCCGAGCCCGCCATCGCGCACCTGCTGACGCCTCTGCTGGACCTCGTCGGGGTCCCGGGCGGCGTGAGCCACGCGATCTCGTTCGTGGTGGCGCTGGCGCTGGCGACGTACCTGCACATGCTCTTCGGCGAGATGGTGCCGAAGAACGTGGCGCTGGCCGAACCGGTGCGCACCGCGCTGTTGCTGGGGCCGCCGCTGGTGGCCCTGACCCGGGCGCTGCGGCCGGTGATCTTCGCGATCAACGCGTTCGCCAACACCCTGCTGCGGCTGCTGCGGGTGGAGGTGAAGGGTGAGGTCTCGGCGAGCTTCTCGGACGACGAACTGGCACGGATGGTCAAGGACTCCAGCAAGGCGGGGCTCCTGGACGACCGGGCGAGCGAGCGCCTGCACGACGCCCTGGAGCTGGGCCGGCGGCCGGTCACCGATGTGGTGCTGCCGGCGGACCGGGTGGTGTCGGCGCGCGAGGGCGTCACGCCGGCGAGGCTGGAGCGGATGTCGGCGCAGACGGGGTACTCCCGTTTCCCGGTGATCGACGCCCAGCACCGGATCCTGGGGTACCTGCACGTCAAGGACGCTCTGGACGCGGAGCCGGACGCGCGCGAGGAACCCTTCCCGGTGTCGGACCTGCGGCCGATCGCCCAGGTGCGGGCGGAAACCCCGCTGGACGACGTGCTGACCGCCATGCGGCGCAGCCGGACGCACCTGGCCGCCGTACTGGGGCCGGACGGTGCGATGACGGGGCTGGTGACCATGGAGGACGTGCTGCGGGAGCTGTTCGGCAAGCCGGCTTCCGCCTGACCGGTGCGGTCCCCCGGCCCTCCGAGGCCGGGGTACTGCGCGGTAACATGGCTCCGCCATGGAGATGAATGCGTCTTACACCAGTTTCGTCGCGGTCGGCGACTCCTTCACCGAGGGCATGTCCGACCTGCTGCCCGACGGCTCCTACCGGGGCTGGGCCGACCTGCTGGCCGCCCGTCTCGCGGCGCGCGAGCCGGGCTTCCGCTACGCGAACCTGGCGGTCCGCGGGAAGCTGATCGGGCAGATCGCCGAGGACCAGGCTCCGGTCGCGGCGGCCATGGGCGCCGACGTGGTCACGCTGGTCGGCGGACTGAACGACACCCTGCGCCCCAAGGTGGACATGGGCCGGGTCCGGGGCCACCTGGAGGCGGCCGTGGAACTCCTCGCCCCGTCCTGCAAGCACCTCGTCCTGATGCGCTCCCCGGGGCGCAACGGGCCGGTCATGGAACGCTTCCGTCCGCGCATGGAGGAGCTCTTCGCCATCATCGAGGAGCTCGCCGCACGGCACGGCGCCCTGGTGGTCGACCTGTACGGTGCTCCGGCGCTCGGCGACCCGCGCATGTGGGACGTCGACCGGCTGCATCTGACGGCCGAGGGCCACCGCCGGGTGGCGGAGGCCGTCTGGCAGGCTTTGGGCCTGCCGGCCGAGCAGGACTGGCGCACGGAACTGCCCGCCGCGACGCCCGCCGGCTGGGCCGTACGCCGGTCCCAGGACCTGAGCTTCGCCCGCCAGCACCTGCTGCCCTGGGTCGGCCGCCGCCTGACGGGCCGCTCCTCCGGCGACGGCCGTCCGGCCAAGCGCCCGGAACTGCTCCCGTACGAGCCCGTGGCCGGGGATCGGCTCTCGTAGCAAGGCACAATCGGGACCGGGGTCCCTACCTGCGTAAACACACAGCGGCGGCCCAAGTAGAATCCCTCTACGTGACTGCCAAGCCCCGCATCCCCAATGTCCTGGCCGGCCGCTACGCCTCTGCGGAGCTCGCCGTCCTGTGGTCCCCCGAGTACAAGGTGACGCTGGAGCGGCGGCTGTGGCTCGCCGTGCTGCGCGCCCAGAAGGACCTCGGCATCGAGGTCCCCGACGCGGCCCTCGCCGACTACGAGCGCGTCCTGGAGACCGTCGACCTGGCCTCCATCGCCGAGCGTGAGAAGGTCACCCGGCACGACGTGAAGGCCCGCATCGAGGAGTTCAACGCCCTCGCCGGCCACGAGCACGTCCACAAGGGCATGACCTCGCGCGACCTCACCGAGAACGTCGAGCAGCTCCAGATCCGGCTCTCGCTGGAACTGGCCCGGGACCGGGCGGTCGCCGTCCTGGCCCGCCTGGGCAAGCTGGCGGGCGAGCACGCCGAGCTGGTCATGGCCGGCCGCTCCCACAACGTGGCCGCGCAGGCGACCACGCTGGGCAAGCGGTTCGCGACGGCTGCCGATGAGCTGCTGGTCGCCTACGATCGCCTGGAGAACCTCCTGGAGCGCTACCCGCTGCGCGGGATCAAGGGCCCGGTGGGCACGGCCCAGGACATGCTCGACCTGCTCGGCGGCGACGCGGCCAAGCTCGCCGATCTCGAGCAGCGCATCGCCACCCACCTCGGCTTCGCCCAGGCCTTCACCTCGGTCGGCCAGGTCTACCCGCGCTCGCTGGACTACGACGTGGTCACCGCCCTGGTGCAGCTGGCCGCCGCCCCGTCGTCGATCGCCAAGACGATCCGCCTGATGGCTGGTCACGAGCTGGTGACCGAGGGCTTCAAGCCGGGCCAGGTCGGCTCCTCCGCGATGCCGCACAAGATGAACACCCGCTCCTGCGAGCGTGTGAACGGCCTGATGGTCATCCTGCGCGGCTACGCCTCGATGACCGGCGAGCTCGCCGGTGACCAGTGGAACGAGGGCGACGTCTCGTGCTCCGTGGTCCGCCGCGTGGCCCTGCCGGACGCGTTCTTCGCCTTCGACGGCCTGCTGGAGACCTTCCTGACGGTCCTGGACGAATTCGGCGCCTTCCCGGCGGTCGTCGCCCGCGAGCTGGACCGCTACCTGCCGTTCCTCGCGACCACCAAGGTCCTGATGGGTGCGGTGCGCGCCGGGGTCGGCCGCGAGGCCGCCCACGAGGTCATCAAGGAGCACGCGGTCGCCTCCGCGCTGGCCATGCGCGAGCAGGGCGCCGAGCGCAACGAACTGCTCGACAAGCTGGCCGCCGACGAGCGGATGCCGCTGGACCGGGCCCAGCTCGACGCCCTGATGGCCGACAAGCTGTCCTTCACCGGCGCGGCGGGTGACCAGGTGGCGGCGGTGGTCTCCCGCATCGAGGCGATCGCCAAGCAGCACCCGGAGGCAGCCGGGTACGCTCCGGGGTCGATCCTCTGACTCCCGACGAGCTGGACGCCGCCCGTGACCGCGTCCTCCCGGACGTGGTCGCGGGCGGTCTGCGCGTGCTCTTCTGTGGCATCAACCCAGGTCTCCTCTCCGCCGCGACGGGCCACCACTTCGCCCGCCCCGGCAACCGTTTCTGGCCCGTCCTGCACCTGTCCGGCTTCACTCCCCGTCGTCTGGATCCGGCGGAGCAGGAAGAACTGCTGACCTACCGCCTCGGCATCACCAACGTCGTGGCCCGCGCCACGGCCCGCGCGGACGAGCTCACCGCCGAGGAGTTCCGCGAGGGCGGCCGCATCCTGTCGGCCAAGGTGGAACTGCTCCGCCCCCAGTGGCTGGCCGTGGTCGGCGTCACCGCCTACCGCACCGCCTTCGGCGAGCGGAAGGCCCAGATCGGCCCCCAGGAGCGGACGATCGGAGCCACCCGCATCTGGGCCCTGCCCAACCCCAGCGGCCTCAACGCCCACTGGACCGCCGAGTCCATGGCTCAGGAATACGCCCGCCTCCGCGCGGCCGCCGAAGCCCCCGAAGCCCCCGAAGCCCCCGAAGCCCCCGAAATCTAGGGCGGGTCGACGACCGTGACCCCTGCCATCAGCAGGTAGGGGTCGCCCTCGTCCCACTGGGCCACGTAGACGACCAGCCAGTGACCGCCGGCCCGCCACAGGTGGACGTGGTCGGTGCTGTTGCTCAGCTCGTCCCACGGCTCCGGTATCTCCTCGCCGTCGAACCCGCGGCCCCTCAGCGATCCCAGACTGAAGATCTGCGGGTCTCCCCACCGGTCGCTCAGGGCCTGGGCGAGCGCCCCGTATTCGGCGTTGATCTGGTCGGCGGCCTCGGTCCGGCCCGCACCGCCGTCCTCCCAGAAGTCCGCGGTCCGGCCGACCGGGACGAGGTGGTAACCGGGGCCGCTGCTCTGCCCGCCGGACCAGACCGGCTCGGCGGGGAACTCCCGCTCCCGGAGCCGGTCGATCGTGTCGAGATGCTCTGCCGTGGTCATACCGTCAGTATCCCGACCACCACTGACAACTGGCCCGGCGTCACGCGTCCCGGCGCCGCACCGTCAGCCACCCGCCGAACACCGCCGCTCCCGTCCACAACGCCATCACGCCGAGGCCGGTCCAGGGGCCGAGGCCCTCCTGTCCCTGCGAGTGCATCACCATCTGCCCGGCACGGTCCGGCAGGAACTGGGCCACGCCGCCCGAAGCCTCGCCGACGATGAACGAGACCAGCAGGACGAAGGGTATGAGCAGGCTCAGTACGGCCGTTCCGCTCCGCAGCACGGCGGCCAGTCCGGCCGCGAACAGGGCCATCAGCGCGAGGTAGAGCCCGCAGCCGACGATGGCGCGGTAGGTACCCGGGTCGCCGAGCTCCAGCGCGTAGGGGCCCATGAAGGCCTGGCCCGCGACGAAGGTGACCAGCCCGGTGATCTGCCCCACCAGCAGGGCCAGTCCGCCCACCGTCGCCATCTTCGACAAGTAGAACCGGGTGCGCTGGGGCACGGCGGCGAGGGAGGTGCGCAGAGCGCCGTTCTGGAACTCGCAGGACAGGGCGCCCGCCCCGAAGGTCATGGCGGCGATCTGGCCGAAGATGAGCCCGTAGTAGGCCGCGTAGAGCGGGTCCGCTCCCATGCTGCCGGCCTCGGCCGTGCCTATCGCCGCGGCGGTCAGCACCTGGATGCCCGCGGTGGCGGCGAAGATGGCCATCAGCGCCCCGAAGGTACCGCGCAGGGACCGTATCTTGATCCATTCCGAGTGCAGGACGGGCAGGGTGGGCAGAGCGGCGCGCATGGCGGGGCCTCCTGAAAGTAGGGAAAGTCAGCGGGTTGCGGTGAACTGGGCGTGATCGGCCGTGAGGTCGAGGTAGGCCTGCTCCAGCGAGGCGCGCTCGTCGGAGAGTTCCAGCATGGGGATGCCTTCGCGGGCGGCCAGGGCGCCGAGCTGTTCGGCCTGCAGGCCTTCCACGGTCCATCGCCGGTCGTCCGCGCTCACCAGCTCGAAGCCGTCCCGGGCCAGGGCGGCCCGCAGCCGGATCGGGTCGGAGGTGCGCAGGCGCACCCTCTGGGTGCTGCGGGCGTCGATGAACTCCTTCATCGAGGTGTTGGCCAGCAGCTTGCCGTTGCCGAGCACGACCAGGTGGTCGGCGAGCGCCGAGGTCTCCGACATCAGGTGGCTGGAGACCAGGACGGTGCGTCCTTCGGCGGCGAGTCCGCGCATCAGCTCGCGGATCCAGATGATGCCCTCGGGATCGAGGCCGTTGGTCGGCTCGTCCAGCAGGAGCACCCCGGGGTCGCCCAGCAGGGCGGCGGCTATGCCGAGGCGCTGGCGCATGCCGAGTGAGAAGGACTTGATCCGCCGCTTGGCCACGGAGGCTATCCCGGCCTGCTCCAGGACCTCGTCCACCCTGTGCATCGGCACACGGCCGGCCGCGGCCAGGAAGCGGAGGTGGTCCCGGGCGGTGCGACCGCCGTGCGCCGCCTGGGCGTCCAGGAGCGCGCCGACCCGGTGGAGCGGGTCCGGGAAGTCGGGGTACCTCCGGCCGCCGATGGTGGCCGAGCCCGATGTGGCGCGGTCCAGGCCCAGCAGCAGGCGCATCGTCGTGGACTTCCCGGCGCCGTTGGGTCCCAGGAATCCGGTGACCCGCCCGGGCAGGACTTCGAAGGTGAGGCCGTCCACCGCACGGTGGTTGCCGTACTCCTTGGTGAGTTCTCGGATCTCGATCGTGTTCATGCCTCAAGAGTCGCCGCCGGCCCCACCCCCTTCCCTCCCCCGTGCGGGGGGATCGTCTCCCCCGCACGGGGGAGCCGTCACGGGACGGCCGACTGCCAGGATGAGGACATGTACCGATTGCTTCGTGCGCCCCTTCGCGGGGTCACGTACACCCGCTGGCTGCACCTGGTCGTGCCGATCCTCATCGTGTCCATCTGGATGTTCATAGAGCCGGCCTGGCCGTGGGTGCCTGCCCTGATCGTCGCGCCGTTCGGACTGCTCCCGTGGGTACGGCTGGCCGAGGGCCTTCAGGCCCAGTTCCTGCTGACCCCGCACGAGCGCGGCCGCAACGATCCGTCCATCAGCACGGCGCCGTCCGCGCGCTGGGGGGACCGCTGGCGGACGGTCGCGTGGCTGGAGATACGTCTCGTGCTCGCGGGAGTGGCGATGGTGGCCACCGTGTGGCTCCCGGTCATGACGCTGGAGCTCATCCTCACCGGCGCAGGGCAGTCCCTCGCCGGGGATGACGTGCTCCTCCCCTTCATCCCGCCGCGCTGGGCGGCCGTCCTGCTCGTGCCGGTGCCGCTGGTCCTGCTGCTGGTCGTGGTGGTCCTGCTCGGGGACGCCGTCACGGCCATCGCCGCCAGGCTGCTGGGACCTTCGGCCGCGGAGCGGCTCAGCGCCCTGGAGGCGCGTACCGAGCAGCTGCTGGAACGGACGCGGATCGCACGGGAGTTGCACGACTCCATCGGGCACGCGCTGACCGTGGCGGTGGTCCAGGCGGGCGCCGCGCGGGCCGCGGGGAACCCGGAGTTCACCGAGCGGGCGCTGTGCGCGATCGAGGAGACCGGCCGGGCCGCGATGGAGGACTTGGAGCGGGTGCTGCTGGTGCTGCGGGAGTCCGCGCAGCCGCCCTCGCAGCGGCCGACGCTGGCGGACGCGGACCGCCTGCTGCAGTCGGCGCGGGCTTCCGGCTCGACGGTGGACGCCGAACTGTCGGGTCCGCTCGAGCAGTTGCCCGGACCGGTCACCCGTGAGGGTTACCGGATCCTGCAGGAGGCGCTGACCAATGTGCTGCGGCACTGCGGGCCGGTCCCCGTGCGGGTCCGGGTCGAGGCGGCGGTGGGAAGGCTGGACCTGGAGGTGCTCAATCCGCTGCCCGACGGTCCCGCGCTGATGACCGGGACGGGCGGCGGGCTGCGCGGGATGCGGGAGCGTGCCGCACTGCTCGGAGGGGAGGCCGAGACCGGGCCGTACGAGGGCAACTGGAGGGTGCGCGCCCGGCTTCCGCTGGAGCGAATACGCTGACGGGATGCCGGTTACCGTACTGCTCGTCGATGACGAACCCCTGGTGCGCGCGGGTCTGCGCGCCGTATTGGAAGCCCAGCCCGACATCGAAGTGGTGGGTGAGGCGGCCGACGGTGCCTCGGTCGTCCCGCTCGTGCGGCAGCTGCGGCCCGATGTGGTGGCGATGGACGTGCGGATGCCGCTGCTCGACGGGATCGAGGCGACCCGGGCGGTCCTGCGGACGGTGGATTCCCCGCCGAAGATCCTCGTGGTCACGACCTTCGAGAACGACGAGTACGTCTACCAGGCGCTGCGGGCGGGCGCGGACGGGTTCCTGCTCAAGCGGGCGCGGCCCTCGGAGATCGTGCACGCGGTGCGGCTGGTGGCGGAGGGCGAGACGCTGCTCTTCCCGGCCGCGGTGCGGGCGCTGGCCGCGGAGTACGGGAACCGGCAGGCCCGGGCCGTGCTGGAGCGGGCGGCCCTGACCGAGCGGGAGGAGTCGGTGCTGCGGCTCATGGCGCGGGGGCTGACCAACGTGGAGATCGCGGGCGAGCTGATCATCGGCGCGGAGACGGTCAAGTCACATGTCAGTGCGATCCTGGCGAAGCTGGGGGCGCGGGACCGGACCCAGGCGGTGATCACGGCGTACGAGTCGGGGTTCGTCGCCCCGGCCTGACGGGAGGGGAACGTTCCGGCCGATGGGGGGCCGCTTCTCGCCGCCGCGAGGGGTGCGCAGTACGATCCGGCTGACAGGCTCACCGGCTGGGAGGACACACGTTGGGGCAGCTGACCGGCGGGGACCCCTCCCTGCTCCGGCGGATCAACTCCGCCGTGGTGCTTCGGGCCCTGCGCGCGGCCGCATCGCCGACCCTCACCGATCTCACCCGGGTGACCGGGCTCTCCCGGCCGACCGTCGAGGGAGTCGTCGAAGGGCTGATCGGGACCGGGCTCGTCGTCGAGGCCGACGCCGAGGAAGGTGCGCGGCGGCAGGGGCGTCCTGCGCGAAGGTTCCGGTTCCGGGCCGAGGCGGGGCACCTGCTCGGCATCGAGATCGGCTCGCACCGGATCGCGGTACTGCTCTCCGGGCTGGACGGGCGGGTGATCGGCGCCGGCACCAAGGAGGTCGCCGAGACGGCCTCGGCCGACGAACGGCTGGAGCGGGTACGGGCGGCGGTCGCGGACCTGCTGCGCCGGGCCGGGATCCCGCGCGACTCGCTCCGGGCGGTCGGCGTCGGCAGCCCCGGGATCGTGGAGGCGGACGGCACCGTCCGCCTCGGCACGGCGCTGCCCGGCTGGACCGGGCTGCCGCTCGGGGACCGGCTGCGGCGCTCGTTCCGGTGCCCGGTGCAGGTGGAGAACGACGCCAACGCGGCGGCGGTCGCCGAGCACTGGAAGGGGGCCGCGCGGGACACCGACGACATGGTGTTCGTGATGGCGGGACTCAGCCCGGGCGCAGGCTCGCTGATCGGCGGGCGGCTGCACCGCGGCTTCGGCGGGGCGGCCGGCGAGATCGGCGCCCTGCACCTGCTGGGCCGGGAGGTCACCCCCGAGAAGCTGCTGTCGACCACCGGCGAACCGCTGCACCCGCTGGACGAAGCCGCGGTCGCCGAGGTCTTCTCGATGGCCCGGCGCGGCGACGAGCAGGCGGTGGCCGCCGTCCAGCGGTTCATCCAGCGGCTGGTCCACGACGTGGCGGCGCTGGTCCTGGCGATGGATCCGGAGCTGGTCGTCGTCGGTGGCTGGGCGGCCGGCCTGGACGGGGTGCTGGATCCCCTCCGTCAGGAGCTGGAGCGCTACTGCCTGCGTCCGCCGCGGGTGGCCCTCTCCCTGCTCGGCGAGGCCGCGGTGGCCACGGGGGCGCTGCGGCTCGCGCTCGACCACGTCGAGGAGGAGCTTTTCGCGGTGGAGAAGACGGTCACGGCCCGCCGACGCTGACGAGCGAGCCGGCGAGCGCGCCGACCCGCCGGCCGGACTGGCCTGCCGACGGGTGTCCGCGTGTGACGGTGAGCGGTGCGGGCTGGTTCAGGAGGCGACGCGCGGCTCGTCGGTGATCTCGACGGCACCCGAGTCGCCGAAGGTCAGGCGGCAGGTGTCGGCGCGGTAGGTGGCCACCGACACGGCGGCGGTGCCCGCGGCGGTGAAGTACCGCGTGGTGACCAGGAGGACCGGGGCACCCGGCAGGCGGTCCAGCTCCTTGGCGTCGTCAGCGCGGGCGGAGCCGAGCTCCACCGAGCGGTCCTGGCCGTCGAGGACGAGGCGCTGGAGTTCGCGCAGGACGGCGCGGGCTCGGGCCGGTCCGGTCGGGGCCTCGATGGCGGTGAGTCCGGGCACGGAGGCAGCCGGAACGTAGAGCAGTTCGGCGGCGACGACCTGGCCCTGGGTGACCCGGGTCCGGCGGACGGTGTGGACGGGCTGGCCGGCAGCGGACGCTCCCGTACCGAGGAGCTTGAGGACCGCGGCCGGCGGCAGACCCTCGCCCGCGTCCACCGGCTCCCAGCCGTCGACGCCGTCACCGGGCCAGCCGTGCTGCGTGCTGCCGACGGCGACGCCGACGCGCGGCGGGGCGACCGTCGTTCCGACACCGCGGCGCCGCTGCAGACGGCCCTCGAGCTCGAGCTGCTCCAGCGCCTGGCGCAGGGTCGCGCGGGCCACTCCGAAACGGGCTGCGAGCTCACGCTCGTTGGGCAGCACCTCGCCGACGGCGAAGTCCTGGTCGAGCGCTTCGCTGAGGACGGTCTTGAGGTGCCAGTACTTCGGCTCCGGCACCGTTTCGAGCTGCGTGGTCCCCACCCTGAATCCTCCTGCCATCGCTGCACTCGCCGTGTGTTCCAGCGGCAGTTCCGCGCCCTTGTTTATTAAAGGTTCCTGCACTATCCCTGCGACGATAGGACGGTGCACCCCCTTGGTCAAGACCAATGCTCGGGCCTTTGCCGGGCAGATCGGGCATAGGTATCAAGCCGTTCACGGGATGTTCGCGTGCATCCGTACGGCCCAAAGCCTTGTAGTCAAGGCCTACCGGGCGGTAGTCATGGCGGTGGGTACTCCTGACAGCTTGTCTCGTACGCGTCCACCCCCTCCGACGAGGAGCAGCATGACCGCCACGGTCTCGTTCACCATCGAATCGCCGCTGGGCCCGCGCACCGCCACCGTCGCCTACGAGCGCAAGGGCGCGGGCGAACCGCTTCTCCTCCTGCACGGCATCGGCCACCACCTCCAGGCCTGGCACCCGGTGACCGACATCCTGGCCGCCGAGTACGACGTGATCGCCGTCGACCTGCCCGGTTTCGGCGTCTCGGAGCCGCTGCCCGAGGGGGTCCCGTACGACTTGGGCACCGTCGCCCCGGCCCTGGGAGCGCTCTGCGCCGCGCTCGGCGTCGAACGCCCGCACGTGGCGGGCAACTCGCTCGGCGGCCTGCTCGCGCTCGAGATGGGCCGGATCGGCCTGGCCCGCTCGGTGACCGCGCTCTCTCCCGCCGGGTTCTGGACCGAGGGCGAGCGCCGCTACGCCTTCGCCACCCTCCTCGCGATGCGCGCCGGCGCCAAGGCGCTGCCCCGCCCCGCGCTGGAGCGGCTCGCGCACGCCGCCGTCGGCCGGGCCGCGCTCACCGGCACCATCTACGCCCGCCCGGGGCGCCGTTCGCCGCAGGCCGTGGTCGCCGAGACCCTCGCCCTGCGCGATGCCACCGGATTCGAGAAGACCTTGGCCGCGGGCGGTTCCGTACGGTTCACCGACGACGTGCCCGGCCTGCCGGTCACCATCGCCTGGGGCGCCCGCGACCGGCTGCTCCTGCGCCGCCAGGGCGTGCGCGCCAAGCACACCGTGCCCGGCGCCCGGCTGGTACGGCTCCCGGACTGCGGTCACGTCCCGATGAGCGACGATCCCGCGCTGGTCGCCCGGGTGGTCCTGGACACGGCCCGCAGCGCGGCAACCCGTACGGGCGCCTGAGCTGCTGACGGCTGTTCATCCGGGGTTCGCGTGGCGGACGCGGCCGGGCCGGGGTGTGGCGGCACGCTGGTCCGGCCCCGATCCCGCCGCCCCCCTGGAGATCCACCGCCGCACGGGCGAGCCGGTCCGCGGCACGTTCCGCACCACCCCCGCCTCCCGCCGCCACGACGTGCGCTTCCTGTGGTCGGGCGACTTGGCGGGCCAGGGCTGGGGCATCAACCCGGACCTCGGCGGCTACCGCGTCTTCGAGGAGATGCGGCTGCGCGACCCCGATTTCTTCCTCTTCAGCGGGGATACGATCTACGCCGACGGGCCGATCCAGGCCGCCGTACCCCTGCGCGACGGCAGCGTCTGGCGCAACGTCACCACCGAGGAGAAGTCGAAGGTCGCCGAGACGCTCGCCGAGTTCCGCGGGAACTTCCGCTACAACCTGCTCGACCGCAACCTGCGCGACTTCAACGCCCAGGTCCCGGTCCTCGCCCAGTGGGACGACCACGAGGTGCGCAACAACTGGTACCCCGGCCAGCTGATCGAGGACCCCCGCTACACCGTCAGGGAAGCCGACGTCCTCGCCGCCCGGGCCCGCCAGGCCTTCGGCGAGTACTTCCCCATCACCGACCTGCGCGGCGGCCGCGCCGAGGGCCGGATGTACCGCGTGATGCGCTACGGCCCGCTGCTCGACGTCTTCGTGCTCGACATGCGTACCTACCGCAACGCCAACTCCCCCGGCACCCAGACCGAGGACCCCATCGGCATCCTCGGCCCCGAGCAGCTCGCCTGGATCAAGCGGGAGCTGTCGCGCTCCCGCGCCACCTGGAAGGTCATCGCCGCCGACATGCCGCTGGGCACCGTCGTCGCCGACGGCGCGGCGAACGTCGAGGCCGTGGCCCAGGGCGACCCCGGAGCCCCGCTGGGCCGGGAGCTCCAGATCGCCGAACTCCTGCGCCACATCAAGCACCAGCGCATCACCGGCACCCTGTGGCTCACCGCTGACGTCCATTACACGGCCGCCCACCACTACGCGCCCGAGCGGGCCGCCTTCACCGACTTCGCGCCGTTCTGGGAGTTCGTATCCGGCCCGATCGGCGCGGGCGGTTTCCCCGCCGGGCGGCTCGACGCCACCTTCGGTCCGGAGACGGCGTTCGTGCAGTCGGCCCCGTTCGCCAACATGGCGCCCTCGGAGAACCCCCCGTACTACGGCGAGGTCGACATCGACGGCGGCAGCGGAGAACTCACCGTCCGGCTGCGGCGCCAAGGCGGCGGCGTGCTGTTCACGAGGACGCTCCAGCCCGGCCGCGTGGGCCAGTGAGCACACGAACCGGGAAAACCGCGTGAAATCGACCAGATGGACACTTAACCAGCCGGTCACAGATCGTTCGTGATCACGCAACACCCCTGCGTCACAGTGGTCTGCATGACTGACCGTAGTGTTACCTCTGCCCAGCGTCTCCACCGCCACCACTGGCGTCGCGACGTCGTCGAACTCGCCGCGCTCTTCTGCGCCGTCGCGGTCGCCGACGCCATCGCCAATCTCGTCGTGCACGGTCCGAGGGGCCCGGTCCTGCTGGTCGCCTCGGCCGTCGCACTCCTGGTCACCGCGGCCTTCCACACCTGGTGGGCACGGCGCCACAGCCATGCGCCGCCGCCGGAGAACACAGCGCCGAGCGATCCGACCCCGCCGCCGGCCGCTGTCCCCGGCGCGACCGCCGCCGCCTCCGCCCTGTGGCGGATGCGCACCACCGTCCGTGACGAGCCCGGCTCCCTCGCCGCGCTCTGCACCGCCCTCGCCCGTAACGGCGTCGACATCCTCACCCTCCAGACCCACCCGCTCCCCGAGGGCGGCACCGTCGACGAGTTCCTGTTGCGCGCCCCGCAGCAGCTGCCCTCCGCCGAGCTCACCCGCGCCGTCGCCCGGGCCGGCGGCCACAGCACCTGGATCGAGCGCGCCGACGCCCACGACCTGGTCGACACCCCGACCCGCGTACTGGGCCTGGCCACCCGGACCGCCCTGGACGCCGCCGAACTCCCCCTCGCACTGCGCCAGCTCCTGGGCCGGTGCACGATCCACTCCATCCCGGCGACCACCCTCTCGGGCCGCCCGAACTCCGGAGGCGACGCCCCGGTCGAGGGGGTCCTGGAGGCCACGGTCATGCGGCTGCGCGACCCCTCGGGCGGCGCGATCACCGTGGAGCGGCCCCACTTGCCGTTCACCCCGACCGAGTTCGCCCGCGCCCGCGCCCTGGTCGAGCTCGACGCCCGCCTCGGCCCGCGCGTGCCCCGCAGCCAGGACGTGCTGACGCTGCCCGAGGGCAACGAGATCACCGTGCGCCGCGCGGACGGTTCCGACCGGGCGGCGGCCCGCGCGATGCACGACCGCTGCTCGGAGCGCACCCTCGGCCTGCGCTACCACGGCCCCGTCGCCGACGCCGACGCCTACCTCGGCCACCTGCTCAGCCCCCGCTTCGGCCGCACCCTCGCCGCCACCACCGCCTCCGGCAAGCTCGTCGCCCTCGGCCATCTGCTGTGGGACGGGGACGAGACCGAGGTCGCCCTGCTCATCGAGGACGAGTGGCAGCGCCGCGGCATCGGCTCCGAGCTGCTGCGCCGGCTCATCTCCCTGGCCATCGAGGCCGGCTGCGACAGCGTGTACGCCGTCACCCGGGCCTCCAACACCGGCATGGTCGCCGCCATGCGCGGCCTGGGCCTGCCCCTCGACTACCAGGTCGAGGAGGGCACCCTGGTGATCACCGCCCGCCTGGACGCCACCCCGGTCGTCTCGCGCCTCCCGTACGACCTCCCGTACGACCACCCGCGCGAGCAGGAGCGGCGCCCCCACCACCGGCACTGACACCGGCCGCGCCGCACCGACGCCGAGCGGCACGCCCCGGTCCACCCTCCGGTTCACCCTCCGGTCCGCCCTCCGCCCGTACCGGAGGGTGGGCCGGGCCGCTCGCGTCAGCAGACCGGCGTCCAACGGTGATGACGCGACCGCATCCCGCGTACGAAGATGTCCCCATGTCAGAGACCCTCCACAACGGCAGCGACACCAGGCTGCCCCGCCAGGTGGCCGACGCGTACGTCGACGACCTGATCACCCTCGACCCGATCACCGGTACCTACCTCGGTGTCGCCGCGAGCTCCGGCAAGCTCCCGGACTTCTCCCCGGCCGGCCGCGCGGCCGTCGCCGAGCTCTCCCGCACCACCCTCGCCCGCCTCGACGCGGCCGAGCGGCTCCCCGGCGCCGACAGCGACGTCGAGCGCCGCTGCGCCCGCCTGCTGCGCGAGCGCCTCACGGCCGAACTCGCCGTCCACGAGGCCGACGAGGATCTGTGCGCGGTCAGCAACATCCACAGCCCCGCCCATTCCATCCGCGAGGTGTTCTCGCTGACCCCCGCCGACACCGACGAGGACTGGGCGGCGATCGCCGAGCGGATGCGCGCCGTACCGGCCGCGCTCGCCGGCTACCGCGAGAGCCTGGACCTCGGTCTGCAGCGCGGCCTGTACGGCGGCCCGCGCGCCACCGCCACCATGATCGGCCAGCTGGCCTCCTGGGCCGGCCAGGACGGCGACGAGCCCGCCTTCTTCGAGGACTTCGCCTCCGCCGGTCCCGACGCCCTGCGCGCCGAGCTCGACGAGGCGGCGGCCGCCGCGACCGCCTCCGTCGCCGGACTGCGCGACTGGATGGAGTCGGTGTACGCCCCGGCCGTCGAGGGCAAGCCGGACACCGTCGGCCGCGAGCGGTACGCCCGCTGGTCGCGGTACTTCAACGGCACGGACCTGGACCTGGACGAGGCGTACGCCTACGGCTGGTCCGAGTACCACCGGCTGCTGGGCGAGATGAAGGCCGAGGCGGCCAAGATCCTGCCGGGCGCCGGCCCCTGGGAGGCGCTGCGCCACCTCGACGAGCACGGCACCCACATCGAGGGCGTGGACGAGGTCCAGGCCTGGCTGCAGGGCATCATGGACGAGGCCATCGAGAACCTCGACGGCACGCACTTCGAACTCGCCGAGCGGGTCCGCAGGGTGGAGTCCCGGATCGCGCCGCCGGGCGGCGCCGCGGCCCCGTACTACACCTCCCCCTCGGAGGACTTCTCCCGACCGGGCCGCACCTGGCTGCCCACGATGGGCCAGACCCGCTTCCCCGTGTACGACCTGGTCTCGACCTGGTACCACGAGGGCGTGCCGGGGCACCACCTCCAGCTCGCGCAGTGGACGCACGTGGCGGACCGGCTCTCGCGCTACCAGGCCACGGTCGGCATCGTCAGCGCCAACGCCGAGGGCTGGGCGCTGTACGCGGAGCGGCTGATGGACGAGCTGGGCTACTTCAAGGACGCGGAGCAGCGTCTGGGCTACCTGGACTGTCAGATGATGCGCGCGGCGCGGGTCATCGTGGACATCGGCATGCACCTGGGCCTGGAGATCCCGGCGGACTCTCCGTTCCACCCGGGCGAGACCTGGACCCCTGATCTCGCGCAGGAGTTCTTCGGCCTGCACAGCGGCCGGCCCGCGGACTTCGTGGAGAGCGAGCTGACCCGGTACCTGTCGATGCCCGGCCAGGCGATCGGCTACAAGCTGGGCGAGCGCGCCTGGCTGCTCGGCCGGGACAACGCCCGGGCCGCGCACGGCGATTCCTTCGACCTGAAGGCCTGGCACATGGCGGCCCTGTCGCAGGGTTCGCTGGGGCTGGACGACCTGGTGGACGAGCTCTCGAAGCTCTGACCCCTACAGGCGCAAGGCCGCGAGGGCCGCACCCCGGGTGGGTGGTGTGCGGCCCTCGCGCGTGTCCGCCCGGCCGGTTCAGCAGCCGCAGTCGTCCGAGTCGGTGGGCGCGGTCAGCGGGTCGGCCTCGGCACGCCGCTGGCTGCCCTGCCAGGTCTCGACCTCGAAGCCCTCGCGGATCCAGTACTCGATGCCGCCCAGCATCTCCTTGACCTGGAAGCCGAGTTCGGCCAGGGCCAGTGCGGAGCGGGCGCCTCCGTTGCAGCCCGGGCCCCAGCAGTAGGTCACCACGGGCACGTTCTTGTCGAGGAGCCGCTCGGCCTGCTCGGGGATGAGCGCGGTGGGCAGGTGGATGGCGCCGGGCACGTGGGCCTGGTCCCAGGAGGGGGTGGAGCGGGAGTCGATCAGCTGGAAGCCGAGCTCGGCGCCCTGTTCGCGGTGGGCCTTGAAGGCGGCGGCGACGTCCGACACGTCCGCGTGGAAGGCGAGGCTCGCCGCGAAGTAGGCGGCGGCCGCGGCCGGAGAGGCTGGGGCCACCCGCAGGACGGGGTTGGCGGCGGGCGCGGTCGAGGTGTTCCGTGTCGTCGTCATGGCTCAAAATCTACGATCTGTTGAAGAACCTCGGAAGTGGATTTCCCCGGCCTTTTCCTTGTCCGACCGGGGAATCCCCTGCTAGACCTGCCATATGACCGACTATTCCCCCGACGCCACCGACTGGCGGATCCTCGAAGCCCTCCAGCGGGACGGCCGCGCCAGTTTCACCGAGCTCGCCCGCTCCGTGTCGATGTCCGCGAGCGCCGTCACCGAACGGGTCCGCCGCCTGGAGGAGTTCGGCATCATCACCGGCTACACGGCGGTGGTCGACCCGGAGAAGCTCGGCAAGTCGATCCTGGCCCTGGTCCGGTTGCGCTATCCGCACGGCAACTACAAGCCGTTCCACGATTTCCTCGACGCCACCTCCGAGATCTTGGAGGCGCACCACGTCACCGGTGACGACTGCTTCGTCCTCAAGGTCGCCGCGCGTTCGATGGGACACCTGGAGGAGGTCACGGGCCGGATCGCCGGCCTCGGCTCGGTGACGACGAGCATCGTGTACTCCTCACCCCTGCCCCGCAGGCCGCTCAGTCCGTGAGCGCCGCGGTGCGGTGGCGCACCACCGAGCCCCCGCGCTGCTTGACGATCTCCAGCTGGGCCTGCACGCGGGTCCGCAGATCGGCCACGTGACTGACGATGCCGACGCTGCGGTCCCGCTCGCGCAGCGAGTCCAGTACGTCGAGCACCTCGTCCAGTGCCTGGTCGTCGAGGCTGCCGAATCCCTCGTCGATGAAGAGGGTGTCCAGGCGCATGCCGCCCGCCTCGTCGGTGACCACGTCGGCCAGCCCCAGGGCGAGGGCGAGCGAGGCGAAGAAGGTCTCGCCGCCCGACAATGTGGCGGTGTCCCGCTCGCTGCCGGTCCAGGCGTCGACCACGTGCAGCCCGAGGCCGGAGCGGCCCCGTCCGCTCGCCCGCGCGTCGGAGTGGACCAGGGTGTAGCGGCCGCCGGACATCCGCAGCAGGCGTACCGTCGCGGCGGCGGCGACCTGCTCCAGGCGGGCGGCCAGTACGTACGCCTCCAGCCGCATCTTGCGTTCGTTGTCGGCGGAGGTCCCGGCGGTGAGCCCGGCCAGCCGGGCCACCCGCTCGTAGGCCTCGCGCAGCGGACCCAGGGCGCGCAGTTCCTGCTCGGCCTGCCGGGAGAGCCGGTCGAGCTCGGCGCACCGGACGCGGGCCGCGTCGAAGGCGGACCCGGCCGTACGAAGCTTCGCCTCGACCTGGGCGGCGTACGCCTCGGCCTGCTCCGGCGCGGCCGGAGGCCGGGTTGCCGCGGCGGCCGTGTCACTCTCGCCGAGGCGGTCCGCCAGCATGGCTTCTTCTGCCTGCCAGGCGTCCATCCGGCGCTGGAGCGCGGTGCGTTCGTATTCGGGGAGCACCGCGTCGGCGGCGGCCTCTACGGTGTCGAAGCCGGCCTTGAAGGCGGCGTCGGCGAGCTGGTCGTCGGCTTCCTTCAGGCGGGCGGCGGTGGTCTCGGCCCGGCGCAGCGCGGTCGCGGCCGCCGAGACCATCCGGACCCGGTCCTCCAGGATCCGGGCGCGGGCCGCGACGGTCGGCGCGTCGGCCCGTACGAGGGCGAGCTCTGCCTCCAGCGCGGCCTGTTCGCGGTCGAGTTGCTCGCGGTGGGAGGCCCGGGCAGCGGCCCGGCGCTCGGCGTCGAGCCGGTCGGCGCTGCGTGCGGCGTGCTCGCGCTCGGCGCGGGCGAGCTGCTCGCGGGCCGCGTGGAGTCCGGCGGCCGCGGCGTGCGCGGCGGCGTGCCGGGAGCTCAGATCCGCGGTCAGGGCGAGGAGTTCGCCGGTGGTGGCGTCGCCGGCGACGGCCGCGGCGTCGGCGCGGGCCTGCTCGTCGGCGGCCAGCCGGCGCTCGACGACGGCCTTGGCCTCCTCGGCCTGCTCGAAGCGTGCGTGGGCGGCGTCCTCGGCGGCACGGTCCACGTGGCCGGGGGCCGGCCGGGCCGGAGCGGGGTGCTGCGACGATCCGCAGACGGCGCATGCCTCCCCCGCCACCAGCGCCTCGGCGAGTTCGGCGGCGATCCCGCGCAGCCGGGCCTCCTTGAGCTCCAGCCAGCGCTCCCGGGCGGCGGCCGACTCCTCGCGGGCGCGGAGCAGTTCGGCCGCGTCGCGCTCGGCGGCGGCGGCCAGCTCGTCGCGCCGCCGGGCCGCGTTCAGCTGGAGCCGGGCGGGTTCCAGCTTGCCCGCGAGCTGCTCGGCCAGGGTCGCGGCCTGCTGGGCGGCGTCCACGCGGGCGTGCAGGGCGGCCCGGGTGGCGTCCCAGCGCTCCAGCCACTCGGCGGATTCGCGGTGCTGCTCCTCGGCGGCGCGGGACTCCCGTTCCAGGTTGGCCCGTTCGCGGCCGATCGCGGCGCTGCGCTGCTCGGCCCGGTGGGCGGCGCCGAGCGCGCCGAGCTCCTCGCGCAGCCGCTGCTCCTCGGCGGCCAGTTGCCCGGTCCCGGCGTCCTGCAGGGAGGCCGGGAGTGCGGCGCGGGCGGCCGTTTCCGCGTGCGCGGCGGCCAGGTGCCCGGCGGAGGCCGCGCCGCGCAGTTCCAGGGCGGGAGCCACCAGGGCGCCGCGGCGGGCACGGTCCAGCAGGGCGCGCACGCGCTCCCGCTCGGGGGCCGCCTCGGCGAGGACGGCGGCCCGCCGGGCGGTCTCCGCGTGCCGCCGCTGGAGCCGGTCGAGTTCCCGCGCGTCCTCGGCGGCCCGCCGGGCGGCGGCGTGCCGGCCCTCGACGGCGGCGAGCGCCCACTCCGCGACGGTGAGCCGCTCGCGCGCGGAGCAGCGGGCGACGGCGGCCCAGGCCCGGACGGCGCCGGCGAGTCCGGGGTCGCCGGGCTGGTGCCGGGGCAGCGGCCAGGCCCGGAGGTCCGCGCTGTCCCCGGCGGCCTGCGCCAGCCGCTGTGCGGTGTGCAGTACCTTCTCGTCCCCGGCGCGCACCTTGGCCTCGGCGGCCCGGCGGCGTTCGCCGAGCAGGGCTTCGACGGCGGCGAAGCGGCGGGTGTCGAAGAGCCGGCCGAGGAGCCGGCCGCGGGCGGCCTCGTCGGCGCGCAGGAACCGGGCGAACTCGCCCTGCGGCAGGAGCACCACCTGGCAGAACTGCTCCCGGCTCATGCCGAGCAGCTGCTCGATCTCCTCGCCGATCTCCTGGTGCGAGCGGCTGAGCGGCTGCCAGCCGTCGGCGGTGTGCTCGCGCAGCAGGCTCTGCGCCTTGTCCTTGGTGGTGCCGGTGCCGCGCTTCTTGGGGCGGTCCTGCTCGGGGCGCCGGGTGATCTCCAGGCGGCGGCCGCCCGCAGTGAGTTCGAGCGTGACCTCGGTCGGGGTGTCGGCGGCCGCGTGGTCGCTGCGCAGGCTGGTGCCGGGGGCCTGGCGGGCTCCGGGGACGGATCCGTACAGGGCGTAGCAGACGGCGTCCAGGACGGAGGTCTTGCCGGCGCCGGTGGGCCCGTGCAGCAGGAAGATGCCGGCTCCGGACAGGGCGTCGAAGTCGATGTCCTGGGGTTCGGCGAAGGGCCCGAAGGCCGTGATCCGGAGCCGGTGGAGCCTCATCGGTGGGTCTCCTGACGGCTGTCGTCGGCCCGTACCTCGTCGAAGGCGCCCTGGAGGACGGCCCGTTCGGCCTCGTCCGGCTGGCCGCCCCCGCGTACGTGGGCGACGAAGTCCTCGGCGATCTCCTGGTCGCTGCGGCCCTTGAGCCGCTGGGCGTAGGAAGCGCCGGTCTCTTCTTCGCGGCCCTCGGGGTCGAAGGCGAGGCTGAGGGTGTGCGGGAAGCGGGCGGCGAGCCGGGCCATCGGGTCGTCGGGGCGGACGGGGTCGGTGAGGGTGGCCTCGACCCAGGAGTCCTCGTGCCGCGCGTGCGCCGGGTCCTCCAGCAGCTCGTCCAGAGGTCCGCGCAGCCGGGCGAGGGGCCGCGGTACGGGGGTGTCGATCCGCTCGGCGGTGGTGATCTCGCCTGCCCCGCCCAGTTCGATCAGCCACATGCTCTTGCGGTGGTCGGCCTCGGAGAAGGAGTAGGCGAGCGGGGAACCGGAGTAGCGGACCCGTTCGTTGATCGTCTGGCAGCCGTGGAGGTGGCCGAGGGCGGTGTAGTCCACCCCGTCGAAGACGGAGGCGGGCACGGCCTCCACCCCGCCGACGGAGATGTCGCGCTCGCTGTCGCTGGCCTGCCCGCCGGTGACGAAGGCGTGGGCGAGGACGATGGAGCGGGTGCCGGGCGGGCGGGCGGCGAGGTCGGCGCGGATCCGGTCCATGGCCGCGCCCAGCACCGCCTCGTGGCTCACCTTCTCGGCGTCGAACCGGTCCTTGACCAGTGCCGGTTCCAGGTACGGCAGCCCGTACAGCGCCACCTCGCCGTGTGCGTCGGCGAGCACCACGGGGTCGGCGCAGCCGCCCGGGTCGGTGCGGAGGTGGATCCCGGCCCGTCCGATCAGCCCGGCCCCGACGCCGAGCCGGCGGGCGGAGTCGTGGTTGCCGGAGATCATCACGGTGGGCACGCCGAGCTCGGCGAGCCGGTGCAGGGTCCGGTCGTACAGCTCGACGGCGGGCAGTGGGGGCACGGCCCGGTCGTAGACGTCGCCGGCGACGAGGACGGCGTCGACCTCGCGCTCGCGGACGGTCTCGACGAGGTGGTCCACGAAGGCGGCCTGGGCTCCGAGCAGGCTGACGCGGTGGAAGGACCGGCCCAGGTGCCAGTCGGAGGTGTGCAGGACCTTCACTCGCCGGCCTCGCCGCACATACCGTCTCCCCCTGGTGGTCTCCCGCTCGTGAACCCCTCTACGCTAACGCGTCCGGCCCGTCGCTCAGGGCGCGTACGTCTCTCCGCCGAGGGTGAGGGCGGCACTGCCCGCCGTGCTGTCGGCGAGCCAGGCCTCGAAGGCGGGCAGGTCCGCCTCGGGGAGGGCGACCTCGATCTCGACCGCGGCCCCGTAGCGCAGGTCCACCACGGTACGGCCGGTGGAGCGCAGGTCGTTCTGGGTCTTGCCGGCGCGCTGGTGGTCGACGGTGACGGTGGCCAGCCGGTAGCGGCGCCGGGTGACGGTGCCGAGCGCGTCGAGGGCCTCGCCGACGACTCCGCCGTAGGCCCTGATCAGGCCGCCGGCGCCGAGTTTCACACCGCCGTAGTAGCGGGTGACGACGGCGACGGCGTACCGGATGTCGCGGCGCATGAGCATCTGCAGCATGGGCACCCCGGCGGTGCCGCCGGGCTCACCGTCGTCACTGGCTTTCTGGACGGCCGCGTCGGCGCCGATCACGTAGGCGAAGCAGTTGTGCGTGGCGGTGGGGTGCTCCTTGCGGATGCGCGCGACGAAGTCCTGCGCCTCCTGCTCGGTCGCGGCGGGCGCGAGCGAGCACAGGAAGCGCGAGCGGTTGATCTCGGACTCGTGCACGCCCTCGCGGGACACCGTCACGTACTGGTCTGCCTTCACCGCTCCACCCTACGGGGAATCGGACATGTGTCTTTTCGGTTGCTGTTGCAGAGCGCGGAGCAAGCAGCGCGAAAACAGCAGGCACAGCAGCAGGAGGCGGCACACGTGTACGGCGATCCGGCGACCATCCGCAAGATCCTCACCGAACTGGGCGACACCTGGGCCGTGGTGGGCCTCTCGAACAACCGGGACCGGGCGGCCTACGGGGTGGCGCGCGTCCTGCAGCAGTTCGGCAAGCGGGTGATCCCCGTACATCCCAAGGCGGAGACGGTGCACGGGGAGCCCGGGTACGCCTCGCTGGAGGCGATCCCCTTCAAGGTGGACGTGGTGGACGTGTTCGTGAACAGCGAGCTGGCGGGGCCGGTGGCCGACCAGGCGGCGGCCGTCGGAGCGGACGCCGTCTGGTTCCAGCTGGGCGTGATCGACGAGGCCGCCTTCGAGCGCACCCGCGCGGCCGGGCTGACCATGGTCATGGACCGCTGCCCGGCGATCGAGATCCCGGCGCTCTAGCGCAACGTACCGGCCGGCCCTGCTAGACCGGTGCCGAGACCGGCGGCACGGACACCGCGAGGGTCATCTCCATGGGCACGGAGCCGTCGTTGCGGTAGCCGTGCGGGAGGTTGGCCTCGAAGGCGGCCGCGGCGCCGGCCGGTACGCTGAACCGCTCCTCGCCGACCACCAGCGTCAGCTCCCCGGCCGTGACGTGCAGCATCTCGATGGTGCCGGAGGGGTGGGGGGCGGACTCCGTGGCCTCGCCCGGCACCAGGTGCCAGGTCCACAGCTCCATCGGCCCCCGTTCGTCGGTGCCGATCAGCATGGTCGTCGAACTGCCCGCCTCGCTGGACCAGATCCGTACGCTCTGGTCCGGCGGGACGATCCGCACCTGCGGGCCGCGGCCGTGGTCGAGGAGCGTGGAGATGCTGACGCCGAGCGCGTCGGCCAGTTTGACGGTGGTGCCGACGCTCGGGTTCGTACGGGCCTGCTCGATCTGGATGATCATCCCGCGGCTCACTCCCGAACGGGCCGCGAGGGAGTCCAGGGTGAAGCCGCGCTCTCCGCGCCACCGCTTGAGGTTCCGGGCGAGCGTCTGGGTGAGCTGTTCGAGATCCGACACGTTCCGTCCAATATTGTGGATGACGCAGTGCAGTACAGTGAACTACCCTGCGGAGTGCTCGATGCTGCACCCCACCGTTCACCGCACTGTACTGCGAGGCCTGCCATGACCGCCCTCTTCGCCTTGGCCACGGCCGTCCTGTGGGGCCTCGCGGACTTCGGCGGCGGGCTGCTGACCCGCCGGATACCGGCGCTGACCGTGGTCGTCGTCTCGCAGGTCGTCGCCGTGTTCGTGCTCGGCGCCGTCGTGCTCAGCACCGGCGCCTGGCGCGAGGCGGGCCCGCAGCTGTGGTTCGCGGTCGGCGCGGGGCTGGTCGGACCGGTGGCCATGCTCAGCTTCTACAAGGCGCTGGCGCTCGGGCCGATGGGCGTGGTCTCGCCGCTCGGCTCCCTCGGGGTCGTCGTCCCGGTCACCGCAGGCCTGGTCCTGGGCGAGCGGCCCGGCCCCGGACAGTTCGCCGGCATCGTGGTGGCCGTCGCCGGCATCGTCCTCGCGGGCGGACCGGAACTGCGCGGTGCACCCGTCCAGCGGCAGGCCGTTGTCCTCACCCTGGTCGCCGCCTTCGGGTTCGGCGCCGTGATGGCCCTGATCGCCGAGGCCTCCGCCACCGTGACCGGCCTGTTCCTGGCCCTGTTCGTGCAGCGCGTCACCAACGTCGCCGTGGGCGGCGCCGCCCTGTGGGTCCGGACCCGGCGGGGCACCCCGGCGCTCCCGGCGGGCACGAGCCCGCGCGCCCTGTGGGCGATGCTGCCCGCACTGGCCTTCGTCGGCCTCGCCGACGTCGCGGCGAACGGCACCTACTCCATCGCCGCGCAGAACGGCCCGGTCACCATCGCCGCCGTACTGTCCTCGCTCTACCCGGTGATCACCGCGCTGGCGGCCTTCGCCGTACTGAAGGAGCGCCTGCGCCCGGTCCAGGCGGCGGGCGCGGGCCTGGCCCTGGCCGGCACGGCCCTGCTGGCCGCGGGGTAGGTAGGGGTGTCCTGGTGGATCAGCGCCGGGCCCGGGCCGCCTGGCACCCCCTAGGCCTTCTCGGCCTCCACGAACTCGGCCCCCGCCGGTTCGGCTCCCGCCGCTTCGGCTCCCGCCGGTTCGGACTCCGCGAGATCCGATTCCGCCGGCTCCGCCAGCTCCGCCAGCTCCGATTCCGCCAGCTCCGCCAGGCCGCGCAGCTGTTCCGGGGTCATCCCGTCGGGGATCGGCACCGGCGCCGGTGTGCGCAGCGGGGGCTGCCAGCCGGTCTCCGGCTCCCAGCGGCGGACGACGCGCGCCGGAGCGCCGGCCACCACGGCGTGGTCCGGCACCTCGCCCCGTACGACGGCACCCGCGGCCACCACGACGTTGCGGCCCAGCCGCGCGCCCGGCAGGACGACCGAGCCCGTACCCAGCCAGCAGCCCGGGCCGATCTCGACCGGCGCGCTGCGCGGCCACTGCCTGCCGACGGGCTGGTGCGGATCGTCGTAACTGTGGTTCGTGGAGGTGATGTACACCCCGGGGCCGCAGAAGGTGTCGTTCCCTATGGTGATCGGGGCGTCGGCGATCACGTGGCTGTCCCGGCCGATGACCACACCGTCGCCGAGGACGAGCATCGGCTCCGTGCCGAGGTCGAGGTCCGGCATCATCCCGGCGGTGAGGGTGACCTGCTCGCCGATGATGCAGTGGTCACCGAGCCGGATCCAGGGCTCTCCGAAGATGGTGCCCTGCGGGAAGGCGAGCCGGGTGGCGGGCCCGATCGCGCCGAACCGCAGCCGCCCCGGGGTGTGCGCGGTGACCGCGCCGGCCCGCTGCATCCAGCGCCAGCCGGTGTGGACCGCGCGGTTCGCCAGCCGGCGGCGCAGGGCCGCCAGAGAGGAGAACGTGTTCTGGTTCTTCGGCACCCGGCCACGGTAGTCCGCC
Organism: Streptomyces sp. NPDC046303; assembly: GCF_055588085.1. Classification (NCBI taxonomy): domain Bacteria; kingdom Bacillati; phylum Actinomycetota; class Actinomycetes; order Kitasatosporales; family Streptomycetaceae; genus Streptomyces; species Streptomyces sp. NPDC046303. The sequence continues at coordinate 92,354 of NZ_JBVJFA010000020.1, forward strand.
GGGGGCCGGTCGTCCGGACCACGATCCTGTGATCTTCACCCCATCGCGGGGCGGGCGGGGCGCGTGCCCTACCGTGCCGGTAGCGCGGCATCCGGAAACAGAGGAAATGATCATGACGCAGCATGCGACGCAGGGCCAGGCACTCATCGCGGGCGTGGGCGGCAAGCAGCCGTCCCTCGACCCGACCGCCTTCGCCGCACCCACCTCCGTCGTCGTCGGCGAGGTCACCCTGGCCGCCGGCGCGAGCATCTGGTACTCGGCCGTGCTGCGCGCCGACTGCGGCCCGATCGCGCTCGGCGCGGACAGCAACGTGCAGGACAACTGCACGATCCACGTGGACCCCGGATTCCCGGTGTCGATCGGCGAGCGGGTCTCCATCGGCCACAACGCCGTCGTGCACGGCTGCACCGTCGAGGACGACTGCCTGATCGGCATGGGCGCGACCGTCCTGAACGGTGCGGTCATCGGCGCCGGCTCGCTGGTCGCCGCGCAGGCGCTGGTCCCCCAGGGCATGGTCGTCCCGCCCGGCTCGCTGGTCGCGGGCGTCCCGGCCAAGGTGCGGCGCGAGCTGACCGGGGAGGAACGCGAGCACATCAAGCTCAACGCCCAGATGTACGTGGAACTGGCCAAGCAGCACCGCGCCTCGGTCACGCTCACCCCGGAGGTCTAGCCGCCCAGGAGTCCCCCGTGTTCCGGTCCCGGTCCTGCCACGCCGCCCGGAGCAGGGACAGCACCGCCGCGTACCGGGGGGCGCGGGTGTCGGGTCCCGGCCGGGCGGCGGCCCAGGCCCGCCCCTCCCTCGCCTCCTGCACCGTCCGCCGGGTCAGGGTGGCACCGCGCGCCAGCAGGTGCTCCACCATCGGGGCGGCTCCGAAGCGGGCGGCCCAGTCGAGCGGCGTGAGGTCCCGCATCGTCCGCTCTTCGATGTCGGCGCCACGCTCCAGGAGCAGGTCCACGGTGTCCGGGAACCCGTCCGGCGTGGCCGCCAGGACCAGCGGCACGTACCGCATCCGTCCGGCGGGGCCGCCCGGTGGCGCGCCGGCGTCGAGGAGGGCCCGGGCGACGTCCGTGTGCCCGTTCGCCGCCGCCAGCGCCAGCGGTGTCGTCTCGTCGTACGGGCCGGCATCGAGCCGGGGGTCGGCGCCCTCCGCGAGGAGCAGCCGGACGGTCTCCGTGTGCCCGCCGCACACCGCCAGGTCCAGCGCCCGCCGGGCACCGGGCACCCAGGCGTCGACCTCGGCCCCCGCGGCCAGCAGCTGCCGTACCGCGGCCGTGTCGCCGCTCTCCGCCGCCCGGCCCAGCCCGTTCACCAGCGGGTTGTACTGGTCCGACCGGCCCTCGTCGGACCAGTCGCCCTCCGGTCGCGCCACGGCCGTCACTCGCCGACGGTCGCCCCGACCGCCTGCTGTGCGGGAACCGCGGCCCCCGCCGGCGTGGCCGCCGCCGCGGCCGCCTTCTTCATCCGGCTGCGCATCACCAGCGTCACCGCGACGGCGAACACCACGGCGAGGCCCAGTGCCAGCCAGGAGAACCGCTTCAGCCACGGTTCGGCGACGACTCCGACCGAGTAGATGACGGCCGTGGTGCCGCCCGCCCAGAGGATCCCGCCGAAGATGTTGGCGATCAGGAACTTCCAGTACGGCATGTGCAGCACGCCCGCCAGCGGCCCGGCGAAGATCCGCAGCAGCGCCACGAACCGCCCGAAGAAGACGGCCCACATGCCCCACCGCTCGAAGGAGCGTTCCGCCAGCGCCACCTGGTCCGGCCCGAAGTGCTTGGGGAAGCGCCGGCCCAGCTTCTCCAGCAGCGGCTTGCCGCCCCTGCGCCCGATCGCGTAGCCGATCGAGTCGCCCACGATCGCCCCCGTGGTCGCGCAGATGCCCAGTACGACCGGGTCGATCTCCCCGTGCTGGGAGGCGAGCAGGGCCGAGCTGACCAGGACGATCTCGCCCGGCAGCGGGATGCCGAGGCTCTCCAGGCCGATGACCAGACCCACGAGGAGATAGATGCTGACCGCCGGAATCGTCTCCAGCCATTCCTGGATGTGCACCGGTGCGTCCTCCCGAATCGTCCCCGGCGTGCCCCCTGTGACACACCGGACGGGCAGCCTATCGGCTCCCCACCACCGCCTTTGACCTCAGTGGCAGTTCACGCGAGGAACGGCCCGCGAACACCTCGCGGCGGCCGGAGCCCAGCACCCACGCGCGCCGTACGGGATCCCACGAGGACAGCGTCCGGGCATCGACGTCGACGACGACCCGCTGCGCCTGCCCCGGCGCGAGGGTCAGCCGGCGGTAGCCGGCCAGCGCGCGCACCGGCTGGTCGAGCTCGAGGTCCGGGGACGGACCCACGTACACCTGGGCCACCTCGGTGCCCTTGCGGCGGCCGGTGTTGCGGACGGTGAACTCCACGCGCAGGCCGTCGGGTTCCCCCGGGACGGCGCCCGGCTGGACCGTGAGCTTCTCGTACTGCCAGGTCGTGTACGAGAGCCCGTGCCCGAAGGGGAACAGCGGGGCCACCCGCTGCGCGTCGTACCAGCGGTGGCCGACGTGGATGCCCTCGCCGTACTCCTGCCGGCCGCCGACCCCCGGGTAGCGCTTGGGGTCCCCGCCCAGCGGCGTCGACTGCTCGTCGGCCGGGAAGGTCTGGGTGAGCCGGCCGCCCGGATCCACGTCGCCGAAGAGGATGTCGGCGGTGGCGCCCGCGCCCTCCTGGCCGGGGTGGTACATCTGCAGCACCGCCCCGGTCCGGGCGAGCCACGGCATGGTCGTGCTCGACGGCGTGTTGAGCACGACCGCGGTGCGGGGGTTGGCGGCGGCGACCGCCTCGATGAGCGCGGCCTGGCCGCCGGGCAGCTCCAGTGTGGTCCGGTCCCTGCCCTCGGCGGCGTCCTCGTAGGCGAACAGGACCACGCTGCGGGCCGCCTTCGCGATCCTCACCGCTTCTGCGAGGTCCGCGGCCCGGGTGGCCTTCGTGGTGTGCCGCAGCCGGAACCGCTGGACCCTGTCACCGCCCCGGGCGGTCACGGCGAGCCGGTGGACACCCGCCTTCAGGGCGAGCGTGCGGCGCCGGACGGTCATTCCGTCGGGTGCCGAGTCGAGCAGTCCGCCCGCGGAGGACCCGTCCTCGCCCGGCCGTACGGGGAACAGTTCCTCCCCGTCCAGCCGCACGCCCGGCCGCCGCCCGGTGTAGTGGACGAGCAGAGTCCACTCGTCGTCCGCCGCGAGCCGGAACTCGCCCTCGTACCTCCACTCGCCCCGGGGGTCCACCGCCCGGTCGTCCAGAGCGGCCGGCGGCGTCAGCAGGGCGGCGGGCAGCGCCCGGCCGTACAGGTCCTCGCCGAGGGCGTAGCGCACGGTCGAGCCGTTCCCGGCGCGCTGGCGGATGGCGGTGAGCGGGGCGGCGGCCCGGTCGGGGACCACGTGGGCGCGCCCGCCGCCGCTGACGAACGGGACCTGGCCGGTCGGTCCGATCACCGCGATGGAGCGTGCGGCGGCGCCGGTCAGCGGCAGGGTGGCGTGTTCGTTGCGCAGCAGCACCGCTCCGGCGGTGGCCACCTTGCGGGCGACCCGCGCCCCGGCGGCCGCCTCGCGCGCGGGCCGTGCGGCGGGCCGGGCCGCGAGCAGCCCGAAGCGGTCCATGGTGGTCAGGATCCGGCGTACGGCGAGGTCGACGGCGCCCTCGGGGACGGAGCCGGCGCGCACCGCCTCGCGCAGCGGGCCGCCGTAGCGGGTGCCGGCGGGCATCTCCATGTCGAGTCCGGCGCCGATGGCGGCGACGGTGCTGTGGGTGGCGTCCCAGTCGGACATCACCCAGCCGTCGAAGTCCCAGGCGCCGCGCAGCACGTCGTCGAGCAGGGGTCCGCTCTCGCAGGCGTACACGCCGTTGACCTTGTGGGCGGCGGCCATCACCGCGCCGGCGCCGGCGGCCACGGCCGCCTCGAAGCCGCGTAGTTCGGTCTCGTGCAGGGTCCGCTCGTCGGCGATGACGTCGAGGGTGTCGCGGCCGTGTTCCTGGTTGTCGAGGGCGAAGTAGGTGACGGCGGCGATGAGCCCCTCGTCCTGGATCCCGCGGGTCACCGCGGCGACCAGGTCGGCGGTGAGGCGCGGTTCCTCGGCGAAGGTCTCGGCGTTCCGGCCCGCGTACGGGGTGCGGATGAGGTTGGCCCGGGGCGACAGGAGTACGTCCTGGCCGAGCGCGCGGCCCTCGCGGCCCATGACGCGGCCGTACTCGCGGGCCAGCGCCGGGTCGAAGGCGGAGGCGAGCAGGACCGGCGCGGGCAGGGCGGTGGCGGGCCGGGCGACGCGTACCCCGGCGGGCCCGTCGGCGAGGCGGAGTGCGGGGATGCCCAGGCGCGGGATGCCGGGGAGGTATCCGGCCTGGCCGAGGGAGGCCGGGTCCGGGCCGCCGTGGAGCAGGGCGGTCTTCTCGTCGAGGGTGAGCCGCTCCAGGAGCGAGTCGATCCGGGCGGCGCTCGCGGGCTCGGCGGTCCCGGCGGGTGGCGCGGGCACCGGGGAGGCCGCGTTGCGGAGTTCCGCGCCGGGCGGCACGGTGGCGGCGCACCCGCCCACCCCCGCCAGGCCCGCCCCGGCGAGCAGCCGCATCGCGGAACGTCTGGACACGGCCTCGCTCATGCGCGCTCCCTGCGACGTCAGCCGGAGGGGGCGGCCCGCGCCGGACCGCCCCCCACCCACTGTGCGCCGCGCCGCGCCGGGGCCGGGGCGGGACGCGCCACCGGGCCGCCCGGTTTCAGCCCTGCGGCGGCTGCGGGACGCTGTCGGGGTCCCGCTCGGGTTCGTCCCGCGGCTGGACGCGCGCCTCGGTGCGGTGGCCTCGCGCGATGTAGTCGCGTACGACGGCCTCCACCGCGTCCTGCGGCGATCCGACCCCGGCGAGCACCATCACCTCCACCACGAGCTCGGCATCGAGGCTGATGTTGACCTTCGCCACGGGTTCTCCCCTCCATCGTCGTGCGAGGGACTCTAGTACCGCGGCTCGCTCACGCGTTGGGGCGCAGCGTCCACACGACGGTCATCTCGCCGGTGACGGCCTCGTCCTCGCGCTGGATGGCGATGGTGACCGGGAACTCGGGGCGGCCGCCCGCGTCGAGTTCGGCCACGACCTCCGCCGCGGGGCGGCCGAGGGTGGCGGTGGCGGTCACGACGCCCTTGGCGAGCTTCTTGTAGCCGATCTCGGCCTTGACGGCGAGGGGCACGGCGCGCGAGAGCTGGTCGCCGAAGGCGGCCAGGACGATCGCGCCGCTCGCGGACTCGGCGAGGGTGAACATGGCACCGGCGTGCGGGCCGCCGACGTGGTTGTGGAAGTCGGGCTGGTCCGGGAGGCGGACGACCGCGCGCTCGGGGGTGGTCTCCAGGAACTGGAGGTTCAGGGTCCGGGCCATCGGCACGGTCGCGGCGAGCAGTTCGCCCACGTTCATCTGGTCTGCGCTCATGGAACGCGATGTTACCCACGAGTAGATGTCCTTGGCCAGAGCCGGACCGGGGGCGGCCGTGGCTCGCCGCGCCCGCTCCCACTATCGTTACCGGCCATGTGGCCAGGACAGCAGCAGCCGCCCGGGGGCGAGCAGAACCCCCAGGACGCGCAACAGAACCCGTACCAGCAGCAGTCGGGACAGCCGAACCCGTACCAGCAGCAGCAGCCCGGTTACGGGTACCCGCAGCAGCCCGGGTACCAGCAGCCGCCGACCGTTCCCGGCCAGCAGTGGGGCCAGCCCCAGCCGCCCCAGCAACCGTCGCGGCAGCCGGGCGGCGGGAGCCCCTTCCAGACCAAGACCGTGGCGATCGTCGCCGCGTCCGCGGTGGTCGTGGCGGCCGCCGCGACCGGCGCGTTCGTCCTGACCCGGGACGACAAGAAGACCGACGAGGCGGACGCCAAGCCCACCGCCCCCGTCTCGGCGCCCGTGGCGCCCGCCCCGGGCGGCAGCAGCCCGAACCCGCGGGCCGAAGGCGACGTGAAGCCGACGGTGCCGGGGTGGAAGGTGGTCATCAACCCCAAGCACGGCACGGCCTTCGAGGTCCCGCCGGAGTGGAACGTGCTGAGCTCCGGCACGGCCATCGGCTTCGAGGACGAGGCGAAGAACGACGGTTCCGCCGTCGTCATGATGTCGGCTCCCGCCTACCTCAAGGAGGACTGGTGCAAGGTCGACTCCAATAAGGACGGCCGCGAGGAGACCACGTCCCTGGCCGGCACCGGCACCAAGGGCGGCCAGGGCGCGAAGGACACCGCCGAGGCCGTGCGCAACGAGGCGGGCAACTGGGCGTTCGCCGGGTACGCGCAGAAGGCGCCGAAGGGCACCACCCAGGTCTCCGAGGCGAAGGAGTACACCACCGCCTCCGGCCTCAAGGGCCACATGGCGACCGCGAGCGTGACCGGCCAGCCGAAGGCGAACAAGTGCTCCTCCGACGGCAAGTCCATCGCGTTCAGCTTCAAGAACGCCAAGGGTGACTTCGCCAGCTGGATCCTCTACAGCGCCGCCGGAGTCCCGGACGAGGTCAGCAAGGAGACGATGGAGAAGATCCTCAGCACGGTCCGCCTGTCCGGCAGCTGATCTCCCTTCCCCCCTCCCCCGGGCCGGCAATCCGTTTGGATTCTCGGCCCGGGGCGGGGATAGTCCGGGGGTGAGTTCTCCCCCCGCCGCCCCTCCCCGCACCACCGCGCGCCGCCGCATGCCCGATTGGGCCGGCCGCAACTACACCCTGCTCACGGGTGCGGCGGTGGTGACGAACCTCGGCAGCCACGGAGCGCTCATCGCGGCCTCCTTCGCCGTCATGGACGCCGGGGGGTCCGCCACCGACGTCGGCCTGGTCGCGGCCGCCCGCACCCTGCCGCTCGTCCTGTTCCTGCTCGTCGGCGGCGCTCTCGCCGACCGGCTGCCGCGCCACCGCGTGATGGTCGCGGCCAACGCCCTCAACTGCCTCTCCCAGGCCGCGTTCGCGCTGCTCGTCCTCGCCGGGGACCCCCAGCTGTGGCAGATGATGCTGCTGACCGCGCTGTGCGGCACCGGTACGGCCTTCTTCAACCCGGCGGCCGAAGGCATGCTGCTGTCCACCGTCTCCGGCGAGCACGCCAACCGCGCCTTCGCGCTCTTCCGCATGGCGATGAGCGGCGCGGCCCTCGGCGGGGCGGCCCTCGGCGGAGCGATGATCGCCGCGATCGGACCGGGCTGGGTCCTGGCCGTGGACGCGGCCGCCTTCGCGGCCGCGGGCGCCCTGCGGGCCTTCCTCGACGTCAGCCACGTTCCCGAGCGGGCGCCCGGCGGCGGCCTGCTGGCCGACCTGCGCGAGGGCTGGGTGGAGGTCAGGACCAGGCCCTGGCTGTGGAGCATCGTGCTCCAGTTCTCCGTGGTGGTCGCGGTCGTCGGCGCCGCGGAGGCGGTCTACGGTCCGCTGGTCGCCCGGGACCAACTGGGCGGGCCCGCGCCCTGGGGTGTGGCCCTGGGCTTCTTCGGCGCGGGCACCATCGCGGGCGCCGTCCTGATGATGGCCTGGAAGCCGCGCAGGCTGCTGCTGGTCGGCACCCTGTGCGTGTTCCCGCTCGCGCTGCCGTCGGCCGGGCTGGCCGTGCCGCTGCCCGTGTGGGGCCTGTGCACGGTCATGCTGGTCAGCGGCCTGGCCATCGAGGTCTTCGGCGTGAACTGGATGACGACGATGCACCAGGAGATCCCGGAGGAGAAGTTCTCCCGGGTCTCCGCGTACGACTGGTTCGGCTCGGTGTCGATGCTCCCGCTGGCCACCGCGCTCGCGGGCCCGGCCGAATCGGCCTTCGGCCGTACCGACGCCTTGTGGGGCTGCGCGGCCCTGGTGGTCCTGGCCACGGCCCTCGTCCTCCTGATCCCGGACGTCCGCCACATGACCCGCCGTGAGCCGAAGGCATAGGCCGACCGCGCCCGCCCCTCCTCAGCCGGGGCCGACCGCCGCGCCCGCCCCTCAGCCGATGCTGAACGCGCCCTCCGGCGGCGCCGGTGACGGAGCGGCCTGCGCATCCCCCACGGGCACGGCCCCCCGCATGAACCGCGCCAGCCCGTCCCCGAACTCCACCCGGGCGGGAAACGCATCCGCGGCGCACCGCCGGGCCAGCGCCCCCACCGGCAATGCGGCGTCCGACGCCAAGAGCAGCGCGTTGCCGAACCGCCGCCCCCTCAGCACCGCCGGCTCCGCGATCAGCGCGAGCTCCGCGAACGCGGCGCCGAAATTGGCCAGCTGCGCCCGCAGGAAGCCGAACGGCGCCCCGTCGGCCAGGTTCGCCGCGTACACCCCTCCGGGCCTCAGCACCCGCGCCGCCTCCCGCGCGTACTCCACCGACGTCAGCTGCGCCGGCACCCGCGAACCGCCGAACACGTCGGCCACGACCACGTCCGCGCTCCCGGCGGGCGCCGCCGCCAGCCAGGCCCGGGCGTCGGCGGCGTGCACCGTGACACCCGAGCCCGCCGCGAGCGGCAGGTGCTCGGCGACCAGCTCCACCAGTCCCGCGTCGAACTCCACCACCGTCTGCCGGGATCCCGCCCGCGTCGCCGCCGCGTAGCGCGGCAGGGTCAGGCCGCCGCCGCCCAGGTGCAGGAGGTCGAGGGGGATCCCCGGCTCCGCCACGCAGTCCAGGACGTGCGCGAGGCGGCGTGCGTACTCGAACTCCAGGTGCTCCGGATCGTCCAGGTCCACGTACGACTGCGGCGCCCCGTCGACGGTGAGCAGCCAGGCCCGGTCCCGGTCCACGTCCGGCATCAGCTTGGCAGTGCCCTGGTCCACGTCCCGGATCACCGGGATCTGTTCGTCGCTCACCGCACCATTGTCAGGCCGACCAGACGGCGGCCGCGTCGGCGGCGTGCTCGGCGGCCTGCGCCAGCCCGGCCCGCGCGGCCGGGTCGCGCCGGGCGGGGTCCAGGACGTTGCGCCCGAAGACCTTGCGGGCCGCGGCCGACGGGGTGATCAGCAGGACCCGGGCGCCCGCGGCGCGCAGCCGCGCCGCCTGCGCCGCGGGCGAGGGGACGAGCTTTGAACCGAGGGCGATGGGCGCGAGGATGACCACGCGTGCGTATCCGGCGGCGAGGTCCGCGTTGGTCGCCGAGCGGGTTCCGCCGTCGATGTACCGCCGCCCGCCGATCGTCACCGGCGGCCACACGCCGGGCACCGCGCAGCTCGCCGAGACCGCGTCGACCAGTCCGGCCCCGCTGTCCCGGTCGAAGTCGGCCGGCTCGCCGCTGACCGCGTCGACGGCGGTGACGACGAACCGGCGCCCGGGCCACTCGTGCGAGACCAGCCGGGCGGCCAGCACCTTGCGCCGCTCCGCCTCCTCGCCGGTGTCCGCCGCCAGAGCGAGGGCGCCGACGTGTCTGCGGTAGGCCGCCGAGTCCCGGGAGCGGACCATCGCCATGGCGTACCGGGCGATGAGGCCCGCGCCCAGCTTCGCCGCCCGCTCCGCCGTGGCGTCGCCGAGCTGGCGCTCGTACAGCTCCTGCGGGGTGAGCAGCCCGGAGGTGAGCTGGGCGCCGACCACCGACCCGGCCGAGGTGCCGACGACGAGGTCGGCGGTCGTGAGGTCCACGCCCGCGCGGGCGAGCCCGTACAGGATGCCGCTCTCCCAGCCGACGCCCGTCAGTCCGCCGCCGCCGAGCACCAGTGCCGTGTCGCCGCCCATGTCCGCCCGCCCCTCCGCGCATGCCTGTGGTGACGGCAGTCTCGCGCAGGCACACTGCCGTCACCACAGCGGGGTCGGCGCCGGCCGGAACGGCCGGTCAGCCGAGTACGGCCGTCACCGTCCCCGCGCCGACGGTCCGCCCGCCCTCGCGGATCGCGAAGCCGAGCCCCGGCTCCAGCGGGACGTCCCGGCCGAGTTCGACGGTCATGGCGACCGTCTCCCCCGGCCTGGCCACGCCCGCCCCGCCCAGGTCGACGTCCCCCACCACGTCGGCGGTGCGGACGTAGAACTGCGGCCGGTAGCCGGTGGCGACCGGGGTGGTACGGCCGCCCTCGCGCGCCGAGAGCAGGTAGACCTGTGCGGTGAAGCGCCGCTTGGGCGCCACGCTGCCGGGCGCGGCCACCACGTCGCCGCGGCGCACCTGGTCGCGGTGCACTCCGCGCAGCAGCAGCGCGACGTTGTCGCCGGCCTCGGCGGACTCCATGGGCTTGCCGAAGGTCTCCAGCCCCGTGACCACGACCGGGTCGGGGGAGCCGTCCCCGCCCAGCAGGCTCACGCGGTCGCCGGGCCGGATGGTGCCGCGCTCGACGGCGCCGGTCACGACCGTCCCGCGGCCGGTGATGGTGAGCACGTTCTCCACCGGCAGGAGAAACGGCGCGTCCGTGTACCGCTGGGGCGTGGGCACGTACGTGTCCACCGCGTCCAGCAGCGCCTGGATCGCCTCGGTCCACCGTGGGTCGCCCTCCAGCGCCCGGAGTCCGGAGACCCGTACGACCGGCGCGCCGTCACCGCCGTAGCCGTGCGAGCCGAGCAGCTCGCGGACCTCCAGCTCGACCAGGTCGGTCAGCTCGGGGTCCCCGGCGTCGGCCTTGTTGAGCGCGACCACGATGTGGTCGACGCCGACCTGCCGGGCGAGGAGCACGTGCTCGGCGGTCTGGGGCATGACCCCGTCGAGCGCGGAAACGACGAGGATCGCCCCGTCGAGCTGCGCGGCGCCGGTGACCATGTTCTTGATGTAGTCGGCGTGGCCGGGCATGTCCACGTGGGCGTAGTGGCGGGTGTCGGTCTCGTACTCGACGTGCGTGAGGTTGATGGTGATCCCGCGCCGGGCCTCCTCGGGGGCCCGGTCGATGCGGTCGAAGGGTACGAAGGAGGCGCCCCCGCGCTCGGCGAGGACCTTGGTGATGGCGGCGGTGAGGGTGGTCTTGCCGTGGTCGACGTGACCCATGGTGCCGATGTTGAGGTGCGGCTTGGTCCGCACGAAGGCCGTCTTGGCCATGATGTCTTCCCGTGTCTTCGAAGCCTGAACGGGACCCCTGAGTCCGGCCGACCCTCCCCCTGTGGGGTCCGCCGGACGATCCGGGAAGGGTCAGCTTCGTGCGCCGTCGAATGCGGCGAAGGGGAATGCCTCTGCGAGGGCGGCAGCCTTCGGCGCGTCCGCGACTGCGGACGGTGCGACGGAGAAGGCGTACCGGGACATGCCCCTGATCCTGCCGGACGACTCCCGGCCCGTCGAATGGATTTCCGCCCCGGCATCCGCGCGTGAACCTCCGCGGGATCAGAGGTTCTTGAGCGCCTCGCGCACGGACAGCGGCGCGAGGGAGTCCCGTTCGGCCTCGACGAACGCGCGCACCGCTTCCGGGTCCGTCTTCGCGTACTCCCGCAGGCACCAGCCGATGGCCTTGCGGATGAAGAAGTCCGGGTGGCCCGCCTGCCGGCGGCAGTAGCCGAAGAGGCGGCCGGTGTCGGTGGCGGACTTGTAGCGCAGCTGGTGGAGCAGGGCGGTGCGGGCGGGCCAGATGTCCTCGTCGCCGATCCACTCGTCCATCACCGCCGCCTGCGCGGGGTCGGCGGCCACCAGCGGGCCGACCGTGTGCGCGGCCAGCAGGTCGACCGTGTCCCACCACGGGACGGTGGTGATCAGGTGCCGGACCACGGGCAGCAGGCCGGAGGAGCACCGGGAGACGTGCCGGCGCAGGTAGTCCACCGCGAAGTAGTGGTACTCGCGCTCCGGGAGCTCCCAGCAGCGCAGCGCGAGCGCCGCGCAGTCGGCCTCCGACGGCCGGGGCGTGTCCTTGGTCACTGCCTTCGACAGCTCGCGGCGCAGCGGGGCGGGGATGCCGAGGAAGGGCGCGACGTCCTTCATGTACGCGGTCATGGCCCGGGCCTGTGCGGGGTCGGCGGCGCCCGCGTAGGTCCCGGTCAGCCGGTCCAGGAGGGTGTCCGCGAGGGCGCTGTGCGGGACGCTCGGAGGTCGCCGGTCGTGGGGCGGCATGAGGTCCAGATTACGGCGGGCCGCCGCGTACGTGGGCTAGTCTCCCGGGATGTCCCTCCTCCTCGCGCCGCGGACCCGGCTGTCGCTGCTCGTCGTGCTGCTGGTGGCGGCCGGCGTGTGCGTGCTGCTGTACGAGCCCCAGCGCGTGCTGTCGGAGGGCTGGCCCCCGGGGCTTCCGGTGGGCACGGCGGTGCTGCTGTTCGCCGCCGGGTACGGCGTGTGCACGGCGGCCTTCGTGCCCCGTCCCCTGCTCAACCTGGCCGCGGGCGCCGTCTTCGGCACCCAGTTCGGCCTCCTCGCGGCGGTCGGCGGCACCGTGCTCGGCGCCGGCATCGCCTTCGGGCTGGGACGCGCCATGGGCCAGGAGGCGCTGCGCCCGTACCTGCGCGGCCGCTGGCTCCGGGCGGCCGACGGCCAGCTCAGCCGGCACGGATTCCGCTCGATGCTCGCCGTGCGGCTCTTCCCCGGAATGCCGTTCGTGGTGGCCAACTACTGTGCGGCGGTGTCCCGCTGCGGCTGGGTGCCGTTCCTGGCCGCCACGGCGCTGGGCGTCGTCCCGAACACCACGGCGTACGTGATCGCGGGGGCCAGTGCCTCCTCCCCCGGGTCGCCCGCCTTCCTCGTCTCGTTCGGCTTCATCGTGGTGTCCGTCGTGGCCGCCGGGGTGGTCGCCTGGCGCAAGCGGCACCGTCTGGCAGCGGCCCGGATCCCCGCGGCGCCGTGCGAACCGGCGCCCCAGCACCCCCCTGTGGTCACCGGCGCCTCGCACGGGCCCTAGCATCGGACCCGAACTGCCCGACGATCACAAGGACGAGCGCACCCCGACATGAGCTGGTTCGAATCCCTAATCCTCGGTCTCGTCCAGGGGCTTACGGAGTTCCTCCCGATCTCCTCCAGCGCCCACCTGCGGCTGACCGCGGCGTTCGCCGGCTGGCACGATCCGGGAGCGGCCTTCACCGCCATCACGCAGATCGGCACCGAAGCCGCCGTACTGATCTACTTCCGCAAGGACATCGCGCGGATCATCTCCACCTGGTTCCGGTCGCTGTACACCGCGTCGCTGCGCTCCGAGCAGGACGCCAAGATGGGCTGGCTGGTCATCGTCGGCTCCATTCCGATCGGTGTCCTCGGCGTGACCTTCAAGGACCAGATCGAGGGTCCGTTCCGCGATCTTCGCCTGATCGCCACCACGCTCATCGTGATGGGCATCGTGCTGGGCATCGCCGACCGGCTGGCGGCCCGCGACGAGGAGGGCGGCCGGCACCGCGCGATCCGTGAGCGCAAGACCCTGAGCGACCTCAGCGTCAAGGACGGTCTGATCTTCGGCCTCTGCCAGGCGATGGCCCTGATCCCGGGCGTCTCCCGCTCCGGCGCGACGATCTCCGGCGGTCTGCTGCTGGGCTTCACCCGTGAGGCGGCGGCCCGTTACTCCTTCCTCCTCGCCATCCCGGCCGTGCTGGCCTCGGGTGCGTTCGAGCTGAAGGACGTGGCCGAGAACCCGGGCCACATCTCCTGGGGCCCGACGATCTTCGCGACGGTCATCGCCTTCTTCGTCGGCTACGCGGTCATCGCGTGGTTCATGAAGTTCATTTCCACCAAGAGCTTCATGCCCTTCGTGATCTACCGGATCCTGCTGGGCATCGCCCTGTTCGTACTGGTGGGCACCGACGTGCTCAGCCCGCACGCCGGCGAGTCCGGCCAGTAGAGGGACTGCGCTCACCGCTTCGCATGAACCGGAGGCCGTTCGGGAACGTTCCCGGACGGCCTCCGCGTCGTTGTGCCAGGAGAGAGCTGAAGGCGAGAAGCAGGGGGTGTCCCATGCGTCGGGTGGTTCTGGAGCGTTTTCCCGCCGGAAGTCCGCGGGGAAGCTGGCCCGCCGAGGAGTACGCGGCGCAGCGGTTGCGCGAGGGCGTGCCGGCCGAGGTGGTGATGGACCTGGACAGCGACGCGTTCCTCGTCGTGGTCCGGCAGCGGGAGGCGTATTCCGGTCACTGAGCGGCCGCGGGAAGATCCCGTGGGCGCAGCCCCCTTGGCCTCGTGCCGCCGCAGCCCCACACTTGGCCGATGACGCAGCGTGTGGACCTCGCCACGGTCATGGACCGGCTGGCGATCGACGAGGTGGTCACGGGGTACGCGGTGGCCGTCGACGACGGCGACTGGGCGGCCTACCGTGCCCTGTTCACGCCGGCCGGGCGGGCCGACTACGGCTCGGCGGGCGGGATCGAGGGCCCGGCCGGGGAGGTCGCGGACTGGCTGGCCGAGACGATGAGGCTCTTCCCGGTGCGGCAGCACCTGATCGTCAACCGGCTGATACGGCTGGAGGACCTGGGCGGCTCCCCCGGCGACCGGGCCGAAGTGCGGGCGGACTACGTCAATCCGATGCGGCTGGCGGGGGACGGGTTCGACGGCACGGTCACGGCGCCCGACTTCGTGGCCGCGGGACGCTATACCTTCGCACTGGCCCGTACGTACGACGGCTGGCGGCTCACCCGCGTCACCGTGCACGAGAAGTGGCGGCACCTCTCCGCCTGAGCCCGGCCGGCCCGGTGGTCCGGCACTGCCACACTGGAAGCGGAGGCGCGCCATGGTCTCGATCCGGGCTGGGTCGTTCCCACGGGCCCCGCGGTGGCGTGCGCCGGCCGCCGTCGCCGCCGGGGCCCTGCCCGCGCTCGCCTTCCCCGCGCCCGCGCTCTGGTGGTGCGCGTACGTGGCCCTCGTGCCCTGGATGCTGCTGCTGAGGTCGGCCCGCACCGGGCGGCGGGCGGCGCTGGAGGGCTGGCTGGGCGGCGCGGCCTTCATCGTGGCCGTCCACCACTGGCTGCTGCCGAGCCTGCACGTCTTCCTGGTGCCGCTGGCCGCGCTCGTGGCGCTCTTCTGGATCCCCTGGGCGCTGCTGGTGCGGGAGTTGCTGGGCGGGGTCCCGGCGGCGGGCCGGACGGCAGCCGCGCTGGTCCTCGTACCGGCGGGGTGGCTGCTGCCGGAGCTGGTCCGGTCCTGGCAGGGGCTGGGCGGGCCGTGGGGGCTGCTGGGGGCGAGCCAGTGGCAGGTGCCGGCCGCGCTGCGGCTGGCCTCCGTGGGCGGCGTGTGGCTGGTGAGTCTCCTGGTGGTGGCGGTGAACAGCGCGCTGGTGCTGCTGATCGCGGTGCCCCGGGCCCGGGTCCCGGCGATGGCCGCGCTGACGGGATGCGCGGTTCTGACGGGGGCGGTCTGGCTGTGGGTGCCGGGCCCCGGGGTCTCGGGCGAACTGCGGGTGGCCGTCGTACAGCCGGGTCTGGTGCCGGACGGTCGGGACAGCGCGGAGCGGCGGTTCGCGGCCGGTGAGCGGCTCACCCGCGACCTGGCGGGGCAGCCGCTGGACCTGGTGGTGTGGGGCGAGAGCAGCGTCGGCGGGGACCTGACGGCCCGCCCGGACCTGGCCGGACGGCTGGCTTCGCTGTCCGCGCAGGTCGGGGCACCGCTCCTGGTCAACGTGGACGCGCGCGGCGCCGACAGCCCCGGGATCCGCAAGAGCGCGGTGCTCATGGGCCCGCAGGGGCCCACGGGTGACCGGTACGACAAGATGCGGCTGGTCCCGTTCGGTGAGTACGTACCGGCGCGGAGCCTGCTCGGCTGGGCCACCTCGGTCGGCAAGGCGGCGGCCGAGGACC
Organism: Streptomyces sp. NPDC046303; assembly: GCF_055588085.1. Lineage (NCBI taxonomy): Bacteria > Bacillati > Actinomycetota > Actinomycetes > Kitasatosporales > Streptomycetaceae > Streptomyces > Streptomyces sp. NPDC046303. The sequence continues at coordinate 107,927 of NZ_JBVJFA010000020.1, forward strand.
GCGTGCCGGGTGACACCCCGGTGGTGATGGACCTGCCCGGGCAGCCCGACGGCCGGCCCGGTGTTCGCGTCGGCCCGCTGGTCTGCTTCGAGTCGGCCTTCCCCGACATGAGCCGGCACCTGGCCCGCGCGGGGGCCGCCCTCCTCGTGGCCCAGTCGGCGACCTCCAGCTTCCAGGACAGCTGGGCGCCGGCCCAGCACGCCTCGCTGGCCGCCCTGCGGGCGGCGGAGACCGGCCGCCCGATGGTGCACGCCACGCTCACCGGGGTGAGCGCGGTGTACGGCCCCGCCGGGGAGCAGGTCGGCCCCGCCCTGCCCACCTCCGCGAGCACGGCGCGGGTGTACGAGGTCCCGCTCGCCGGCGGCGCGACCTTCTACGTCCGCCACGGGGACTGGCCGGTGGCGGCGGCCCTCGCCGCGCTGGCGGCCTTCTGCGCCGTGGAGGGCCTGCGCTCGCTCAGGAGGCCTGCCCCAGAGCCGAACTCACCACCCGCTCGCACAGCTCGTGGGTGAGCAGCGCGTCACGTGCGCTGAGCGTCTTGCCGGTCTCCACGGCTTCCAGGAAGGCGTCCACCACCTGCTCGATGCCGCGCTGGCGGGCGACCGACACCCAGTCGCCGCGGCGCCGCACGGTCGGCTGGCCCTTGTGGTCGATGATCTCCGAGAGGTTGACGACCTGCCGCTTGGTGTCCTGCCCGGACACCTCGAGGATCTCCTCGGAGGAACCGGAGAGCCGGTTCATGATGCCGAGCGCCGTGAAGCCGTCCCCGGACATCTGGAGCACCACCTGGTGCATGAGCCCCTCGCGCACCACGGCCCGGACGTCGATGTGGTCGGCGTCGCCCGGCAGGAGGAAACGCAGCGTGTCGACGACGTGGATGAAGTCGTCGAGCACCAGCGTGCGGGGGTCCTCGGGCAGCCCCACGCGGTTCTTCTGCATGATGATCAGATCACGCGGGTGCTCGGCGCACTGCACGTAGGCGGGCGCGTGGCGGCGGTTGAAGCCGACGGCGAGGGAGACGCCCCGCTCCTCGGCGAGTTCCACGAGCCGCGCCGAGTCCGCGAGGTCGTAGGCGAGGGGCTTGTCCACGTACGTCGGCACACCGGCCTCCAGCAGCCGCGTGACGATCTCGGGGTGCGAGACGGTCGGGGCGTGCACGAACGCGGCGTCGAGCCCTTCGGCGAGCAGCGAGTCGAGATCGGTGTGCAGGCGCCCGGCCGGCACGTGGTGGATGGCGCCGACCCGCTCCAGAGTGGCCGGAGTGCGGGTCTGCAGGTGCAGCTCGGCTTCCGGGCGGGTGGTGAGGACGGGCAGGTACGCCTTCTGTGCGATGTCGCCGAGTCCGATGCAGCCGACCTTCACCGGGAGCCTCCTGGTTCGTTCCGTGTAGGACGCTCGCAGCTTAATCCCTGGTGGTGGGGGCCCTGTTCGCTGAGGATGTCCGTCATGACGACCACGACTTCCGGATCACATCGCGACGAGCCCTCCACCACCGCCGACGAGCGCGGCATGCTCGACGGCTGGCTCGACTACCACCGCGCCACGCTCGCCTGGAAGTGCGAGGGGCTCTCGGACGAGCAGCTGCGCCGCACCCCGCTCGCGCCGTCCGAGCTGAGCCTGATGGGCCTCGTACGGCACATGGCCGAGGTGGAGCGGTACTGGTTCCGGGAGATCATGCTCGGCGAGGACCTGCCCGAGCTGTACTCCACCCGCGAAGACGTGGACGGCGACTTCCACTTCGGCGAGGAGGCCGCCTGGGCCGAGGCCGAGCAGGTCTGGCAGACCGAGGTCGAGCTGGCGCGCCAGGCCGCCGCGGGCCGTTCGCTGGACCTGCTGTCGGAGGCCGAGAGCCACCACCGCGGCGAGGTGTTCAGCCTGCGCTGGGTCTACACCCACATGATCGAGGAGTACGCCCGCCACAACGGCCACGCGGACCTGCTGCGCGAGCAGATCGACGGCGCCACCGGCGACTAGCCGTCACCCGTGCGGGGTGAATATGGGCTGCGGGTTTTCACAACGCGGTCCTCACGGAGCAGAGTTGCGCGGGTGCATCCAACCCGAACCACGACAAAGCTGCTGCTCGGAGTCGCGTGTGCCGTCTCGGCCGTCTCCGGCTGCGTGAACGTGAGCCCCGGCCCGGGCGGCGGGCAGCCGGCGGGGGCGCCCGCCGCCGGGCTGCCGCCGCACCACGAGCCGCGCGGGGGGCCGGGGGCCGCCCCCGTGGTCGTCCAGGCGCCCGCCCTGGAGGCGCTGAAGGCGGTCCCGGAGCAGCCTGCGCGGCCCGCGGGCTCCGCCCCCGCCCACCGGCCAGCCGAACGCACCGCTCAGGGCGCCTCCGGCGGCCCCGCGCAGGCACCGCCGCCGGTCCCGGACATCCCGGAGCCCCGCCGGCCCGCCGAGGCGGCCTCCGGGCGCGAGGGCGGCGGCCGCCCGCACCAGCCGAGGGCCGAGGCCACGGCGGAGCGGGGCCTCATGAAGGAGCTGCCGGTGCGGCCCGCCGACGTGTGCGCGCTGGGCCGCCGGCACGGGCGGTGGCACCCGGACAGTCCGGAGGCCCGGATCTGCGCGGGCGTCCAGGAGGACTGAGCCGACGGAGCCCATGGAGAGCTCACGGAGCTGCCGGAGCTCACGGGTACTGCTCCGGGAACGGGCGGGGCCCGGTGCCCGGTTCCGTGGCGAGCCGCCGCTCCAGCCGGGCGATGGCGGCCCGTACGCCGTTCCCGTAGCCGTCGTCGGACAGCGCGCCGGTGGCGGCGCGGGCACGCGCCAGATGGACCCGGGCCGCTTCCGGCCGCTGGAGCTTCACGTAGTCGGCGGCCAGGCTGAGGTGCAGGGACGGGTAGAACACCCGCATCGCCGGATGCTGCTCCGCCGGTGCGGGCGGCCCGTCCCGGAGCGCTTCGGCGGCGGTCAGGGCCCTCAGGTCCCAGGCCAGCTCGTCGGCGGGGTCGTCCTGGGCATCGGCCATGTAGTGGGCGAGCGTGCACCGGTGGAGGCCGTCGCCCTCCTCGCCGAGCTCGGCCCAGATCGCACCGAGCCGGTTGCGGGCCTCCTCGCGGTCCCCGGCGTGCAGCAGGATGACCGCCTGGCCGATCCTGGTCATGACGGCGTCCTCCGACGCCTCCTGCTGCTCCGTCACCGCGGCCTCCGGCTCGTCCTGCCAGACCTGCTCCGGTCTGATCATCAAAACGCTAGCCGGAGGCACCGGCAATGGCGCCGAGGCGCGGTGTGCCGTCAGCCCAGGTCCGGGATCCGCCAGTCGATCGGCTCATGGCCCTGCGCGGCGATGGCCTCGTCGATCTGCGTGAAGGGCCGGGAGCCGAAGAACTTCTTGGCCGACAGCGGCGAGGGGTGCGCGCCCTTGACGATCACGTGCCGCTCCTCGTCGATGAGCGGGATCTTCTTCTGGGCGTAGGCGCCCCAGAGCACGAAGACGGCCGGGTCGGGGCGGTCGGAGACCGCGCGGATCACCGCGTCGGTGAACTTCTCCCAGCCCTTGCCCTTGTGCGAGTTGGGTTCCGCCTCGCGGACGGTGAGCACCGCGTTGAGCAGCAGGACGCCCTGGCGGGCCCACGGCATCAGGTACCCGTTGTCCGGGACCGGGAGGCCGAGCTCCTCCTTCATCTCCTTGTAGATGTTGCGGAGGGAGGGCGGGGTCTTGACCCCGGGCTGCACGGAGAAGCACAGTCCGTGGCCCTGCCCGGCGCCGTGGTAGGGGTCCTGGCCGAGGACCAGCACTTTCACCTGGTCGAAGGGGGTGGCCTCCAGGGCCGCGAAGACCTGCTCGCGGGGCGGGTAGACCGCCCCGTTCGCCCGTTCCTTCTCGACGAACTCGGTGAGTTCCCTGAAGTAGGGCTGGTCCAGCTCCCCGCCGAGGACGGGGAGCCAGGACTCGGGCAGCATCTGGGTCACGGCGACAACCTCCGGTACAAGTTCGTGCAACTGCTCCAGAACCTACCGGGGGCCACTGACAACGCTCCGGCCGCCCGCCCCACCGGGACGAGCGGCCGTCGGCTGCTGGCTACCGAGTACCGGCTACCAGCTGGTCTTGCGGTAGAACTCCCACATCTGCATGACGGTCTGGGGGTCCAGCGCCCGCTCGCCGCCCGCGATGTCCTCCCGCGCGGCGACGTACAGCTTGCCCTGCCACAGGGGCAGCAGCCGGACGTCGTCGGCGAAGATCTGCTGGGCGCGCTCGAACTGCTGGGAACCGGCCGACCGGTCGCCCTCGCGGCGGGTCTTGGGCAGCAGGTCGGTCAGGATCTCGGCCGGCTCGTACGGGGTGCCGACCGCGTTCTCCTTGCCGACGAACGGCGCGATGAAGTTGTCCGGGTCCGGGAAGTCGGGGAACCAGCCTCGGCCGAAGACCGGGTACTCCTGGCCCTTGTAGCCCTCCTGGAAGGTCTTCCAGGGCTGGCTGCGCAGGGTGACCTTGAAGAGCAGGCTCTCGTCCAGCTGGCGCTTGAGCTCGGTGAACTCCTCCGCGGTGGAGGAGCCGTACCGGTCCGTGGTGTACCAGAAGGTCAGCTCGACCGGCTGGGTGATCCCGGCGTCCTTGAGGATCTTCTGGGCCTTCTTGACGTCCGCGTGGCCGTACTTGTCGTAGAAGGGCGTCTTGTGGCCCACGACGCCCTTGGGAACCATCGAGTAGAGCGGCTCGGCGGTGCCCTGGTAGACCTTGGAGACGAGCGCGCCGCGGTCGACGATCTGGGCGATGGCCTGGCGGACCGGGAGCTTGGCGACCGTCGGGTCCTTGGGGTTGAAGACCAGGTAGCGGATCTCGGCGCCGACGTTCTCGACGACCTGGACGCCCTGCCCGTGCGCTTCGGGGCTCTGCAGGTCCCTGATCTCCGGGGCCGAGAGGCCTCGGTAGATCGCGTCGATCTCGTTGGCCTTGAGCGAGGCGACCATCTTCGCGGAATCCGTGAAGTAGCGGATGGTCACGCCGTCGTTACGGCGGTTGGCGAAGCCCGTGTAGCTCCCGTTGCGGCCGAGGACGGCCTCGCCGCCCTCCTTGTAGGAGTCGAGCACGTACGGCCCGGATCCGGTGACCTTGCCGTCCTCGCGCACCTTGTCGGCCGGGTAGTCCTTGGGCGACACCAGCGAGGCGGCGGGCGAGCCGAGGACGAAGGGGAAGGTCGCGTCGGGGGTCTTCAGGTGGAAGACGACGGTCAGCGCGTCCGGGGTCTCGATCTTGTCGAGGGAGCCGAAGAGGTCCTTGGGGCCGACCTTGGAACCGATGGTCCGGATCCGGTCCAGGGAGTGCTTGACGGCCTTGGCGTCGAGCGGCTCGCCGTCGGAGAACTTCAGGCCCTTGCGCAGGGTGCACCGGTACGACTCGTTCTGCGCGTCCGTGAACTCGCAGCTCTGGGCGGCGTCCGGCTGGGGCTTGGTGGAGCCCGTGGGGAAGGCCAGCAGGGTCTGGTAGACGTTGCGGTACAGCTCCCAGGAGCCGTCCCATGCCGCTGCGGGGTCGAGGGTGCTGGGCGCGCTCGTCGTGCCGACGACGATCGGCTTGGTGTCGGCGGCACTGTCGTCCGAAAGCAGGCCGCAACCGGCGAGCAGGGATATGGACGCAAGGGCCGCAGTGATCTGCAGGCATCTGGTCCGGTTGAACACGTGCACGCTCCTCGATCAGCCAGGGGTGCGGCAGACCCTACCGCAGTGCCCCACGAATCCAATGGGCAGGTTTCGTGGGGCACTTGACCGGTTCCGTGCACATTAGGTATGCATTTACCTCCCTTTCGGAGGCAAATATGTCCGATTATCGGTCAGTGCACTCCGGCATTGAGGAACATTCCTCCGTCAACGACCAGAGTTTGTCCTGTGATCCATTCCGCTTGTGCAGATGTCAGAAATGCCGCCGCGCCGCCGATGTCCTCCGGGACCCCGAGCCGGCCGAGCGGATAGGCGGCCGCGGCCTCCTGCTCCCGGCCCTCGTAGAGCGCCTGCGCGAACTTGGTCTTGACCACCGCCGGGGCGATCGCGTTGACCCGGACCCCCGGCGCCATCTCGTGGGCGAGCTGGAGGGTGAGGTTGACCATGGCGGCCTTGCTCATCCCGTACGCGCCGATGAAGGGCGAGGCGGAGACTCCGGCGATCGAGGCGATGTTCACGATCGCCCCGCCGTTCTCCTTCTGCCAGGCGTGCCAGGTCCGCTGGGCGAACCCGAGCGCCGAGATCACGTTGGTCTCGAAGACCTTCCGCGCGACGCCGAGGTCCAGGTCCGCGATCGGGCCGAAGACCGGATTGGTGCCGGCGTTGTTGATCAGGAAGTCGACCCGGCCGAAGGCCTCCATCGTGCGCTCGACGGCGAGGGCCTGGTGGGCCTCGTCGTGCGCCTTCCCGGCCACGCCGATCACCCGGTCGGCACCGAGCCGCTCGACGGCCTCCTTGAGGGCCTCCTCGTTGCGCCCGGTGATGCAGAGCCGGTCGCCACGGGCGACCAGCGCCTCGGCGATGCCGTAGCCGATGCCCCGGCTCGCTCCGGTGATCAGCGCGACCTTGCCGCTGTCGCTGCCGTTGTACGTCGTCATGGCGTACGCCCTGCCTTTCGTGAGCTCGTCAGTTGAGCGGGCCGCCGGCCACGTACATGACCTGGCCGGAGACGAAGCCGGCGGCCTCGCCCGTGAAGAAGGCGATGGCGTTGGCGATGTCGTCCGGACGGCCGACGCGCTGGACGGGGATCTGGGTGGCGGCCGCCGCCTGGAATTCCTCGAAGCCCATGCCGACGCGGGCGGCCGTCTGGGCGGTCATCTCGGTGACGATGAAGCCGGGGGCGACGGCGTTGGCGGTGACGCCGAACTTGCCGAGCTCGATGGCCAGGGTCTTGGTGAAGCCCTGCAGACCGGCCTTGGCGGCCGCGTAGTTGGCCTGGCCGCGGTTGCCGAGCGCCGAGCTGCTGGAGAGGTTCACGATGCGGCCGAACTTGGCCTCGACCATGTACTTCTGACAGGCCTTCGACATCAGGAAGGCGCCGCGCAGGTGCACGTTCATGACCGTGTCCCAGTCGGTCTCGGTCATCTTGAAGAGCAGGTTGTCGCGCAGCACGCCCGCGTTGTTGACCAGGATGGTCGGGGCACCGAGCTCGCCGGCGACGCGCGCGACGGCCGCCTCCACCTGGGCTGCGTCGGAGACGTCGCACCCGATCGCGAGGGCCTTGCCGCCGGCCGCCGTGATCGCCTCCACGGTGTCCTTGCAGGCCGCCTCGTCGAGGTCGAGTACGGCGACGGCCCGGCCCTCGGCGGCCAGGCGGACGGCGGTGGCCGCGCCGATGCCCCGGGCCGCCCCGGTCACGATCGCGACGCGCTGCTCGGTGGTGGACATGCTGGATCTCCTCGCCCTTGAGAGGCGGCCACCCTGGGTGAGCAACCGCTTAGTAGCTTCAGCTGAGGAGACGCTAGGAGCCCTGGCACTCCGTGTCAACGGGGGCCGGGGCGCGGCGAGCTACCGCACCAGCAGGTCCAGCAGACGCTCCACCTCCGCCGCCGGGTCGGCCGTCAGGCCGGTGTGCACCGGTCCCGGCTGCACCACCGTGCTGCGCGGCGCGATCAGCCAGCGGAAGCGGCGGCCGGCGTCGTCGCCCGCCGCCTGTCCCGCCGCGTCGCCGCCGCTGCACACGCCCTCGACCCCGCGCAGCGCCGCCCGCACCCCGGCCACGTCGGCCTCGGGGTCCAGTGCGAGGAGCTTCGCCTCGTCGAGGTGGGTGCGCGCGGCGACGTACGCGTGCGCCCGGCAGTAGACGATCACGCCGGCGTTGAAACACTCTCCGCGTTCCATCCGGGGCACCACGCGCACCAGCGCGTACTCGAACACGTCCCGCTTGGTCACTCGCTGTCGCTCTTCTTCAGGTGGGGCTGGGGGGCGAGGCGTTCGGCGAGCCAGCCGGGCGGCCCGGACCGCGGCTTCACCTGGGCCTCCATGGAGATCCTCTCGTGGATCGTGGCCGCACGCGGCAACAGCGCCTCCACGTAGGCGCGGCGCAGCGCGTCGGTGGAGCCGAAGCCGGGCTCGTCCACCAGCCACTCGTCGGGCACGTCGGCCGCGACCTCGGTGAGCAGCTCCTCGGTGACCAGCGGCGCGAGGGCGGCCGCGGCCGCCGCGATGTCCGGGCCCGCCGGGGCCAGGACGTGGTCGGAGGCGTTGTACGGCTTGGCGGAGGCGGCCTGGGCGGTGGGCCAGTTGTGGTGCCAGATCATCGTGGCGCCGTGGTCGATGAGCCACAGGTCCCCGTGCCAGACCAGCATGTTGGGGTTGCGCCAGGACCGGTCGACGTTGTTGACCAGGGCGTCGAACCAGACCACGCGCCCCGCCTCGACCGGGTCCACCTGGTAGGCGAGCGGGTCGAAGCCGATCGACCCGGGCAGGTAGTCCATGCCGAGGTTGAGACCGCCGCTGGCCTTGAGCAGCTCCTGGACCTCCTGGTCGGGCTCGCCGAGCCCGATGACGGGGTCGAGCTGCATCTGGACCAGCCGCGGGACCCGCAGGCCCAGCCGCTGGGCCAGGCGGCCGCAGATGACTTCGGCGACCAGGGTCTTGCGGCCCTGGCCGGCTCCGGTGAATTTCATGACGTAGGTACCGAGATCGTCGGCCTCGACGATCCCCGGGAGCGAGCCGCCTTCACGCAGGGGCGTGACGTAACGGGTCGCGATCACTTCGGACAGCATCCGCCCAGGTTACGGGGGTCAGGGCGCGGGAGCCCACTGGTGGAGGAGGGCTTCGGCCGTGGTGATGGTCGCGACCAGCGCGAGGGAGTTGCGGATCACCTCGGCGGTGCAGGAGGCGGGCACTCCGGCGATGGCGTCGGCCGGGACCACGACCTGGTAGCCGAGGTTCACGGCGTCGAAGACGGTGTTGGGAATGGCGATGTTGGAGGAGACCCCGGTGACGACGAGGGTGCGGACGCCGAGGTTGCGCAGCAGGGCGTCCAGGTCGGTACCGGCCATCGGGGACAGCCCGTGCAGGCGGCGGACCACCAGGTCCTGCTCGGCCACGGCGAGGGGGGCGGCGAGCCGTACCGCCGCGGTCCCGGAGATCTGGCGCACGGGCAGTTTCCCGGCGGCGCGGAACAGCCGTGCGTTGGTGTTGGCCCCCCGCCCGTCCGGCCGCCGCTCGGCGACGGCGTGCAGCACCTGCACCCCGGCGCCGCGCGCGGCAGCGGCCAGCGCGGCCACCCGCTCCAGCATTCCGGAGTCCCGGGCCTCCTTCGCGAGCTCGGGCAGCGCGCTCTCCTCGCCGACGACGCCGTTCTGGCACTCGACGGTGAGCAGCGCGGTGGTGGCGGGATCGAGATCCGGCATGGCTCCCCCTGGCGTATCGGCCGACGAGCCCGCATGATTCCTGACACGCAGTCAGTTGTGAAGGGGTGGCGCGACGATGGACGAGACGGGGCCGGGAAGGACACAGCGGCGGGGCCGCCGGATCATGATGACCGACGAGGAGGTGGACGCCTTCCTCCGCGAGCAGCGCACCTGCCGCGTGGCCACGGTCTCCCCGGACGGCCGCCCGCACGTGGGCGCCCTGTGGTTCGCCTGGGACGGCAGCTCCCTGTGGCTCTACTCGATCACCCGCAGCCGGCGCTGGTCCGACCTGCGCAAGGACCCGCGGATGTCGGTGGTCGTGGACTGCGGAGAGGCGTACGACGAACTGCGCGGCGTGGAACTGTCCGGCAGCGCCGTCTTCGTGGGCGAGGCCCCGCGCACCGGCGAGCCCTGCCCGGAGCTGGCGGAGGCCGAGCGGATCTTCCCGGTCAAGAACTTCGGCCTCGAGGAGATGCCGCACGACGGGCGGCACGCCTGGATCCGGCTGACCCCGGAGTCGATCGTCTCCTGGGACTTCCGCAAGCTCTAGGCCGGGCGGGCCGGCTCCTACTGCTGTGGCCGGGCGGCGGCCCCCTTCAGTGCTTCGACGGCGGCGCGGATGGAGGGCCGGCGGTCGGCGTCCGCCCGCCAGACGGCGTACACGTGCCGCCGTACGGAGTCGCAGACCGGCAGCAGCCGCACCCCGGCCGGCACGGGGCCGCGGCCCAGCTTCGGCGCGACGCACACGCCGAGTCCGGCCTCCACGAAGGCCAGCTGGGTGTGGTGCTCCTCGGCGACGTGGGCGATGCGCGGCTCGATTCCGGTGCCGCGGAGGGTGGAGACCAGCCATTCGTGGCAGAACTGGCCCTCGTTCCAGGAGATCCAGTCGTCGTCGGCGAACTCGGCGAGGGAGATCTCCGTACGGCCGGCCAGCCGGTGCCCGGCCGGGACCGCGATGTCGACGGTGTCGTCCAGCAGGTGCGCGCGGGTGAGTTCGGGGGGCACCGGCATCCGCTTGTTGTGCCAGTCGATGGCCAGCGCCAGGTCGAGGTCCCCGCGCACGACGGCGGCCATGCTCTCTTCGGGCTCCTGCTCGCGCACCAGCACCCGCAGGTCGGGGTGGCCGTCGCGCAGGGCGGACAGGGCCTGGGGCAGCAGGCCGCGCATGGCCGTCGGGAAGGCGCCGATGCGCAGCTCGCCGACCGCGCAGCCGCGCTGGGCCTCCACGTCGGCCTGGGCGAGCTCCACCTGGGAGATGATCCGGGCCGCGTGGCCGGCGAGCAGCCGGCCGGCGTCGGTGAGCCGGACCCCGCGCCCGTTCTTGGCGAGCAGGGGCTGGCCGACCTCGCGTTCGAGCTTGGCCATCTGCTGGGAGACCGCGGAGGTGGTGACGTGGAGTCCGTGGGCCGCGCCGCTGACCGAGCCGTGCCGGGCGAGGGCGTCGAGGGTGCGCAGGCGCTCCAGGTTCAACATGTAAGCAATGCTACGCCGTGCTTCCGAGAAACTCTCGCTTGTCCTACGACGTTGATGCGAGCACAGTCGGAGCCATGAGCGCACCCACCACCTCTCGGCCGTCCCTCTCCACGGCCTCCCTCCCCGCCACCCCGGCGACCCGGCGGAGGGGCCTGGCGGACTGGCGCGTCCGCTTCGCGATCCTCTCGGTGGTCTGGGGCTTCAGCTTCCTGCTGATCAAGGTGGGGACGGAGGCGTACGCGCCCTTCCAGGTGGCGCTGGGCCGGGTCCTGTTCGGGGCGCTCGCCCTCGCCGCCGTCCTTCTGGTCCGGCGCGAGCCGCTGCCGCGGGGGCTGCGCACCTGGGGTCACCTCGGCGTGGCGGCGCTGCTGCTCAACACCGCGCCGTTCTCGCTGTTCGCCTACGCGGAGCTGAGCATCCCCTCCGGCCTGGCCGGCATCTGCAACGCCACCTCCCCGCTGTGGGGGATGGCGCTGTCCCTGGTCGCGCTGTCGGAGGACCGCCCGACGCGGCGCCGCGTCGCGGGGCTGGGCCTGGGCTTCCTGGGCGTGCTCACCGTCCTCGGCGCCTGGCAGGGCTTTTCCGGGGTGGACGCCAAGGGCACCGCGTTCGCGCTGCTGGCCTCGCTCTGCTACCCCATCGGCTGGATCTACGTACGCCGCACGCTGGCCGGGACGCCGGGCTCCCCGGTGGCCCTGACCGGCGGCCAGCTGATGCTCTCCACGCTCCAGCTCGCCCTGGTCAGCGCCCTGTTCACCTCGGCCCCGACGTCGTTCCCGATCTGGCCGACCCTGTCGGTGATCGCCCTGGGCGCCCTCGGCACGGGCCTGGCGCTCCAGATGCAGTACGGCCTGGTCTCCGAAATCGGCCCGACCACGGCCCAGATGGTCACGTACTTCATCCCGGTCATCGCCACCACGGCGGGCGTCCTGGTCCTCGGCGAACAGCTCCACTGGAACACCCCGGTCGGCGCCGCCGTCGTCCTGGCCGGCGCCGCCCTCACCCAAACCCGCCCCGGGGCGCGGAAGCCCGCCTAGCGACTGCTACGGTCCGGGCGATCACCACACGTCCCGGGGGGAACCACATGAGCACCGCCATCGTCCTACTGACCCTGGGCCTGGCCTGCACCGTCACCGGCGGCTGGATCGCACTGAACGTGCGGAGTTCGGCCGATTCGCTGGAGCGCTGGGCCGACAGGAACGCCGAGCTGCGCATGCACGCCAGGGGCGACCTCGGCCCGGTGCAGCGTCGCCTGTCAGCCCGCCTCTACCGCCTCCTCGGCACGGTGATCGCTCTGGGCGGATGCGTCTTCGTCCTGGGCGGGCTGCTGGAACTGGCCTGACGCGCCGACGAAGGGGCCGGACCGCTGTCAGACGTACCGGACCCCCGAAGCCCCCGGCCGGACCGCGGCGGCCACGGCGTCGGCCAGGCCGGGGATCTCCTCGACCGCCAGCCGTGACACCGTCAGCCGCACGCCCGGTCCCGACTCGACCCGGAACCGGGCCCCGGCGGTGACCGCCCAGCCCGTGGCCAGCAGGCGCGTCACCACCCCCGTCTCATCGGCCACCGGCACCCACACGTTCATCCCGCTCCGCCCGTGCGCCCGCACCCCCCGCTCGCGCAGCGCCGCGACCAGCGCGTCCCGCCGCTGCCCGTACGAGCGGGCCACCGCCGCCCGGTCCACCGCGCCGGAGGTCCACAGCTCGATCACCGCGTACTGCAGCAGCCGGCTCACCCACCCGGGACCGAGCCGCTGCCGCCCCCGTACCCGGTCGAGCGTCACCGCGTCCCCCGTCAGCACCGCCAGCCGCAGGTCCGGCCCGTACGCCTTCGCCGCCGAACGGACCAGCGCCCAGTGCCGGGTGACCCCGCCCAGCGGATGCACCGGCAGGTCGACGATCGCGTGCCCGTGGTCGTCGTCGATCACGAGCACTCCCGGGTGGCCCGCCAGCAGGGCCCGCAGTTCCGCGGCGCGCTCCGCGCTCACCGCGGCCCCGGTGGGGTTCTGCGCCCGCGAGGTCACGACCAGCGCCCGCGCCCCGGCCTCCAGGGCCCGCGCCACCGCGTCGGTCCGCGGCCCCTCGTCGTCGATCGCCACCGGCACCACCCGCAGCCCGAGCGCCGGGACGAGGTCCAGCACGCTCCCCCAGCCCGGGTCCTCGACCGCGACGCCGTCCCCGGGGCGCAGGTGCGCGGCCAGGACCCGTTCGATCCCGTCGAGCGCACCGGAGGTCAGCGCGACCGGCCCGGCCGGCACCCCGTCCGCGTCGAGGTCGGCGCGGGCCAGCCGGGCCAGTTCCGGGTCGACCGGGTCCTGCCCGTAGAGGGGCGGCGCCTGCGCGTACCGCCGCGCGGCCGCCGCGAGGGCCCCGTCCAGCGCCGGGAGCAGCGACACGTCCGGATTGCCGTCCGTGATGTCCCGCACGCCCGCCGGCACCGCCATCCGCAGCGCGTCCCGCGGCGCGCTCGACGGGCGGGCGCGCACCCGGCTGCCGCGCCGCCCGTCGGTCTCGATGACCCCGCGCTCGCGCAGCGTCCGGTACGCGGCCGCCACGGTGTTGGGGTTCACCCCCAGCTCTGCCGCCAGCTCCCTCATCGGGGGCAGCAGCGTTCCCGGCGCGAGCGCGCCCGCTCCCACGCCCGCTTCGACACTGGCCGCGATATCCGATGCACGCCGCCCGAGGATCCGATACTCTCCTAGCACAAACAACATTATGCACTAGTACAACGGAGTTCGCATCATGACCGCCGCCACGCCCGCCACGGAAGCGCCCGCTTCGTCCGAGCCGGCCACCTCGCCCGACGCGTACGAGCCCACCGACCGCACGGTGCCGACCCGCTCCCGCGACCGGGCGCGCTACGACCGCGAGACGGTGCACTCGATACTCGACCAGGCCTACATCTGCCACCTCGGCTTCGTCCGCGACGGCGCGCCCGTGGTGCTGCCGACGCTCTTCGGCCGGGTCGGCGAGTCGCTCTACATCCACGGCTCCACCGGTTCGCGCCCGCTGCTCGCGGCCGGCAAGGCCGACCCGGGCCTGCCGGTCTGCGTGACCGTGACGCACGTCGACGGGCTGGTGCTGGCCCGGTCGGCCTTCCACCACTCGCTCAACTACCGTTCGGTGGTCGTGCACGGCACGGCCTACCAGGTCACGGACGAGGAGGAGCGCCGGATGGCCCTGGACGCCCTCGTCGACCACGTGGTGCCGGGCCGCTCCGCCGACTCCCGGCCGGCCAACGCGAAGGAGCTCGCCGCCACCGCGGTGATCCGCCTGGACCTGACCGAGGTCTCCGCGAAGCTCCGTACCGGCGGACCGAACGACGACCCCGAGGACCTGGGGCTGCCCTACTGGGCGGGCGTGGTCCCGGTCGCTCCGGCCTACGGGGCGCCGGTCCCGGCGGCCGGCCTGGCCCCCGGGACCGCCATCCCGGACTACCTCGCGGCGCTCTGACGCGACGCTTCGGGGGCATGGACGGGCCGCACCCCCGGCCCGTCCACCGGCCCGTCCACCGGCCTGTCCACCGGCCTGTCCGCAGGCCGCCGCACCTCCGCCGCGATCAGCGCGCCCACGGCCGCGAGCAGCAGTGCGGTGCCCAGCACGGTGGCGCCGGTCAGCCGCTCCCCCAGCAGCAGTACGGCGATCACGGCCGCGCTCACCGGCTCGATCAGCATGATCACGGACACGGTGGCGGCCCGCACCGCTGCGGCCCCGGTGAAGTAGAGCGCGTACGCCAGGGCCGTCGGCACGGTGGCGACGTACACCAGCAGCCACAGCACCCGCCCCAGTTCGGCGGTGTGCGGCAGCAGCCCTTCCGCGGCGGCGAGCGGCAGCAGGCACACCGTGCCCACCGCGACCGACCAGGCGGTGGTCACCAGCGGGTCGCCGCCCGCGCCCCGCCGCCCGAGCCGGCGGGCCCGCAGCGTCATCCCCGCGTACCCGGCGGCCGAGAGCAGTGCCCAGCCGACGCCGAGCGGGCGCACCTCGCCGCCCCCGCTGCCCAGCACCAGGACGCCGAGCCCGGCCAGCGCCCCGGCGACGGCGGCCGCGCCGCCCTTGCCGAGCCGCTCGCCCATCCAGTACCGCGCCCCGAGCGCGATCAGCACGGGACCGGCCCCGAGCGTGACGACGGTGCCGACGGCGAGCCCGGTCTCGCGCACGGCGGCGAAGTAGGCGGCCTGGAACAGGGTGAACAGCAGGCCGGTCACGATCAGCGAGCCGGCCGACGGCCTGACCCGCGCCCGCCCGGGACGCGGCCGGCGTACGGCTAGCACCCCCAGGAGCACCACGAGCCCGCCCGCGCACCGCCAGAACGACAGGGCGAGCGGACCGAGGTCGGAGGCGAGGAAGAGGAGCGATGCGGCCGCCCCGGCGGTGCCCCAGGCGGCTCCGGCGACGACGAGGTACAGCAGACTGCGCCCGGCAACGGGCGAATGGTTCGACACGTGGTTCTCCGCGCATGCGTGAAGGATGAGGACAGCAGGTCATCGCTTCGCGGGCAGCGCTCACCGGCCCGGGAACTCCCCGGGCCGGGGTACTCATGCGAGGAGGTGCCGCCCGCGCTAGGCGGCGGGAGGCGGAAGCACGGTCATGGGCATGGGCGCCACCCTAGTGCAGGTTCACGGCATTACGCGCTCGTCGTCTCGCGGTCCACCACGGCCGGACCGGCCCCGACCGGAGCTGCGGCGGCCGGGGCGGGCCGCGAGGACTGCGCGATGAACGCACCGCCCAGCACCAGCCCACCGCCGACGATCTGCCAGGTGGAGAGGTGCTCGCCGAGCAGGATCCAGGCCAGGACGGTGGCGACGACCGCCTCGAGGAAGGCCACCACGCCCGCGACCTGCGGCGACAGCCTGCGTACGGAGACCACGCCGGTCAGGTACGCGAAGACGGTCGCGATCAGCACCACCCAGGCCAGCAGCACCGGCGCGGGGAGCATCGTGTCGCCCAGGGCGGCCTCACCGGCCAGCACCTGCCAGTCCATCTCCCACGGGCGGGCGATCACCGTCATCACGAGGGCGCCGACGAGCATGCCGTACGCGATCACCCCGAGCGGGTCGGGGGCGTCCTCCCGGTCCGCGCCCTGGTCGGCGAAGACGAAGTAGAAGGCCTGGCACAGGGCCGCGCAGAGGCCGAACAGGACGCCGAGCGCGTCGAGGCGCAGTCCGGCCCAGATCTCGACCACGCAGGCCAGCCCGACGACGGCCACGGCCGCCCCGGCGGCGGCGCCCCGCGTCACGGGCTTGCGCTGTACGAAGCGGATGTAGCCGAGCAGCAGCGCCGGGCCGAGGTATTCCAGCAGCAGGGCCACGCCGACGGGGATGCGGGACAGCGAGGCGAAGTAGAAGGCCTGGACACCGGCGACGGCGACCAGGCCGAAGCCCGCGAGCAGTGCGGGCCTGCGCAGGACGAGGGCACGGTGGCGCCAGGCCAGCGGGGACAGCACGAGCGCTGCCCCGGCCACCCTCAGCCAGACCATGTGGAGGGGGTCCAGACCTGCCTCGATCAGCGGCTTCGCCGCTACTCCGGAACCACCGAACGCAACCGCCGAGACGAGGGCGAGGCCCAGTCCGGCGTACTTCCCTGACGCTTGCATCGGGCCATCATGGCAGGGCCGGTCAGGAGCCTCACGGGGATGACACCTGTTGAGATGCAGACGAGACCTCGACCTGTACACCCCTCCAATATCTGACAGGTCGTCAGTATTGAATGTTCCGCCCGCCGGGGCTACGTTCCGCCGCACGTACCCGACGAGAAGGGGTGGCCGCATGGCCGAAGTCACCGCGGAATCACGCATCGAGGCGTCCGCCGCGAAGCTCTGGGCCCAGCTGACGGACTGGGACGCGTACGGCCAGTGGAGCATGACCCACACCAATTTCCCGAAGGGCGGCCCGGAGACCCTCGCGGTCGGCGCCACCTTCGCCGAGAACATGAAGATGATGGGCTTCCCGGCCGAGGTCGTCTGGACCGTCTCCGAACTGGAGCACGAGCGCGTCTTCGCCATCACCGGCAAGGGCCCGATGGGTGTGGCCGTCCTGACCCGGTACACCCTGGTCCCCGACGGCGGGGCCACGACGGTCCGCATCGACGGCGAGTTCACCGGAGCGGCCGTCTCCCTGATGGCGGGCAAGCTCAAGGACTCGGCCACCGCCGCCCTGAACGAATCGCTGCGGAAGCTGGCCGGCGTGGTCGCCTGAGCCCCCCCCCCGGCCACCCGCCCCCCCACACACAACGACGGCGCGCCCCGCGAGTCAGCCGCGGGGCGCGCCGTCATTGCGCGGGGGGGGCGGCTCAGCGCCCGCCCGGCTCAGTGCTCGTCGGCCAGGATCAGGTAGAGCTTCTTACGGGCGTCGTTGATCACGCCGAGCGCCTTTTCCCGCTGCTCGGGCGAGCCGGTCTTGAAGACCTGCCCGAACGCGTCCACCAGTCCGCCACAGGCCGCCCTGATCTGGTGCATCGCCTCGAAGTCCATGCCGCGCCCGGCGTCCTCCCAAGGGGCGTCCGGACCCGACTCGGCCTCGGTGCGGCCGGCCTCGGTGAGGGTGAACAGCTTCTTGCCGCCCTCGCTCTCGCTGGTGATGAGCCCCTCGTCCTCGAGCAGCTGCAGGGTCGGGTAGACCGAGCCGGGGCTGGGCTTCCAGCCCCCGCTGCGCTCGCCGATCTCCTGGATCATCTCGTAGCCGTGCATGGGCCGGTCGGCGAGCAGCGCCAGGATCGAGGCGCGCACGTCACCGCGCCGGGCCCGGCCCCGCTGCCCCCCGCGTCCGCCGAAGGGCCCGCCGCGGAAGGGCGGCCCGAACGGTCCGAAGGCGGCGCGCCGCCCCATGAACTCCTCCCGGCGGTCGGGGCCGCAGTGGCCGTGGCCCCGACCGTGCTCGAATCCGTGGTCACGCCCGTGCTGTCCGTGCTGTCCGTGCGAACGCATGACTGCACTCCCTTCGCCGTGTCGTGTCGCGCCGTGTCGTGTCGCGCCGTCTCGCGTCGTACCCGTCTGCGCGTCGTATCGGTTGTCCGATATCTCCACTGTCGGTGATCCATCACGATGCGTCAACGATATATCGGCAACTTCTTCAGCGAACCGTCGCGCGCCAGTCCAGTCACCTCGGATTGGCCTTTGGCGGTGATCGAGGAGCCGCCCTACGGTCGGTCCATGCGCATCCGAATCGTCGACGCCTTCACCGACCGCCCCTTCCACGGCAATCCCGCCGGGGTCCTGCTCCTCGACACCGCGTTCCCGCCGGACGCCTGGCTCCAGCAGGTCGCCTCCGAGGTGAACCTCTCCGAGACCGCCTTCGCCCACCCCCTGCCGCCCAGCTCGGTCGCCGACTGGGCGCTGCGCTGGTTCACCCCCGCCGCCGAGGTCGACATGTGCGGGCACGCGACCCTCGCCACGGCGCACGTGCTCGCCACGAGCGGCCTGGCCGACGGACTGGTCCGCTTCACCGCCCGCTGCGGCATCCTCACGGCCGAAACCGCCGCCGACGGGGCCATCACCATGGACTTCCCGACGTCCTCGCTCACCCCGGCCGCGGCTCCCGCGGCCGTGGAGCACGCCCTCGGCGGCGCCCCGATCCTGTCCGTGCACGACACCGCGGCCCACATCGGGGACCTGCTGATCGAGCTCGCCGACGAGAAGACGGTCAGCGAACTGCAGCCGGACCACGCCGCGCTGAGTGCCTTCGCCAAGCGCGGGGTGATCGTCACCGCGCCCGCCGAGGACCCCTCCCGCGGGTACGACTTCGTCTCCCGCGGCTTCTTCCCGGCCTTCGGGGTCGACGAGGACCCGGTCACCGGCAGCGCCCACACCGCGCTCGCCCCCTTCTGGGCCGAGCGCCTGGGCCGCAACGAGCTGACCGGCCTCCAGGGCGGCGCCCGCCGGGGTCTCGTACGGGTGAAGCTGGAGGGCGATCGCACCCTGCTGACCGGCCACGCGGTCACGGTCCTGGACGGGGAACTGCTCACCGCCCCCTGACCGGGCCGGCCGGCTACGGCGTCGGCAGCCAGCCCACCTTGCCCGCGAGCAGCGCGTACCCGCCGAAGGCCACGATGTCGAGCAGAGCGTGCGCGACGATCAAGGGGCCCACCCGGCCCCAGCGCCGGTAGGCCAGGACGAAGACGGCGCCCATCACCACGTTGCCGATGAAGCCGCCGATGCCCTGGTAGAGGTGGTAGGAGCCGCGCAGCAGCGAGCTGGCCAGCAGCGCGGCCATCGGCGACCAGCCGAGCCCGTCCAGCCGCCGCAGGAGGTAGGCCAGCACGATGACCTCCTCCACCACGGAGTTCTGCACCGCGGAGAGGATCAGTACGGGGAACTTCCACCACACGTCGGGCAGGGCCTCCGGCACCACCGTGAGGTTGAACCCGCCCGCCCGCGCCCCCAGGTAGAAGAGCAGCCCGGCGCTGCCGATCCCGGCCGCGACGAGCGCGCCCCGCCCCAGGTCCCCCACCGGCCGGGTGCGGTCGAAGCCCAGCACCCGCAGCCCCGGCGCGCCCTCACGGGTCAACAGGTGCGCCACCAGCAGGACGGGGACCAGTGCGGTCGCGATGCCGAACAGCTGCCAGGCCAGGTCCAGCCAGGGCCGGCCGGGAGCGTACGAGCCGTTGAGCGTGGCGGCCTGGTCCTTGAGCCCGCCCGGCTTGGTGAGCGAGCCGATGAAGCTGATGAGCGCCGAGACCCCGCTCGCCCCCAGCGACAGCGCCAGGACGAGCAGGGTCTCGGTGCGCAGGAGACGCCGCGGCCCGTCCGTGTCCAGCTCCACGACCACCGGCTCCGGCTCCGCCCGCACGCCCGACTCCCGTCCTGCCATTCCGTTGCGACCACCCCATACTGCCTCCTCGGCGGGCGGGCCGGGCGGCACGGGGGGGCTCAGCGTCCGGCGGGCGCTTCCGCGTCCTCCCATCCGACGGGCCAGGTGTGCACGGGGTCGCCCTTGTGCATCAGCTCGCTGTAGCGCCGCGTGGTCGCCGCCAGTGCCGCGTTGCGGTCGAGCCCGGAGGCGAGCGCCCGGTGGTAGGTGTCCACCTGCCAGGTCGCCCCGTTCACCCGCCGTCGGCAGCGCTCCTCGATGATGCCGAGGTAGCGGTCCCGGTCCGCGGGCTCGATGCCCCAGGCGTCCAGGCCGGCCGCGGCCATCGGCAGCAGCTCGTCCAGGACCAGCCGGACGGCGGGCACGCTGGCCAGCCCCCCGGCCCGGCCCCGGCGCGGCCAGCGCAGCCGCGCGTCGATCCCGTACCGGCAGGCCGCGTCGAAGTTGGCCTCCGCCTCGGCGAAGGGCAGCCGGGTCCACACCGGGCGCGGCTCGTCGGCGAGGGTGCGCACCAGCCCGTAGTAGAAGGCGGCGTTGGCGACGACGTCGGCGACCGTGGGCCCGGCCGGCAGCACCCGGTTCTCGACCCTCAGGTGCGGCACCCCGTCGGCGACCCCGTACACGGGCCGGTTCCACCGGTAGACGGTGCCGTTGTGCAGGACCAGCTCCTGGAGCCCGGGCACCCCGCCCTCGGCGAGCACCCGCAGCGGCTCCTCCTCGTCGCAGATGGGCAGCAGGGCGGGGAAGTAGCGGACGTTCTCCGCGAACAGCTCGTACGCCGAGTCCACCCAGCGCTCGCCGAACCAGGTGCGCGGCCGCACGCCTTGCGCCTGGAGCTCGGGCGGCCGGGTGTCGGTGGCCTGGGTGAACAGCGGCGGGCGGGACTCCCGCCACAGCTCGCGCCCGAACAGGAACGGCGAGTTCGCGCCCACGGCTATCTGTGCGGCGACCACCGCCTGAGCCGCGTTCCACACGTCCGCGAACCGCGCCGGGGTCACCTGGAGGTGCAGCTGTACGGAGGTGCAGGCGGCCTCCGGGACGATCGACCCGGTGTTCCACACCAGCCGCTCGACGCCGTCGATGTCGAGGGTGAAGTCCTCTCCGCGCATCATCAGGATCTGCTCGTTCAGCAGCGAGTAGCGGTCGACCGCCGAGAGGTTGGCCGTGACCAGGTCCTCGCGGGTGATCGTCGGGAGAATACCGATCATCACCACCCCGGCCTCGATCTCCGCGGCCTGCCGGTGGGCATATCCCAGACCCGCGCTGAGTTCCTCCGCGAGCTGATCGAATACCCGGCCGCCGAGACGGTGCGGAAGGACGTTCACCTCCAGGTTGAACATTCCGAGTTCGGTCTGGAAATCAGGGCTCGCAATCCGCTCCAGCACCTGGGCATTCACCATTCTCGGCAAGCCGTCGGCGCCCGCGAGATTCAGCTCGATCTCCAGTCCCATCATGTTCTTGGGGCGATCGAACCTCTTCTCCGCCAGAAGTCGCTCCAGTCCCTCCAGGCACTCGTGCAGCTTCCTTCGGTACCGCTGCCGATCGGACAGGTCGAATCCGCCTGCCACGACCTTCTCCCCCATCGAAGCGTCCCTCCCTCGAGCGGGCCTGGCCCGGTGCGCCCAGGCGCGCATGTACGGTCGATGATGCCCCGGCAGCGCGATCCATAACGCGGAGGGGGCGTGCGTGGCGAGGAGCGCACGCCGGTTTGGCCGACAGGCGTTTTGGCACATTCACCTGGCAAGGCGGCTCGTGCACATTCCGCGTCGACTTTGCCCGTTCCGGATAACCGATGCTTTCCAGCCGAGCGCCTTTCCGGTAACCTCCGAGGTCAGGGCGGAATGTTCACGCCCATCCGGCATGAATGCCATGTCAGCGGGACCGGTAAGCGCCTTGTCGGCAATAGGCGGGACAGCTAGCCGAAACACTGCGTGAACACATGTCGTATAAACTCCGCAAACGAGGCAGAGAGTTGGCGCGCGGCCATTGCCCCTCAGCCCCCCTCTGGCCCCAGAATGCGACAGCGCCGTCCGCACCTGCCCCCGTTCCACAGGTCTCCCAAGTGAGAGGCGACCCACCATGCCGCTGCATGTCCCCCCGGCCCCCGCGCCCGCCCTGCGCAGCGTCCTCGCGGCTCTCGGCTCCCCCACCGCCGTCCACGAGGCACACACTCCCGCCCTGCGCGCCCTCCAGGGGCCGGTGACCGCCGAACTCCCCCTTCCGGTCCACGTCCTCGACCGGTTGAACCTCTCGGACCGGGCGTCCGGCGGCAGGCCGCCCCGTACCCGCCTCACCGGCTGGCGCTTCCTCATCCGCAGCGGGGACCGCTACGTCGCGGCCGCCGACACCCGGCTCACCCCGGACGGCTGGGTGTTCTCCCACTTCTTCGAGGGACCCTACGTGGCGGCCACCGAACGGGCCCTGCGCCAGGCCGAGTCGCTCGGCACGGCGTACCAGCCGCGGCTGCTGTCCGTACCCGAGCTGTACATGCTGACCCTGTGGCTGCACGGCGCGGTGGGCGCCGACGCCTCCGCCGGCCTGCCCGCGGCGGAGGACCTGCTGGTCCCGCTCGCCCCGGCCCCGCCCGGCATCGCCGCGTTCCGCCCGCATCCGGTCTCCGAGCTGCTGCCCGTCATGACCCACCGGCTGACCCCCGCGGCGCCGCCGGCCCCGCCCTCGGTGGCCGCGCCGGCGGCCTGAACCCGCCCTTGACCCGATTGACCCATTCGGCCTAGTCCGCTCGGGCCACGTCCGAACCATCCAAAATGACAGGGGAGTTGGCCTGAACCGCCCGCACGAGTGATGCGTCATCAATCTATGAGGACAGCTGCCGGGAAATACCTGCGAAGCGGCTGTCGTGGGGGAAGACTGAGGACACGCTCCCCGCGGGTGCGGGGATGACCCAGGGGGACGGCCATGAACGACGCATCGAGCCGTAGCACGCAGACCACACCGCAGCGAAAGAACGCATCCATGTGCCAGCACCAGCCAGCCTGCCCGTCAGCCGAATCCGCCGACCGGGAGGCCGCGCTCCCGGTGGCCAACCACCCGGAACAGGGCTGGAGCCTGCTGTGCAACGGCGTCCTGCTCTTCGAGGACACCGGTGAGCTGCTGCCGGACGGCCAGATCATCGCCCCGCACCGCCCGCTCGCCGCGGCCCACGTGATGAGGGCCGCCTAGCCGACGCGGCAGCCGACGCGCCGACGACGAAGGGGCCGGCCCGGGAGAACTCCCGGACCGGCCCCTTGCTCATGCGCGAGCTCAGTTGTCGTACTCGTCCAGCGGCGGGCAGGAGCACACCAGGTTCCGGTCGCCGAACGCGCCGTCGATGCGGCGCACCGGCGGCCAGTACTTCTCCGCGGCCGTGACCCCGCCCGGGAAGACGGCCTCGTCACGGGTGTACGGGTGGTTCCACTCGCCGCCCAGCGCCGCCGCGGTGTGCGGGGAGTTGGCCAGCGGGTTGTCGTCCGCCGGCCACTCGCCGGCCGCGACCCGCTCGATCTCGCCGCGGATCGCGATCATCGCGTCGCAGAACCGGTCGATCTCGGCGAGGTCCTCGGACTCCGTCGGCTCGATCATCAGCGTGCCGGCGACCGGGAAGGACATGGTCGGCGCGTGGAAGCCGTAGTCGATCAGGCGCTTGGCGATGTCGTCCACGCTCACGCCCGTCGCCTTCGACAGCGGACGCAGGTCGATGATGCACTCGTGCGCGACCAGGTTGCCCGGGCCGGTGTAGAGCACCGGGTAGTGCGGCTCCAGGCGCTTGGCGATGTAGTTGGCGCCGAGCACCGCCACCTGAGTGGCGCGCTTGAGGCCCTCGCCGCCCATGAGGCGCACGTACGACCAGGAGATCGGCAGGATCCCCGCCGAACCCCACGGAGCCGCCGAGATCGGGCCCACGCCCGTCTCGGGACCGGCGGTCGGCTGGAGCGGGTGGTTCGGCAGGTACGGGGCCAGGTGCGCCCGGACACCGACCGGGCCGACGCCCGGGCCGCCGCCGCCGTGCGGGATGCAGAAGGTCTTGTGCAGGTTCAGGTGCGAGACGTCGCCGCCGAAGTGACCCGGCTTGGCCAGGCCCACCAGGGCGTTGAGGTTGGCACCGTCCACGTAGACCTGGCCGCCGGCCTCGTGTACCTGGGCGCAGATGTCGGCGACGTGCTCCTCGAACACACCGTGCGTCGAGGGGTAGGTGATCATCAGCACGGCGAGCTCGTCGCGGTACTGCTCGATCTTGGCGCGCAGGTCGTCCGCGTCCACCTCGCCGTCGTCGGCGGTCTTGACGACGACGACCTTCATGCCGGCCATCACGGCGCTGGCGGCGTTGGTGCCGTGCGCGGAGGACGGGATGAGGCAGACGGTGCGCTGCTCGTCGCCGTTCGCGCGGTGGTAGGCGCGGACGGCCAGCAGACCGGCGAGCTCACCCTGCGAGCCGGCGTTCGGCTGGATGGAGACCTTGTCGTAGCCGGTGACCTCGCAGAGACGTTCCTCCAGCTCGTTGATGAGCGTGAGGTACCCCTCGGCCTGCTCCACCGGGGCGAACGGGTGCAGCTGGCCGAACTCGGGCCAGGTCACCGGCTCCATCTCGGTGGTCGCGTTGAGCTTCATGGTGCAGGAGCCCAGCGGGATCATGCCGCGGTCCAGCGCGTAGTCCTTGTCCGAGAGCTTGCGCAGGTAGCGCAGCATCGCGGTCTCGGAGCGGTGCTGGTGGAAGACCGGGTGGGTCAGGTAGTCGTCCGAGCGCAGCAGGCCCTCGGGCAGGGTGTCCGCCGTGGTCTCGTCCAGCGCCTCGATGTCCGCGCTGACGCCGAACGCGGCCCAGACGGCCTCGACGTCCGCGCGCAGCGTGGTCTCGTCGCAGGCGACGGAGACGTGGTCGGCGTCGACCCGGTACAGGTTGACCCCGCCCTCGCGGGCGGCGGCGACGACCTCGGCCGCGCGGCCCGGGACCCGGGCCGTGATCGTGTCGAAGTACGCGCCGTGCACGATCTCGACCCCGCCGGCCCGCAGGCCCGCGGCGAGCAGGGCGGCGTAGCGGTGGGTGCGGCGGGCGATCGTCCGCAGGCCGTCCGGACCGTGGTAGACGGCGTACATGGCGGCCATGACGGCGAGCAGCACCTGCGCGGTGCAGATGTTGCTGGTGGCCTTCTCACGGCGGATGTGCTGCTCGCGGGTCTGCAGCGCCAGGCGGTACGCCTTGTTGCCGTCCGCGTCCACGGAGACGCCGACGAGGCGGCCCGGCAGGGAGCGCGCGTGCTTGGCCTGGACGGCCATGTAGCCGGCGTGCGGGCCGCCGAAGCCCATCGGGACGCCGAAGCGCTGCGTGGTGCCGACGGCGATGTCGGCGCCCAGCTCGCCCGGGGAGGTCAGCAGGGTCAGCGCGAGCAGGTCGGCCGAGACGGTGACGATGGCACCGAGCTCGTGCGCCTGGTCGATCAGCGGCTTGATGTCCCGCACGGCACCGGAGGCGCCGGGGTACTGGAGCAGCACGCCGAAGACACCGCGCTCGGCGATCTCGGCCGGAATGCCCTCGCTCAGGTCGGCGACGACGACCTCGACACCGGTCGGCTCGGCGCGGGTCTCGATCACGGCGACGGTCTGCGGCAGGGCGTCCGCGTCGATCAGGAAGACGCCGTCCTTGACCTTGCCCACGCGGCGGGCGAGCGACATGGCCTCGGCGGCCGCGGTGCCCTCGTCGAGCAGCGAGGCACCGGAGGTCGGCAGCCCGGTGAGGTCGGCGACGACGGTCTGGAAGTTCAGCAGCGCCTCGAGGCGGCCCTGCGAGATCTCGGGCTGGTACGGCGTGTAGGCCGTGTACCAGGCGGGGTTCTCCATCACGTTGCGCAGGATCACCGGCGGCGTGAAGGTGCCGTAGTAGCCGAGGCCGATCATCGAGGAGAGGACCTGGTTGCGGTCGGCGAGCGAGCGCAGCTCGGCGAGCACCTCGGCCTCGGTCCGCGCCTCGGGCAGGTTGAGCGCTTCGGCGGTCTTGATGACATCCGGGACCGCGGCGGCGGTCAGTTCGTCCAGGGAGCCGTAGCCCACCTGGGCGAGCATCTTCGCCTGCGCCTCGGCATCCGGGCCGATGTGGCGCTGCTCGAAGGGGATGCCTCGCTCCAGCTGGGAGAGCGGAATGCGGTTGGCGGTCATTACGGAGGCCTCCTGGTCATATGACCTGCGAGGGGCACCACGGCGCGGGCACCCGGACGGCCTCCCCCTCTGTCATCTCAACCTGAGAGTTTCACCGGCCGCCCGAGGGTCGCTCGAGAGAACCGGCTTTCACCGTCGGTGAGGAGGGGAACCGGCACTGCGCGCCCGGTACCCGCCCCTGCTTTCCAGAGTGGCCTCGTCCGTGCGGTACGTATGCCTGAGAGATTCCGGGGAGGATTTGCTCCTTCGGCGCCTCCGTCTCGTTCACTCGGAGGACTCTCCCGCACAGGGTCGACAGCCATCACCCAGCCTACCAGCGAGGATCTGGGCACTCCCCGAGTGGCCTGCTTTCCCAATATGCCCTTCTGTAGTCATTACGGAGGAGTTGCGACCATTTGGAGGGACCGTGCAGACCGACATCGATCCGCGCAGCCTGATCGGCCGCAAGGCGTTCGACCGCAACGGCACCAAGATCGGCACCATCGACGAGGTCTACCTCGACGACGCCACGGGCGTTCCGGAATGGGCAGCGGTCCGGACCGGCCTGTTCAGCCGGGACGCCTTCGTCCCCCTGGAGCCGAGCGAGATGGTCGGCGACACCCTGCGGGTGCCCTTCGACCGCTCCCTGATCAAGGACGCCCCCGACTTCGGCGTCGGCCGCCACCTCTCCCCCGAACAGGAGCTGCAGCTCTACCACCACTACGGCCTGGACGTGACCCTGCCCAGCGAGTTCCACCGCGACTTCGGCAACCTGGCGGGCGACGAGGGCTAGGGGCCGGCAGGCGGCTCCTCCCCCACCAGCGGCAGCGGATCCGACGGCTCCAGCTCGGGGTCGTCCACCCGGAAGGTCCGCACCCGGCCGACCTCCGATCCGGGCTGCTCGAACCGTACGGTCACCCGCCCCACCCCGCTCCCCTGCACCCACCCCGGTCCGTACACCGCGTGCCGTACGTCGCTCCCGGCCGCCCAGCGCCGCTCGGGAGCGGCCTGCGGGCCCCCGGGCCCTCCGGAAGGCTCCGCACCCTCCACACCCTCCAGACCCCCGGTGGCGGCCCCGCCGGCCTCACCGGGCTCGGCGGCCCCCTCCGCCCCAGCGACCCCTCCCGCCTGCCCCTGCGGCTCGGCGGCGAGCGACTGGGCGAACAGGTCCTCCTGCGTGTAGTCCGCCAGCCCGGTCACCCCCACGCCCAGCAGCCGCACCCCGCCCGTGGTGTCCACGCCCTCCAGCAGCCGCGCCGCCGCCTCGCGCACCACCGCCGGGTCGTCCGTGGGCCCCCGCAGGGTCTCTGAGCGCGTGAGCGTCGAGAAGTCGTACCTGCGCACCTTCAGCACGATCGTGCGCCCCGAGTGCCCGGAGCCGCGCAGCCGCTGCACGCACCGGTCCGCCAGCCGCTGCACCTCGGTCCTGATCCGCACCCGGTCGTGCAGGTCCACGTCGAAGGTGTCCTCCACCGACACCGACTTCGCGTCCCGCTCCGCGACCACCGGCCGCTCGTCGATGCCCAGCGCCATCCGGTACAGCCCCACCCCGTGCGAGCGCCCGAGCATCCGCACGAGCTCGTCCTCCCCGGCCTCCGCCAGGTCCCCCACGGTGGTGATCCCGGCCCGGCGCAGGTGCTCACCGGTGGCCGGACCCACCCCGGGCAGCGTCCGCACCGACATCGGCGCGAGGAGCGCGCGCTCGGTCCCCGGCTCGATCAGCAGCAGCCCCGCCGGCTTGGCCTCCTCGGACGCCACCTTGGCGAGCATCTTGGACCCGGCCAGCCCCACCGACCCGCTGAGCCCCGTCGCGGCCCTGATGTCCGCCCGCAGCCGCTCCCCGGTGGCCCGGGCGGTGCGCGAGTCGAAGGCGACCCCGCCCGCCTCCAGGTCCACGAAGGCCTCGTCCAGGCTGAGCGGCTCCACCAGCGGCGACAGCTCCCGCAGCAGGGCCATCACCACGTCGCTGACCTGCCGGTAGAGCGTGAAGCGCGGAATCAGGTAGGCGCCGTTCGGACAGAGCCGCCGCGCCTGCGCCATCGGCATCGCCGAGTGCACCCCGAACCGCCTGGCCTCGTACGAGGCGGTGGCGACGACCCCGCGCGGTCCGAGCCCGCCCACGATGACGGCCTTGCCCCGCAGGCTCGGCTTCGACGCCTGCTCCACGGACGCGTAGAAGGCGTCCATGTCCAGATGCAGGATGGTCGGCGCGGCTCTCACATGCCCGATGCTGCCCTACGGGACTGACATTCGACCGGCCCGGCTCAGCCGGCCCGGTTGCGGCGGGCGGCCAGTTCGTCCGCGGGGTTGTGCCCGACGAGCGTCTCGCCGGTGTCCACCCGCTCCCCGTGCAGCTGCGACAGGGCGCTCTCCACGTCGCGCCACACCACGCCCACGGCGATGCCGAAGACGCCCTGGCCGCCCTGGAGCAGGCTCACGACCTGGTCCGGCGAGGTGCACTCGTACACGGTGGCGCCGTCGCTCATCAGGGTCATCCGCTCGAGGTCCGAGAACCCCCGGTCGCGCAAGTGCTGCACGGCCGTACGGATGTTCTGCAGCGCCACTCCGGTGTCCAGGAAGCGCTTGACGATCTTGAGGACCACCACGTCGCGGAAGCTGTACAGCCGCTGCGTCCCCGAACCGTAGGCGGGGCGCACGCTCGGCTCCACCAGCCCCGTCCGCGCCCAGTAGTCGAGCTGCCGGTAGGTGATGCCGGCCGCGGCGCAGGCCGTCGGCCCGCGGTAGCCGATCTGCTCGGGCGCCGGGTCGCCGCTCACCGGTCCGACCGGCGTCGACTCCGGCTGACGGCGCGCGGGACCGACCGCACCGCCGTGCAGCGGGTACGGTCCACCGTCACTCCGTGCGGGGATGCCCCCGGTCGTACCGTCGCCCGTGATCCTCACGCCGACCCTCCGTCCTTGACCTGCCACCTTGAAGGTAGGCAGTCACCCGGGGTGCGTCAACGATCGCCACACTCGGCACGCCGAGTGATAATCACCCTGAGAGTGGTTTCCCGTATCCCTTTGCGGGGAAAGGCTACTCGAATGGGCTGACAGTTCCCGGTGGACGACGCGGCCGACGCGGCCGGCGCCTCACTGCGGGCCGGTACCGAAGTCCTCGGGCGAGATCTGGTCGAGGAACTCGCGGAACTTCTCCACCTCGTCCTCCTGCTCGTCCGGAATCGCGATCCCGGCGTCGTCGAGCACACCGTCACTGCCGTAGATCGGCGTCCCGGTGCGCAGGGCCAGCGCTATGGCGTCGGACGGCCGCGCGCTCACCTCGACCCCGCTGGCGAAGACGAGCTCCGCGTAGAACACGCCCTCCCGCAGATCCGTGATCCGGACCTCGGTGAGCTCCTCGCCGATCGCCTCCAGCACGTCCTTGAACAGGTCGTGCGTCAGCGGTCGGGCAGGCGCCATTCCCTGCTGCGCGAAGGCAATGGCGGTCGCCTCCCCAGGACCGATCCAGATGGGGAGGTACCGGTCGCCTCCCACTTCACGCAGGAGCACGATCGGTTGGTTGGAGGGCATTTCCACCCGGACACCCACAACGTCGAGCTCGTTCACACAGCAACCCTAGGACCTGCCCGGCAGGTTTGGGTAGTCGGGGCCCCTCTCTCACGGCAGCCGGACCCCGAGGGCGGTCTGTACCAAGGCCTCGTGGAGCCGTACGGAGAGCCCTGCGAGCTCCTTCATCGTGGCTTCCGCATGCGCCCTGGTCTGGGGGTTGCGGTGCCGCCGCAGGGGCGCCACGACCTGCTCCACCAGGCCGGCCTCCCGGTCCGCGGCGGCCTTCATCGCCCGCAGGTGCCGCGGCTCCAGCCCGAACCGCCCCAGGTCCGCCACCAGCCGGGCCACCGTGACCGCCTCGGCGTCGAATCCGCCGCCCGGCGCCTCGGCGAGCAGCCCGTAGGACTCCCACTCGACCAGCTGCGCCTCGTCCACTCCGGCGGCCTCGATCAGCTCGGCACGGCCCACCCGGGCCACGGTGGGCCGCTCGCGGCCCACCTCCCCGTAGACGGCCGCGGGGCCCGCGGGATCGACGGACTCCCCGTGCGGCGTGGGCGCCGGGATGCGGATCTGCTCACCGCGGGCCAGGGCGTCGAGCTGCTCGCGGATGACTTTCAGCGGCAGGTAGTGATCCCGCTGGAGACGCAGGATGTGCGCGAGGCGCTCGACGTCCTCGGTGCTGAACTTGCGGTATCCGGACGGAGTGCGCCGGGGCTCGACGAGCCCCTCCGCCTCCAGGAAACGGATCTTCGAGATCGTGACGTCGGGGAACTCGTCACGCAGCGTGGTGAGCACCGTGCCGATGCTCACCAGCCGCCCGGCCGATCCGGCGGCGCCGGCGATGCCGTTCTTCGGGGCACCACCAGTAGGGGTACGCAGCATGGAACCTTCCCTTGATGGGGGTGCCCCCGTACGGAGTCGGAGAGGTCAGACGCCCCGCAGGCTCGCGTAGAAGACCATCCGGTACTTGCCGATCTGCACCTCGTCGCCGTTGTGCAGCGCCACGGAGTCGATCGGTTCACGGTTCACGTACGTGCCGTTGAGGCTGCCGACGTCGGCGACGGTGAAGCCGCCTTCCGGGCTCCTGCGGAATTCGACATGGCGCCGGGAGACGGTGACGTCGTCCAGGAAGATGTCGCTCTGCGGGTGCCGGCCCGCCGTGGTCAGCTCACCGTCCAGCAGGAAGCGGCTGCCGGAGTTGGGACCGCGCCGCACGATGAGCAGGGCGGAACCGGGCGGCAGCGCTTCCACCGCGGCCTGGGCCTCGGGGGACAGCGAGGACGACACGTGCTGTTGTCCCGACACCTCGGCCTCGTAGGCCTCGAGGCCCGAGATCGAAATGGTGGACGTGGTCTCCGAGGCACGCTCCGGCGTCAGACCCGCCCGCAGCGGCGCTCCGCAGTTGGAGCAGAACCGGCTGGCCGCATCGCTGCGGTGTCCGCACCTGCTGCAAACCTGCTCGGCCGACATGGACGGCTCCTCGCGCCGCGGCTGCCCCGCGGAGGCATTGGTGGCATACGGATCGGGGGCAAACCCTCCACCCGCACTTGAGGTTGACGGTTCACCGAAACCTATGCGTCCGGTACCGGCGGGGTCAACGGACGACGCGCCGTGCGCGCCCGGAATGTCACCCCCGCCCGCGACCTCGTCACGGAAGAGCGGCCGGTCGCCCTGCCCCTCCGCATCGCCGTGCCCGGCACGGTGACGTGCCGGACCGCTTTCCTCGCGGTTCTTCTTGCCGAACAGCTTCTCAAACAACTTCACGGGCGATTCCCCTTGACCGAAACAGACCCGCCCGTGGGGCAGGACGAACTCCGAATGCACACACCTGCCGACCCGGACATCCTCACAACGTCCGTAACCACCAGACAGTTTCCACCACGCACCGCGACTTCGGTGCGCCGACCCCCCGCAGGCGTCCGCCCGCGTGAGCCGCTCCACTCTCCGCTCCGCATCCTCACGATGACGACCGAGCGTAGTCAGGCTGCTTCGCAGCCCGCAAGGCATCCACAACGATCTTCGCCGGTCGTGTGACGACGACGGTGGCCTGTTCCTTTTCCAGCGTCTGGACGACACCGCCCGGGATGTTGAGCGCGGGCTCCAGGTCCTGCGGCTTTCCGATCACCCTGAACTCGTAGGGCTGTGTGATCTTCGTACCGTCGATCCCGACCCCGCCGCTCTCCTCCGAGAAGTACGAGCCCGCCACCACGCGCACCCCGTTGATCTGGATCGCCTCGGCCCCCGCCGCCCGCAGCTCCTGAAGGGTGTCCAGCAACTGGTCGGACCGCACGAGGCCCTTGGGATCGGTGATCTTCAGCGTGATACCGGGCCCCTGGGCCGCCACCGTACCGGCCAGGATGCCGAGCTGACGCTCCTTCTCCACTGTCTGCTTCCGGGCCTCCTCGGCCTGGTTGGAACTGCTCTCCAGCTCCTTGCGCTGATCTTCCAGCTGCTGCTTCTCCTCCTCCAGGCGCTTGGTCCGCCCGTCCAGCTCGTCCAGGATCCGGACGAGGTCCTCCTGGCGGGCCCCGCGCAGCGCACTGGAGTCACTGGTCGACCGCACCTGGATGGCCAGCCCGAGCCCCAGGACGAACAGCAGCAGCGCGACGATCAATTGGGCCCTGGTCACCCGCGGCGGCCACAGCCCTGCCGCGAGCCGCTGCCGGCCCGTTTGCTCGGGCACCTCCGTCACCGGCGGCGCCGTCCCCTTGTCAAGAGGCTGTTCCGGGACGTTCGGTTCCTCGGGCGGAGTGTCATTCGTACTCATCGGCCTCACGCCCGGAACACGTGCCGGCGGATGGCCGCGGCATTGGAGAAGATGCGGATGCCGAGGACCACGACCACACCCGTGGACAGCTGCGAGCCGACCCCCAGCTTGTCGCCGAGGAAGACGATCAGCGCGGCCACGACCACGTTCGACAGGAACGACACCACGAAGACCTTGTCCACGAAGATGCCGTCCAGCATCGCGCGCAGGCCACCGAACACCGCGTCCAGCGCCGCCACCACGGCGATCGGCAGATAAGGCTCCACCACGGCCGGTACTTCGGGCCGGACCAGAAGTCCGACCACCACTCCGGCCAAGAGGCCCAGTACCGCGATCACGATGCACCCTTCTGCTGCTCTGCTGCTGTAGCTGTACGTACGGTCAGGCTCGACGCGGCCGGCAACCGCACTTCGTCCGCGGCGGACAGGGTGTAGCGGATCCCGTAGCTCTCCTGCAGCACGTGCAGGTACTGGCCGTCCGCCGAGTCCTGGAAAGCAGTGCCGAGCCGCTTCTTGTCCCCCACCGCCAGCACTTCGTACGGCGGCACCAGCGGCCTGTTGTCGACCAGTATCGCGTCACCCGCGGCCCTGATCGCCGACAGCGCCGTCAGCCGCTGCCCGTTGATGGAGACGGCCTCCGCCCCGGACTGCCACAGCCCGTTGACGATCTTCTGCATGTCGCGGTCGCGGACCCGCCCGGTGTCCGAAAACCCTGCGCTCTCCCGCGGTCCGTCGCCGCCGCCCGACGAGGCGCCCTTCGCGTCGTCCACGACCAGCTTGATCCCCGGACCGCGCACTTCCGTGGCTCCGGACAGCAGCGCGACGAGCTCGCCCTGGCCGCTGCCGGGCTGTTTGAGCGCGGCCCGCTGGCGGTCCGCGACGTCCGCCCGCAGCCGCTCGATGTCCCGCTCCAGACCGTGCGCGCGGCCATCGGCCCGCTCCACGCGGTCGATCAGTTCCTGCCGTTCCTTGGCCAGCACCGGAGCCGCTATCCGCGCCTCGGCGGCACCGAGCGTGACGACCATGGCGGCGAGCACGAGTCCGGCGGCGAGCCCCAGTTTGGCCTTGAGGGTGCGCGGGAGCCCCGCCGTGCCCTCCGCCTCACGCCGGGCCGCGGCTTCCGCATAGCCCTCGTCGAGACTGTGGTCCATCACGTGCGTCAGCAGCGACATGGAGGCGTCCGGGCGCGCGGACGCAGGAGACGCCGAACTCCGGTTGTGGGGCGGCTGCGACATGCCGCACATCGTCGCATGTCGGCGGCGCACACACCGAATGCGCCCGCCCTGCGGGACGGGCGGGGATTCCTCCCCGCCCGTCCCGCGGGCTCCGGGTCTTCGCGCGGCACTCAGTGCCCGGCGCCGTCCACCACGCCCGCCCACTCGTCGAGCAGCGCCTGCGCCGAGGCGTCGTCGGGGCCTTCGGCCCACAGGTGGGTGACCGCCTCGGCCGGATCCGGCAGGACCAGCGCCCAGCGCCCGTCGGCCTCCACGACCCGCACCCCGTCGGTGGTGTCCACCTGCCGGTCGCCCGCGGCCTCCACGACCCGGCGCATCACGAGCCCCTTCACCGCCCACGGGGTCGGCACGTCCCGCTTGAGCACGTGCGCCCGCGGAATCCTGGCGTCTATCTGGCTGAGGGTGAGCTGCGTACGTGCCACCAGCCCGAGCAGCTGCACGAAGGCCGCGGCCCCGTCAAAGACGCTGCTGAACTCCGGCACGATGAACCCGCCGCGACCGTCGCCGCCGAAGATGGTGTTCTCCGCACGGCCCACCCGCGTCAGGTCGTCGGGCGAGGTCGTCGTCCACTCCACCTGCGTGCCGTGGTACGCGGCCACCTGCTCGGCGATGCGCGTGGTGGTCACCGGCAGCGCGACCTTGCCGCTGCGCTTGGCGGCGGCCACCAGGTCGAGCATGACGAGCAGCGCCCGGTCGTCCTCGATGATCCGGCCGCGCTCGTCCACCAGGGAGATCCGCTCTCCGACCGGGTCGAAGCGCACGCCGAAGGCTGCCCGCGCCGAGGCGACGATCTCCCCGAGCCGTACCAGTCCGGCCCGCCGGGACTCGGCGCTCTCCGTGGGCCTGGACTCGTCGAGCCCGGGATTGATCGTCAGCGCGTCCACGCCGAGCCGGCCCAGGAGGCTGGGCAGGACGAGCCCGGCACTGCCGTTGGAGGCGTCCACGACGACCTTGAGCCCGGCGTCGGCGATCCCGCTGATGTCGACCCGCCGCAGCAGCGAACCGGTGTAGGCGTCGAAGACACTGCCCGGGAACTGGAGGTCACCGATCTCGCCGGGGAAGGCCCGCCGGTACTCCTGGCGCGCGTACACCCGGTCGAGCTTGCGCTGCTGCTGGAGCGAGAGGTCCGCCCCGCGTTCGTCGAGGAACATGATGTCGACGGAGTCGGGCACTCCTGGCGAGGTCCGCAGGACGATCCCGCCGGCGCTGCCGCGTGCGGTCTGCTGCCGTGCCACGGGCAGCGGTACGTTCTCCAGGTCGCGCACGTTGATGGCGCTGGCCTGGAGCGCCGAGATCACGGCCCGTTTGAGCGCTCTCGCGCCTCGGGAGTGGTCACGCGCGGTGGTGACCGTCGCTCCCTTCTTCAGGGTCGTCGCGTAGGCGCCGGCGAGCCGCACCACCAGTTCGGGGGTGATCTCCACGTTGAGGATGCCGGAGACCCCGCGCGCTCCGAACAGGTGTGCCTGTCCGCGCGACTCCCAGATGACCGACGTGTTGACGAAGGCGCCGGCCTCGATCGTCTTGAAGGGGTAGACGCGCACATTGCCCTGGACGATCGATTCCTCGCCGACGAGGCACTCGTCCCCGATGACGGCGCCGTCCTCGATCCGGGCGGCACGCATGATGTCGGTGTTCTTGCCGATGACACAGCCGCGGAGATTGCTGTGGGGTCCGATGTACACGTTGTCGTGGACGACGGCCTTGTGCAGGAAGGCACCGCTCTTGACGACGACGTTCGACCCGATGACCGTGTGCTCGCGGATCTCGACCCCGGCTTCGATCTTGGCGTAGTCCCCGATGTACAGGGGCCCGCGCAGCACCGCGTCCGGGCTCACCTCGGCGCCTTCGGCGATCCACACCCCGGGCGAGATCTCGAAGCCGTCCATGTCGATCTGGACCTTGCCCTCGAGCACGTCGGCCTGGGCCTTGACGTAGCTCTCGTGCGTGCCGACGTCTTCCCAGTAGCCCTCGGCCACGTAGCCGTAGATCGGCCGGCCTTCCTTCATGAGCTGGGGGAACACGTCGCCGGACCAGTCGACGGAGACGTCCGGGTCGACGTAGTCGAAGACCTCGGGCTCCATGACGTAGATGCCGGTGTTGACGGTGTCGGAGAAGACCTGGCCCCAGGTCGGCTTCTCCAGGAACCGCTCTACCTTGCCCTCCTCGTCCACGATCGTGATGCCGAATTCGAGCGGGTTCGGCACCCGGGTCAGGCACACCGTGACCAGTGCGCCCTTCTCCTTGTGGAAGCGGATCAGGTCGGTGAGGTCGAAGTCGGTGAGCGCATCGCCGGAAATCACGACGAAGGCGTCGTCCTTCAGGGCTTCCTCGGCGTTCTTCACACTGCCGGCGGTGCCGAGTGGCTTCTCCTCGTTGGCATAGGTGAGCTCCATTCCGAGCTCTTCGCCATCTCCGAAGTAGTTCTTGACGAGTGACGCCAGGAACTGCACGGTGACCACGGTCTCGCTGAGCCCATGCCGCTTGAGCAGCCGCAGTACGTGCTCCATGATCGGCCGGTTCGCCACCGGCAGGAGCGGTTTGGGCATGCTCGAGGTCATGGGGCGAAGGCGCGTACCTTCGCCACCGGCCATCACGACGGCCTTCATGTCGGAAGAGTCCTCCTAGAGAGATGACGGTCGTGCCGACCCCACCCGTCTCGGACGGTGATTCCGCATCTCCTCCGCGTCATCCGGCGCCTGACGGGCTCAATCGGCCGTGGCGTCCGCCTTCACGAGACGGCGGACTTGAACCACGTAAAGGATTCCTGCCCACCAATAGAGGGTTGTACCCCATCCCGCGAACGCCCATCCGAAAACTGACCCCGTCCAGGCCAACCAACCGGTGCCGTCACTGAGCAGCAGCAAGGGGAACGCGTACATCAGGTTGAAGGTCGCGGCCTTGCCGAGGAAGTTGACCTGCGGCGGCGGATAACCGTGGCGGCGCAGGATCCACACCATGACCAGCAACATCAGCTCGCGCGCGAGCAGGGCGCCCGTCAGCCACAGCGGCAGAATCTCGCGATAGGTCAGACCGAAGAGGGTGGACAGGATGTACAGCCGGTCCGCGGCTGGATCCAGCAGCCGGCCGAGCTTGCTGATCTGATTCCAGCGCCGGGCGAGCTTCCCGTCGAGGTAGTCACTGATCCCGCTGAGCATGAGGACGGCCAGCGCCCACCCGTCGTACTCGACGAGGATCAGCCACAGGAACAGGGGCACGCCGGCGAGGCGAGCCATGCTCAGGATGTTCGGAATGGTGAAAATTCGGTCAGTCTGAACCCGAGTCTCCTGGACCTCCACCCGGGGGCCTCCACTGTGACGGTAGAAATGCGGACGTTCGATGCCCCTTGACCCTACAGGAGACCGCACACGTGTCCTGAACGCAGAAAAGCCCCGCACCGGGCCCGAAAGGGCTGGTGCGGGGCTTCCCGCAATGATTGTTCGGCGGCGTCCTACTCTCCCACAGGGTCCC
>NZ_JBVJFA010000021.1:0-139958 GCF_055588085.1 Streptomyces sp. NPDC046303
GAGGACTTCGTCTGGAGCAGGTCCTGGGTGGTCTCGACGAGCAGCGCGTCCGCGCCGCCGGAGAGCAGACCCTCCGCGTTGACCTGGTACGCGTCGCGGATCTCGGCGTAGGTGATGTGGCCGAGGGTGGGGAGCTTGGTGCCGGGGCCGATGGAGCCGAGGACCCAGCGCTGCTGTCCGGTGGAGGCGGTGAACTCGTCGGCGACCTCGCGGGCGATGCGGGCACCGGCCTGCGACAGCTCGAAGTTGCGCTCGGCGATGTCGTACTCGGCGAGCGCCGCGAGGTTCGCGCCGAAGGTGTTGGTCTCGACGCAGTCCACGCCCACCGAGAAGTACGCCTCGTGGACGGTGCGCACGATGTCGGGGCGGGTGACGTTCAGGACCTCGTTGCAGCCCTCCAGCTGCTGGAAGTCCTCCATCGAGGGGTCCTGCGCCTGGAGCATCGTCCCCATGGCCCCGTCGGCGACGACCACACGGGTGGCGAGCGCCTCTCGGAGGGCATCGGCCCGGGTCTGGGTGTCTGCGGACGGGTTCGGCAACGAGGCCATGGTTGAGCTCCCTGGGGTGCGACGGCTGTCGGCTTTGCACCCCCACTGTGTTCAGGGGCGCACGCGGCCAGCGTAACCGGGCGGCACCTGACCCGGTGAGGGCGTCCCACGTGGCGGACTGCATTCTGTGGCGGGGCGTCCACTCGGGTGAGTCGGTCCTGCGGGTGACCGGCTCAAACGTGCGTACGGAACCCCTCACCATGCAAAACGTCGGCATCGACCGATAGTGTTCGTCATTGTCGAACTACGTCAGCAGGAGGCTGCGCCATGGCACGGAACATCCAGTCGCTCGAGCGAGCCGCTGCGATGCTGCGACTCCTGGCGGGTGGCGAGCGCCGGCTGGGGCTCTCGGACGTCGCGTCCTCCCTGGGCCTGGCCAAGGGCACGGCGCACGGCATCCTGCGCACCCTCCAGGCGGAGGGCTTCGTCGAGCAGGACCCGGCCTCGGGCCGTTACCAGCTGGGCGCGGAGCTGCTGCGCCTGGGCAACAGCTACCTGGACGTGCACGAGCTGCGGGCGCGCGCCCTGGTGTGGACGGACGACCTGGCCCGGGCGAGCGGCGAGAGCGTGTACGTGGGCGTGCTGCACAAGAGCGGGGTGCTGATCATGCACCACGTGTTCCGGCCCGACGACAGCCGTCAGGTGCTGGAGGTGGGGGCCATGCAGCCGCTGCACTCCACCGCCCTGGGCAAGGTGCTGTCCGCCTACGATCCGGTCGCGCACACGCAGGCGGTGGAGGTGGAGCGCGAGGCGTTCACGCCGCGCACGGTCACGGACCCCGCCGGGTTCGAGGAGGTCCTCGGGCTGACCCGGGCGCGGGGGTGGGCCGCCGACGTCGAGGAGACCTGGGAGGGCATCGCCTCGGTCGCGGCGCCCATCCACGACCGGCGCAGGATGCCGGTCGGCGCGGTCGCCGTGGCGGGGGCCGTGGAGCGGGTCTGCGGGGAGTCCGGCGAGCCGCGGGCGTCCCTGGTGGCCTCCGTACGGGACTGTGCGCGGTCGGTTTCACGCGACCTCGGAGCGGGCCGGTTCTGAGCTTGACCTGACTCGTTCAACCCACCCATGGCGGCCTCGAGCTGCATTTGGGTGGGTTTTGTCATTTACTGATCATGGATTGGCCGGATTTGGTCGATCGCACCGGGTGGTAACGATCCGGTTCTTTGACCTGGCCAGGCCTTGACGGGTTCTTCACACAGGCGAAAACTGCCGTTCATCGGTCGGCAATGTCGAACACCTACCGGCAATACGCGTTAAGGTGTGGCAAGGCCAAGGACCGGTGCAGCACTCACCGAGTGCGCGGAACCACCGGAGGGACCCGGTGTCCGCCCACCCCTGGACGTAAGACAAAGGAGTCGCGGGTGTCCAGCTCCGACATCTTCATCGGCGAGACCATCGGTACCGCCGTACTCATCCTCCTCGGCGCCGGCGTGGTCGCCGCAGTCGTGCTCAAGCGCTCCAAGGCGCAGAACGCGGGCTGGCTGGCGATCACCTTCGGGTGGGGTTTCGCGGTCATGACCGCCGTCTACATGACGGGCACCCTGTCCGGCGCCCACCTCAACCCCGCCGTCACGGTCGGTATCGCGATCAAGGACGGCGACTGGGGCAACGTTCCGGTCTACTTCGCCGGCCAGCTGCTCGGCGCCATGATCGGCGCCACGCTGGCCTGGGTGGCGTACTACGGCCAGTTCCAGGCGCACCTCACCGATCCGGAGATCGTCGCCTCCAAGTCCGAGCACGCGGGCCTGGTCGACCAGAAGACGGAGCCGAACGCCGGCCCGGTGCTGGGCGTCTTCTCCACGGGCCCCGAGGTCCGCAACGTGTGGCAGAACCTCGCCACCGAGATCATCGGCACCCTGGTGCTCGTGCTCGCGGTGCTCGCCTACGGCCTCAACGACAGCGGCAAGGGCCTCGGCCTCCTCGGCGGTCTGATCGTCGCCCTGACCGTCGTCAGCATCGGCCTCTCGCTCGGCGGCCCGACCGGCTACGCCATCAACCCGGCGCGCGACCTGGGTCCGCGCATCGTCCACGCGCTGCTTCCGCTGCCGAACAAGGGCGGCTCCGACTGGGGGTACGCCTGGATCCCCGTCGTCGGCCCGCTGATCGGCGGAGCCCTCGCCGCGGGTATCTACAACCTCGCGTTCGTCTAAGCCGTTCGCCCACCGGACTTCCCAGGAGCAGCCACCATGACCAGCAGCACCGGCCCCTTCATCGCCGCGATCGACCAGGGCACCACCTCCTCCCGCTGCATCGTCTTCGACCGCGACGGCCGCATCGTCGCCGTCGACCAGAAGGAGCACGAGCAGATCTTCCCGAAGCCGGGCTGGGTCGAGCACGACGCCACCGAGATCTGGACCAACGTCCAGGAGGTCGTCGCCGGCGCCATCGCCAAGGCCGAGATCACGGCCGCCGACGTCAAGGCCGTCGGCATCACCAACCAGCGCGAGACCACCGTCCTGTGGGACAAGAACACCGGCGAGCCGGTGCACAACGCGCTGGTCTGGCAGGACACCCGCACCGACGCCCTGTGCAAGGAGCTCGGCCGCAACGTCGGCCAGGACCGCTTCCGCCGCGAGACCGGCCTGCCCCTCGCCAGCTACTTCGCCGGCCCGAAGGTCCGCTGGATGCTCGACAACGTCGAAGGCCTGCGCGAGCGCGCCGAGGCCGGCGACATCCTCTTCGGCACCATGGACTCCTGGGTCATCTGGAACCTCACCGGCGGCGCGCAGGGCGGTGTCCACGTCACCGACGTCACCAACGCCTCGCGCACCATGCTGATGAACCTGCACACCCTGGCCTGGGACGAGAAGATCGCCGAGTCCATGGGCGTCCCGCTCAACGTCCTGCCGGAGATCAAGTCCTCCGCCGAGGTCTACGGCCACGTCAAGGACGGCGTCCTGGCCGGCGTCCCGGTCGCCTCGGCGCTCGGTGACCAGCAGGCCGCGCTGTTCGGGCAGACCTGTTTCGCCGAGGGCGAGGCGAAGTCCACGTACGGCACCGGAACGTTCATGCTGATGAACACCGGCGACAAGATCATCAACTCCTACAGCGGCCTGCTGACCACGGTCGGCTACCAGATCGGCGACCAGAAGCCGGTCTACGCCCTCGAGGGCTCCATCGCCGTCACCGGCTCGCTCGTCCAGTGGATGCGCGACCAGATGGGCCTGATCAAGTCCGCGGCCGAGATCGAGACCCTGGCCTCCTCCGTCGAGGACAACGGCGGCGCCTACTTCGTACCGGCCTTCTCCGGCCTGTTCGCCCCGTACTGGCGCTCCGACGCCCGCGGTGTGATCGCCGGCCTGACCCGGTACGTCACCAAGGCGCACATCGCCCGTGCCGTCCTGGAAGCCACCGCCTGGCAGACCCGCGAGATCACCGACGCCATGACCAAGGACTCGGGCGTCGAGCTCACCGCCCTCAAGGTCGACGGCGGCATGACCTCCAACAACCTGCTGATGCAGACCCTCTCGGACTTCCTGGACGCCCCCGTGGTGCGCCCGATGGTCGCCGAGACCACCTGCCTCGGCGCCGCCTACGCCGCCGGCCTGGCCGTCGGCTTCTGGCCCGACACCGACGCCCTGCGCGCCAACTGGCGCCGCGCGGCCGAGTGGACCCCGCGGATGCCCGCCGAGCAGCGGGACCGCGAGTACAAGAGCTGGCTCAAGGCCGTGGAGCGGTCCATGGGCTGGGTCGACGACGAAGACGCCAGCTGACCGCACCAGCTGAGTCAATCGACGAGGAGCTAAGAGAGATATGAGCAACCCGCAGAGCGTTCCCGCGCTGGGTACGCACCCGACCGCCGGTTCGAACCCGAGCCGCGCCGAGACCCGTGAGCAGCTGGCCAAGGCCACGTACGACCTGCTGGTCATCGGCGGTGGAATCCTGGGCACCTCGGTGGCCTGGCACGCCGCGCAGTCGGGTCTGCGGGTCGCCATGGTGGACGCCGGCGACTTCGCCGGCGCCACCTCCTCCGCCTCCTCCAAGCTCGTCCACGGCGGTCTGCGCTACCTGCAGACCGGCGCGGTCAAGCTGGTCGCCGAGAACCACCACGAGCGCCGGGTGCTGGCCAAGGACGTGGCCCCGCACCTGGTCAACCCGCTCACCTTCTACCTGCCCGTGTACAAGGGCGGGCCGGTCGGCGCGGCGAAGCTGGGCGCGGGCGTGTTCGCGTACTCGGCGCTCTCGGCCTTCGGTGACGGCATGGGCAAGGTCATCTCGCCGGCCCGCGCCGTCGCCGACAACCCGGGCCTGAAGACGGACAACCTCAAGGCCG
Source organism: Streptomyces sp. NPDC046303 (assembly GCF_055588085.1). Lineage (NCBI taxonomy): Bacteria > Bacillati > Actinomycetota > Actinomycetes > Kitasatosporales > Streptomycetaceae > Streptomyces > Streptomyces sp. NPDC046303. The sequence goes on from NZ_JBVJFA010000021.1 coordinate 4,819, forward strand.
TCGCGGTCTACTACGACCACCAGATGAACGACTCCCGCGTCGCCGTCATGACGGTCCGCGCGGCCGTCGAGTCGGGCGCGGTCGTCCTCAACCACGCCGAGGTCACCGGTCTGCGCATGACGCGCGGCCGGGTCACCGGCGCCGAGCTCAAGGACCGTCTGGACGGCACCGAGTTCGGGGTGGACGCGCGCGTCGTGCTCAACGCCACCGGCCCGTGGGTGGACCACCTGCGGCGCATGGAAGACAAGCACGCGATGCCGTCGATCCGCCTGTCCAAGGGCGCGCACATCGTGATGAAGCGCAAGTCGCCGTGGAAGGCCGCGATGGCCACCCCGATCGACAAGTACCGCATCACCTTCGCGCTGCCGTGGGAGGACCAGCTGCTGCTGGGCACCACCGACGAGGTCTACGAGGGCGACCCGGGCGACGTGCGCGCCACCGAGGCGGACATCCAGCAGATCCTGGACGAGGCGGCCTTCTCGGTGAAGGACGCGGACCTGGACCGCTCCCTCATGACGTACGCCTTCGCGGGCCTGCGCGTGCTGCCCGGCGGCCCCGGCGGGGTCGAGAAGGCCAAGCGCGAGACGGTCGTCTCCGAGGGCGCGGGCGGCATGCTGTCGGTGGCCGGCGGCAAGTGGACGACGTACCGCCACATCGGCCGCGTGGTCATGGACAAGCTGGCCAAGCTCCCGGGGAGCCCGCTGACCGAGGACATGGAGCCGGTGAAGTCCCTCGTGCGCCGGATCGCGCTGCCCGGTGTCGCCAACCCGAACGCGGTCGCGCACCGGCTGCTGGTGGACCGCGAGCCCGGCACGCGGATGGACCCGCTCACCGCGCGCCACCTGGCCTCGCACTACGGTTCGCTGGCCTTCGACATCGCCCGCCTGGCGAACGAGGACCCGGCGCTGGCCGAGCGCATCCACCCGGACGGTCCGGAGATCTGGGCGCAGGTCGCCTACGCCCGTGACAACGAGTGGGCGCAGACGGTCGACGACGTGCTGCGCCGTCGTACGACGGTGACGATCCGCGGCCTGGACGACGCCTCCGTGCGCGCCCGGGTCGAGGAGATGCTGAGCCACAGGGCATAGCCGAGGCATAGCTCTCGCGCAGGTGGGGAAGAGGGGCGGTTCCGAGGGGAACCGCCCCTCTGTCGTGGGCTGTGGCCGGTGCCTCATCAAGGCTTAGGCTGACCCACGTACACAAGGGAACTTCGGAAGGAGACCTGGGTGATCGAGCTTGAGGGCGTGCCCGAGCTGATCGACCCGGTCATGGTGGCCGCGTTCGAGGGCTGGAACGACGCGGGTGACGCCGCCTCCGGTGCGGTCGCACACCTGGACCGGGAGTGGAAGGGCGAGGTCTTCGCGGCGCTCGACGCCGAGGACTACTACGACTTCCAGGTCAACCGGCCGACGGTGTGGCTGGACAACGGGGTGCGGAAGATCACCTGGCCGACGACGCGGCTGTCGGTGGTCCGGATCGGCGGTGCCAAGCCGCGGGACCTGGTCCTGGTGCGCGGGATCGAACCGTCCATGCGGTGGCGGTCGTTCTGCAACGAGATCCTCGGTTTCGCGCACGAACTGGGCGTGGAGATGGTGGTCATCCTGGGGGCGCTGCTCGGGGACACCCCGCACACGCGGCCGGTTCCGGTGAGCGGGGTCACCTCGGACGCGGACCTGGCGCGGACGATGGACCTGGAGGAGACCAAGTACGAGGGCCCGACCGGCATCGTGGGCATCCTCCAGGAGGCCTGCACGCACGCCGGAGTCCCGGCGGTGTCGCTGTGGGCGGCGGTCCCCCACTACGTGTCCCAGCCGCCGAACCCGAAGGCCACGCTGGCGCTCCTGAACCGGCTGGAGGATCTGATCGACATCCGGATCCCGCTGGGTGAACTCCCGGAGGACGCGCGGGCGTGGCAGCTGGGCGTGGACCAACTGGCCGCGGAGGACAGCGAGGTGGCGGAGTACGTCCAGACGCTGGAGGAGGCGCGGGACACGGCCGACCTGCCGGAGGCCTCGGGGGACGCCATCGCCCGGGAGTTCGAGCGGTACCTGCGGCGCCGCGACCCTTCCGCGGCCGCGGGGGGCGAGCCGGGTGACGGGTCGTACCTGCGGGACACCTCCAGCGGGCTCCAGCGGCCCCCGAAGCGCAAGGACTCCGGGGAGGAGCCGCAGCCCCCGGCCGCCGCGCCGCCGGACGAGGACGACACCCCGCCGGAGGCCTAGCCGGCCGGGGCGGGGGTGCGGGTGCGGCGCCGCCGCGCAAGCGTCCCGGGCTGCGCCCGGCCTCGTGGGGCTCCGCCCCACACCCCACGCCTCAAACGCCGGCGGGGCTGGATCTTCCAGCCCCGCCGGCGTTTGAGGCGCTGGGGGCACCCCCAGCGGCAATGGCGACGCGGCCCGCTACAGGGCCACGCCCAGGAGGGCGTCCACCGTTCGGGAGACCAGGCCGGGGGCCGACTCGTCGGTCTCGTCGGAGGCGAGCTGCCGCTCCACCCAGCGGTCCACGGCCGCCAGCGCCGCGGGGGCGTCCAGGTCGCGGGAGAGGGCCTCGCGGACCTCCTCGACCAGGCCGTCGGCCGGAACGCCGTCCGGCCGGGACACGGCCGCACGCCACCGCTCCAGCCGGGCCACCGCATCCGCGAGGACCTGGTCCGTCCACTCCCAGTCGTCGCGGTAGTGGTGCGACAGCAGCGCCAGGCGGATCGCGGCCGGGTCCACCCCGGCCCGCCGCAGCGCGGACACGAAGACGAGGTTGCCCTTCGACTTCGACATCTTCTCGCCGTTCAGGGCGACCATGCCGGCGTGTACGTACGCCTTGGCCATCGGGAACTCGCCCGTCAGGGCCTGCGCGTGCGAGGCGCCCATCTCGTGGTGCGGGAAGGCCAGGTCGGAGCCGCCGCCCTGGATGTCGAAGCCCATGCCCAGGTGGTCCAAGGCGATCGCCACGCACTCGATGTGCCAGCCGGGCCGGCCGCGGCCCAGCGAGCCGCCGTCCCAGCTCGGCTCGCCCGGACGCGCGGCCATCCACAGCATCGGGTCCAGCGGGTTCTTCTTGCCCGGCCGGTCCGGGTCTCCGCCCCGCTCCGCCGAGAGCAGCCGCATCGCCTCGGCGTCGAGGTTCGAGACCTCCCCGAAGTGCGGGTCGGACTCCACGGAGAAGTAGACGTCGCCGTCCAGCTCGTACGCGGCGCCCGCGTCCCGCAGCCGCTCGACCAGCGGCACGATGCCGGGTATGGCCTCGACGGCGCCGATGTAGTGCTGCGGCGGCAGCATGCGCAGGGCGGTCATGTCCTCGCGGAAGAGGGCGGTCTCGCGCTCGGCGAGCTCCGTCCAGTCGTGGCCGTCGCGCAGCGCCCGCTCCAGGAGCGGATCGTCCACGTCCGTGACGTTCTGGACGTAGTGGACCTGCCGCTTGGTGTCGAGCCACACGCGCTGCACGAGGTCGAACGCGTTGTAGGTCGCCGCGTGACCGATGTGGGTCGCGTCGTACGGGGTGATGCCGCAGACGTAGATGCGGGCGACGGGACCGGGGTCGAGGGTGATCGTCCCCTGGGTCGCGGTGTCGTGGATCTCGAGGTCGCGGCCCTTGCCAGGAAGGGCGGGGACCTCGGAAGCGGGCCAGGCATGCATGTCTCGAGCCTAACCGGACGGATGTTCCGGAAACGAACCGGACCTGCACTGTTGTCTTGATCGGCACTCTTGCGGTCTGGCCGGAATTGTGCGTGTCCCCGGTGGCCGGTTCAGACCGGCGGCCACGGGATCGAGGGCCACTGCCCGGACGGCTGCGGATGGGTTCCGGTGCGCAGCAGCTGCGCCACCCGGTCCCGTACGGCGGCCAGCTCGACCGCCGTGATCAGTTCGGCCAGCCGGGTGGCGAGCGGGGCCCCCTCCGCCAGCTCGGCGGCCAGGGCGGCCAGCACGGTGCGGGCCTCGTCCGTCAGCGGTTCCCCGGCCCACCCCCACAGGAGGGTGCGCAGTTTGTCGTCCGCGTGGAAGGTGACGCCGTGGTCGATCCCGTAGAGGCGTCCGTCGGGCGCGGGCAGCAGGTGGCCGCCCTTGCGGTCGCCGTTGTTGATCACGGCGTCGAGGACGGCGAGGCGGCGCAGCCGCGGGTCGTCGGCGTGCACGAGCAGGGCGGTGCGGCCGTTGCCGACGTCGGCGAACGCGACGGGCTTCCAGCCGTCCCCCGCCTCCTCGCCCTCGACGAGGGCGAGGAGCTCGGCGCCGGGGCTCTCGCCCTCGGGGACCTCGATCCACCGCTGGACCATGCCCTCGCCGAACGGTCCGTCGCGCAGCACGGTGGTGGGTACCAGGCCCCAGCCGGTGGCCTCGGAGACCAGGTAGGAGGCGACCTCGCGCTGGGCGAGGTTCCCGTCGGGGAAGTCCCACAGCGGGCGCTCGCCCTTCACCGGCTTGTACACGCAGTCGGTGCTCACGCCGTCGTACGTGACGTTGCACAGCAGCACGGCGTTGGACGCCTCGCGGATCCGGCCGACGACGGTCAGCTCACCCCTGGTGAGCAGTTCCTCGAGCTTCTCCCGCTCCCCCATGACGGTCACACCTGGCGCCGGTAGCCGTTCTGGCGGGGGCAGACGTGTCCCTCGGGGTCCAGCGGCAGACTGCACAGCGGGCACGGCGGCCGGCCCGCGTTGACCACGTCCAGGGCCCGCTTGGCGAAGGCCCGGGCCTGGGCGCCGGTGAGGCGGACCCGCAGCATGGGCGGGCCGTTCTCCTCGTCCTGGAGGAGCCGCTCCTCCGCCTCGGCGAGGTCCTCGTCCGAGTCGGCGTCGAGTTCGACCAGGGCCTGCGCCTCGACGATCATCCGTTGTTCCTCGCCGTCCCAGGCCAGGGCCATGGTGCCGACGCGGAACTCCTCGTCCACCGGGACGTCCAGCGGCGCGGTGTCGGCGGCCTCGGCGGGGGCCACGGCCGGAACCGGGGCGTTGCCCCCCGTGCGCCGTACGACCTCGTCCAGCAGCTCGTCCATCCGCTCGGCCAGCGCCGCGACCTGGGTCTTCTCCAGGGAGACGCTGGTGACGCGGGGGCCGGCGGAGGCCTGCAGGAAGAACGTACGGCGTCCCGGCAGACCGACCGTGCCGGCCACGAAGCGGTCCGGCGGGTCGTAGAGGAACACCTGACGGGGCACGTCCAGTCTCCAAGTCTCGGCGGCGGCGCTCATGTACGGGGCCAGTCCACCCTACTGCGCCGTTCGATCACACCGCGCCCGCACCGCCTCCCACAACGGCGTTCCCGGCGTCTTCCACGGCTTTGTCCGGTGTGGTCGACCGCGGCACGAGCGAGTCGAGGTCCCCGGTGTCGCCGACCCGGAACACGAACGGCCGGGTCGGCGTGTAGCGGACGGCGGTCACCGAGCAGGGGTCGACGTGGATGCGCTGGAACAGGTCCAGGTGCATGCCCAGGGCGTCCGCGACGAGGGACTTGATGATGTCGCCGTGGGAGCACATGAGGAAGACGGCGTCGCCGCCGTGCTCCTCCTCGACCCGCGCGTTCCAGTCCCGTACGGCCTCCACGGCGCGCGCCTGCATGGCGCGCAGGGATTCGCCGCCGGGGAAGGCGGCCGCCGAGGGGTGCTGCTGGACGACCTTCATCAGGGGTTCGTCGGCCAGTTCGGCGAGTTTGCGGCCCGACCAGTCGCCGTAGTGGCACTCGCCGATCCGCTCGTCGGTGTGCAGTTCCAGCTCCGGCCGGGCGCCGAGCAGCGGGGCGAGGGTCTCGCGGCAGCGTTGCAGCGGGCTGGTGACGACGGCGGCGAGCGGTACGCCCGCCAGCCTGCCGGGCAGCGCGGCGGCCTGCTCGGCGCCGCGCTCGTCGAGGGCCACTCCCGGGGTCCATCCGGCGAGCAGCCCAGCGGTGTTGGCGGTGGACCGCCCGTGTCGTACGAGGATCAGCGTGGCCATGGCGCCAGCCTAAGCGCTGCCGGCAACGTGCGGGCGGGGCGCGGGCGGGGGAGAATACGCCGCGTGATTGTCGACTGCGCGATTTACCGGAACGGCCGCCGCACCGACGGCCCGGCGGACTTCTCGGACGCCCTGGAGGAGGCGCGGGCCACGGGGGACGCCTTCCTGTGGGTCGGCATGCACGAGCCGACCGAGAAGGAGTTCGAGCACGTCCGGACGGAGTTCGGCCTGCATCCGCTGGCGGTGGAGGACGCCCTGACCGCCCACCAGCGCCCGAAGCTGGAGGTCTACGACGACTCGCTGTTCGTCGTCCTGAAGCCGGTGCTCTACGACGACCACACGGACATAGTGACCAGCGGCGAGCTGATGGTCTTCATCGGCGACTCGTTCGTGGTCACCGTCCGGCACGGCGAGGGGGCGGCGCTGGCCGCCGTGCGGCGCCGGCTGGAGCAGGAGCCGAACGTCCTGAAGCACGGCCCCACGGCGGTGCTGTACGCGGTCTCCGACGCGGTGGTGGACCACTACATCGACGTGGCGGCCGAGCTCCAGGGCGACCTGGAGGAACTGGAGGCCGAGGTCTTCGCCCCGAACGCCTCGGACACCAAGAACACCGCCTCGCGGATCTACGCCTTCAAGCGGCAGGTGCTGGAGTTCCGCCGGGCGACGAGCCCGCTGCTCCAGCCCATGAACCGGCTGGCCTTCGGGAACGTGCCCTTCGTCCACGAGCACGCCCAGCCGTTCTTCCGCGACGTGGCCGACCACCTGACCAAGGCGAACGAGTACGTGGAGGGCCTGGACCGGCTGCTGTCGGACGCCCTCGCCGCGCACCTGGCGCAGATGGGCGTCCGGCAGAACGACGACATGCGCAAGATCTCGGCCTGGGCGGCGATGGCGGCCGTTCCCACGATGGTGGCGGGGATCTACGGGATGAACTTCGAGCACATGCCCGAGCTGGGCTGGGGCCTGGGGTATCCGGGCGTGGTGCTGGTCATGGCCGGCGCGTGCCTGGGCCTGCACCGGTTGTTCAAGCGGCGGGGCTGGCTGTAGCCGGTCCCGGCCGCGGCCTCAGGCGAACTCGGGGGAGGTGACCGGTGCGCCGCCCAGGGCGTCGCGCCGCTGGGGCATGCGCAGGTCCACCATCCGGTGCCAGCCGCTGAACCGCTCGTACGCGTACATCCCGCGGATCCCGGCGGCGAGCGCGGCCGCCTTCGGTTTGGGCCAGTGCAGCAGCCGCCCCATGTGCTCCATGACGGCGAGGCTCACGTCCCGGTAGATGCCGATCTCGGCGAGCGCGCTCTCCCGCAGCACCCGATGGATGGCGCGGCCGTGGCCCGCACGGGCCAGGCGCAGCAACTCCTCGTGGCAGTAGGCGAGGTGGTTGTCCTCGTCGTGGCTGATCATGCGGATGGCCTTGCCGACCTCGGGGTGGTCGCCGAAGTGCCGGACCAGCATGTCCATCTGGTCGGCGGCCCGCTGCTCGGTGACCCGGCTGTGCGAGAGGTAGACGACGATGTCGCGCTCGGTCAGCGGCTCCTCGCGGCGCAGCTTGTCGTGCGCGAGGCCGATGCCGCGCCGCTCCAGGAGCATCGTGTAGTCGGTCTCCGGGGGTACCGGGACGGGCGGCAGACCGCGCTTGCGGAGCAGGGCGTTGAAGATCCGGCCGTGCTTGTCCTCGTCGGCGCCGTGCCGGGTGATCTTGGGCGCGAGGTCGCTCATCGCGTCCGGCACGAGGGCCGCGATGCGGGCGTTCTCCCAGCCGCCCTGGGTCTCCCCGCTGGCGGCGATGGAGCAGAACAGCTGGAAGGAGTCGTCGTTGTCGACGATCTCCTGGAACAGGCTGCGGGCAGAGAGCATGCACCGAGTCAAACGCCGCTCGCGGGGGGCGGCAACCGAAGGGCCGCGCCGCTCGCCCGAATGAACGAAACCGGCGGTGGGGTGCCGGCGCGTAACCCCGCGGGCGCCCCGCGCGTTATCGCGTGTGTCGGCCGTGGCGGGGAAGACCCCCGAGCCCCCACCACGGCCGCAGGCCCCCCTTTCGGAGCCGGCCGCCGAGGCCGGCCGGCTCCGGGCGTCAGGCCAGGCCGGCGCGTTCCATGGCCTCGGTGCCGGCCCGCAGGGCGGCGATCCGCTCGTCCAGGGTGAAGCCCGCCGGGGCCAGCGTGAGGGTGGTGACACCGGCCTCCGCGTAGGCCCGCATGCCGTCCGCGATCCGCTCGACCGGGCCGAGCAGCGTGGTGGAGTCGATCAGGGAGTGCGGGACGGCCTGCGCCGCGCCGGTCTTGTCGCCGCTCAGGTACTTGTCCTGGATCTCCGCGGCTTCCTTCTCGTAGCCCATGCGCTGGGCCAGCTGGTTGTAGAAGTTCTGCTTCCGGCTGCCCATGCCGCCCACGTACAGCGCGGTGTAGGGGCGGAACATGTCGGCGAGCGCGGACACGTCCTCACCGAGGGCCAGCGGCACGGTCGGGCACACGTCGAACCCGTCCATGGTCAGCCCGGCCTTCTCGCGGCCCGCCCGGATGTGGGTGAGCGCGGTGGCCTCCAGGTGCTCGGCGGCCGGGAAGATCAGCAGGGCGCCGTCGGCGATCTCGCCGGTCTGCTCCAGATTCTTGGGGCCGATCGCGGCGATGTAGAGCGGGATGTGCTCGCGCTCGGGGTGCACGGTCAGCTTGAGCGGCTTTCCCGGGCCGCCGGGGAGCGGCAGGGTCCAGTGCTCGCCCTCGTAGCTCAGCCGCTCGCGGGACATGGCCTTGCGGACGATCTCCACGTACTCCCGGGTCCGCGCGAGCGGCTTGTCGAACGTGACGCCGTACCAGCCCTCGGAGACCTGCGGGCCGGAGACGCCGAGGCCGAGCCGGAAGCGGCCCTTGGTGAGGGAGTCCAGGGTGGCGGCGGTCATGGCCGTCATCGCGGGCTGGCGGGCCGGGATCTGGAGGATCGCCGAGCCCACGTCGATCCGCTCGGTCTGGGCGGCGACCCAGGCGAGGACGGTCGGGGCGTCGGAGCCGTAGGCCTCGGCGGCCCAGCAGACGTCGTACCCGAGGCGGTCGGCCTCCTGCGCGACGGCGAGGTTGTCGGCGTCCATGCCCGCACCCCAGTAGCCGAGATTGATGCCGAGCCGCATGTGTCGTCCCCTTACCGAATATACCGATCAGTAACGTGCGTGTGCGGGGACTCTAGCGCGCCCGGAGCCCTTCCGTCAGTGCCCCAGTAGTCTCAGCGCTCATGGAGCAGAGGCATCTCGGCCGCACCGGACTGCGCGTTTCCCGGATCGGCCTCGGCACCCTCACCTGGGGCCGCGACACCGGCGAGGAAGCCGCCGCCGAGCAGGTGAAGACGTTCTGGGAGGCGGGCGGCACGCTCGTCGACACGGCCGACGTCTACGGCGGCGGGGAGGCGGAGTACCTCCTCGGGCGGCTGCTGTCCGGGCTCGTCCCGCGCCGGGACCTGGTGATCGCGACCAAGGCGGGCAGCGTGCCCGATCCGCATCGGCGGTTCGACGGCTCGCGCGGGCACCTGCTGGACGCGCTCGACGCCTCCCTGGACCGGCTGGGCACCGATTACGTCGACCTGTGGCAGCTGCACGCCTTCGACCCGGTGACCCCGCTGGAGGAAACCCTGCAGGCGCTGGACCTGGCCGTGAGCAGCGGCCGCGCCCGGTACGCCGGCGTGGCGGGCTTCAGCGGCTGGCAGTTGGCGAAGGCGGCGACGTGGCAGCTCGCGGCCCCGGGGCTGCGGACCCGGCTGGCCTCGACCCAGATGGAGTACTCGCTGCTCCAGCGGGGGGTCGAGCGCGAGGTGCTGCCGGCCGCCCTGGACCTGGGCGTCGGCCTCCTCCCCTCCTCCCCGCTGGGGCGCGGGGTCCTGACGGCCAAGTACCGGGCCGGCACCCCGGCGGACTCGCGGGGTGCTTCGGAATCGCTGGCCGCCCTGGTGGAGCCGTACCTGGACGAGGCCGCGGGCCGGATCGTGGACGCGGTGGTGACGGCCGCTCAGGGGCTGGCGGTGACCCCGCTGCAGGTGGCCCTGGCGTGGATCCGGGACCGGCCCGGGGTGGTCGCGCCGATCGTCGGGGCGCGGACGTCGGCGCAGCTCGCGGCGGCTCTGTCAGTGGAGGCCCTTAGTCTTCCCGAGGAGATCTGCCGGGCGCTGGACGATGTGTCGGCGCCCGTGCACCGCTACCCCGATCAGGACTGGAGCACGCTGTGAGTACGGACCGCGAACCCGACCCCGCCGCCGCGGAGGAACCGGCCGAGCCGCAGCCTGCCGCCGAAACCGACACCGACAGCGGCTCCGACACCGACACCGACAGCGGCTCCGACACCGACACCGACACGGACACGGACACGGTGCCCAGTGCGGGGGAAGCGGCGGCGGCCGCCGCGCCCGAACTGAGCGAGGCGCAGGCCGAGCTGGCCGCGCAGAAGATCGAGCGGGAGCGGATCGCCCGGCGCAAGGCCGAACGGGAGGCGCCCGTCGAGGCCGGGGCGAAGCTCAGCGGGAAGGCCGCCGACCTGCTGGCCGCCGTACGGGCCGTGGAGAGCGGGGCGAAGCCCCCGTCCGTGTACTTCGACGAGGCCCCGGCCGCGCCGCGCAAGGCGGCCTCCGCTCCCCCGCCGCCGCCCCGCAGGGCGGCGCAGGCTCCGGCCGCCGCCGCGCCCGCCGCGGACACCGTCGACGCCGTACGGGCCGTCCTGGCCCGGGGCGGCGCCCCAGAGGAGCTGGCCGCCGCGGCCGCGGCGGCGCTCGCCGACGACGCCGCCGAGCGGCTCGCCGAGAACCCCTGGCTGCTGCTGTCGGTGCCCGCGGTGCGCCCGACCCAGGCGGACGGCTTCGCCCGGGCCCTGCTGGGCCCCGGGGCCGGCCCCGGCGACGAGCGCCGCACCGCCGCCCTGGTCGGCTGGCTGCTGGTCCAGGCCGGGATCAAGGGGCACACCGCGCTGGAAGCACCGGTCCTGCGGTCGGCGCTGGCCCAGTACGGCGTACCGGAACCCGACGAGGCCCTGGAGGCGGCCATCGCCGAGGGTTCGGTGCTGGTCTTCCACGAGCCGCTCGGCCCGCCGGCCGCGGAGGACGAGGAGCAGCCCGTCCGCGTGCTGGTGGGCCTGGAGGGTGCGGCGATGGCCGAGGAGAGCCTGGCCGACGGCCTGGCCCGGATCGCCAGCACCTTCGACGCCCCGGCGGACTGGGAGAAGGCGGCCACCGGCCCCGGCGCCGAGCTGATCCGTGCCGTCGCGGGCCATGGCCTGGTCGCCCACACCGGCGGCGAGGCCGCCCGCGCCGAACCGCTCGCCCTGCTGGCCGCCGCCCGGGAGTCCGGGCTGCGGGCCTGCCTGGCCGCGCACGTGCCCTCGGCCGAGGGGGTCACCGTCGCCGGGCTGCTCGCCGGGGCGGAGGGGCCGGGCCGGGACGCCGACGGGCAGTTCGACCTGGACCTGCTGGTGGTCCTGGACGCGCCGCAGCTGGACGTGGAGACCGCGGCCGCCCTGGTGGAGTCGGTCCCCGACGGGGCCCGCCTGGTGCTCTCCGGGGACCCCTCGGTGCTCGGGTCCGCCGGGCCGGGGCGGGTGTTCGCCGATCTGCTGGCGGCCCGTACCTGTCCTCAGGTGGTCTCCCGCGTCCCGGACCCCGGACCGCTCGGCGAGCTGGTCTCGGGGGTCGGCATCGGGGAACTGAACCAGGTGGACGCCCCCGGCAAGGAGGTCGTCATCGTGCCGGTGCGCGACGCCGGGGAAGCCGTGCACCGGGCCGTGCAGCTGGTGGCCGAGTCGGTGCCGCGGGCCTTCGGGATCCCGGCGGACAGCGTGCAGGTGATCACCCCGGGCCACGGCGGCTCGGCGGGCACCCGGGCACTGAACGCGGCCCTCAAGGAGCGGCTGAACCCGGGTCCCGGCCGGTTCGGCGGCTTCGATCCCGGCGACCGGGTGGTCCACGTGCCGTCCCCCGGCCGGGCCCTGCCGGCCCGCGTGGTGTCGGCCGACGCGCAGGGGCTGCACCTGGAGCGTGCGGGCGCGCCGCTCGTCGTACCGAAGGAGCTCGTGGAGTCCCAGGTGCGGCACGGCTGGGCGGTGACCGCGCACCAGGCGGTGGGTGCGCGCTGGCCGGCGGTGGTGGTCGTCCTGCCCGGCGACGCGGCACAGGCCCTCTCCCGGGACTGGGTGTACACGGCCTTCGGGCGGGCCGAGCGGCACCTGTCCGTGGTGCACGGCGTGGACCAGGCGCTGGCGCATGCGGTGGCGGAGGTGCTGCCGAAGCCGCGTACGACCCGGCTGACGGGCCTGCTGACCTCCCTGGCGGCGGCGGGCGAGCAGCCGGAGTAGCGAGAAGCGGCCCCCCGCACTGCGGGGGGCCGCTTCCGTTCCCGTTCGGGCGCCGCTCAGGCCGGGGTCAGACCGGGCCGCGCGGGCTCGTCCTCTTCCACGTCCTCGTCCTCGTCCTCGGCGAACTCGTCGGTCTCCTCGTCGAAGACGGTGCTGACGTCGAACCGGTGCATGACGTCCTCCGGATCGGTGTGCCCGAAGGGCGAATTGAGCCACTCCCCCGGCTCCGCCATCTCCTCCGAGGCCGCGATCCACAGCGTGGAGTCGCCTTCCTCCAGCCCGAACTCCTTGTAGCGGGAGGCGATCTCGTCGGGCTCGTACTCCCCGAAGAGGACGCCCAGCGCATCCGCGGTGCCGCCGTCGTGGACGAGTTCGGCGTCCCGGTCGTGCGCGGCGACCCGCTCGGCCTGGGCGATCAGCCGCTGTGGCTCGACCACGGCGTAGTCGCGGCGGATGAGCACGCTGAAGGCGGGGGGCTCGGCGGGGCCGGTGTACGGGACGCCGTCGTCGGGTGTGGGGATCTCGAAGGGGGTGACCTCGTCGTAGCGGTCGTAGAGGAGTTCGTCGTACTCCTCGGCCGCGGCGGCGAGTTCGTTGAACGCGGCGTAGACGTCGGGATCCTCGTCCCCGGTCCTGCTCTCGACCGCGGCGAGGTGCCGGTCGAGCGCTTCTTTGACCGCCTCGGCGGCGGCGCGTACCTCGGCAGCAGTGGGCAGAGCGGCATCAGACATAGAGCAGACGCTATCCGTAGCAGGGCTCTGCCCGCACAATAGATGCGATGCCGGAATACGAATTCGTCGACGTGTACGTGCCTCGCGGGGTTCCCCGCAAGGAGGCGACCCGCCTGCTGACCGATCATGCCGAGTACGGGAACTGGGAGCTCGACCGCCTGACCCTGCACCGGGACGGCAGCCGCCGTGTGCGACTGCGCCGCCGGATCATCCGTCAGGTCCGCGCGACCTGGTGACGCGGGCCCCGCGTGCGGGGCCCGCGCCTGAGCCGTCGTCAGGCGGCGCTGCGGGCGCGCCGGTAGAGCACGGCGCCGCCCAGCAGCAGGCCGCCGGCCAGCGGGAGGCCGGCCGTGAGGACGTCACCGGAGCCGGTCGCGGCGAGGGCGGCCGACGGGCCGGGGACGCCGGTCTCCTGAGCGGGGTGCGTGATCGGCGTGACGGGCGTGACGGAACCCGTGGCCGGGGCGATGCCCGTTCCCGGCGTACCGGGGTGTCCGGGCTGTCCGGGGTTGCCGGGGTTCTGGTGGCCGGGGTTGCCGGGGTTGCCGTTTCCGGGGTTCCCCGTACCCGGGTTGCCGTTCCCCGGGTTGCCGTTCCCGGGGTTCTCCGTACCCGGATTGCCCGGTGTGCCCGGGTTTCCGGGGTTCGTGCCGGGATTGCCCGGCGTACCGGGGTGGTCGTCGCACGGTTCGTCGCCGCCGCCCGGCTGACCGGGGCCGCCCGGGTTCCCCGGGTGGTCAGGCGTGTCGGGGTGGTCCGGCTGCCCGGGCCGGCCCCCGTCCGAACCGTTGGAGCAGTGGTTGCCGAAGGCCGGGTTGAGGCCTCCCACCACCGTCACGGTGTTCCCGCAGGCGTTCACGGGCGCGTTCACGGGCGCCTGCACGTTGTTCCCGGACAGCAGTCCCGGAGAGTTGGCGGCATGCCCCGAGGCGCCGGAGTCCGCGTGTGCGTACCCCCCGCCCATGGCGAGGACGCCCCCCGCGGCAGCCATGGTGATCAGGGTCTTCCTGGTGGCCTGTGCCGGTCGTCGCATCTGTACTCGTCCCCTGGTGTGTACGTCCAGGCTCCCCCGCCTGGTCCGCCGAAAGTGAGAATCCGGGCCGGAAAGCCCGGTGGCCCCGGAACGCTGGAATGCGCTCCGGGGCCGAAGACTTCAGACGCGTCAGGCGTTGACGCAGGTGTTGCCGAAGGCCGGGTTCAGCAGGCCGATGATGTTGACCGTGTTGCCGCAGACGTTCACGGGGATGTGAATCGGCACCTGGACGACGTTGCCGGACAGGACACCCGGGGAGCCGATGGCCGCACCCTGGGCGCCCGCGTCGGCGACAGCCACGCCCGCTCCCGCGAGAACCAGGCCACCGGTGGCAGCCGCAGCGGCGACAACCTTCTTGATCATTGTTCCTCCTAGTAGGCAAGTGCGGTCCCAGCCGCGGACCGCACCACCTGTAACGAGGAGGGATCACCGGGGCTACGAGCGTATGAGCGCATTCACTCTTCCCAGTGGTCTGCGCACACTTCTGCGATTCCCGCGCGTTGTCCCTCAGGCGTTGTCGATGAACCGGTCGAGGACCCGGACGCCGAACTTCAGCCCGTCGACCGGAACCCGCTCGTCCACGCCGTGGAACATGCCGGCGAAGTCCAGCTCCGGCGGCAGCTGCAGCGGCGCGAAGCCGAAGCAGCGGATGCCGAGGTCGTCGAAGGACTTGGCGTCCGTACCGCCCGAGAGCATGTACGGGACGGCCCGCGCGATCGGGTCCTCGGCCTTCAGGGCGCCCTGCATCGCGTCGACCAGCCGGCCGTCGAAGTCCGTTTCCAGGGCCTTGTCCCCGTGCACGTCCTCCCGCTTGACGCGGGGGCCGAGGATGCGGTCGAGGTCGGCGAAGAACTCGTCCTCGTAGCCCGGCAGGAAGCGGCCGTCGACATGGGCCGTCGCCTGGCCGGGAATGACGTTGACCTTGTAGCCGGCGCCGAGCATCGTCGGGGCGGCGGAGTTGCGCAGCGTCGCGCCGACCATCTTGGCGATGCCGCCGAGCTTGGCGAGCGTGGCGTCCATGTTGTCCGGGTCCAGCGGGGTCCCGAGCGCGTCCGAGAGCTCGTCCAGGAAGCTCCGTACGGTCTTGGTCACGCGCACCGGCCACTGGTGGCGTCCGAGCCGCCCCACGGCCTCGCACAGCTCCGTGATCGCGTTGTCGTTGTTGGTCATGGAGCCGTGGCCGGCGGTGCCCTCGACCGTCAGCCGCATCCAGTGCATGCCCTTCTGGGCGGTCTCCACGAGGTAGAGCCGCAGGTTCTCGTTCACGGTGAAGGAGAAGCCGCCGACCTCGCCGATCGCCTCGGTGACGCCCTCGAAGAGCCCCGGGTGCTTGTCGACGAGGTGCCGCGCCCCGTAGACGCCGCCGGCCTCCTCGTCGGCGAGGAAGGCGAGCACGATGTCGCGCGGGGGCTTGCGGCCGCTGCGCATGCGGTCGCGGACGACGGCCAGCGTCATCGCGTCCATGTCCTTCATGTCGACGGCGCCGCGGCCCCACACGCAGCCGTCGGCGATCTCGCCCGCGAAGGGGTCGTACGTCCAGTCGGCGGCATTGGCCGGGACCACGTCGGTGTGCCCGTGGATCAGCAGCGCGGGCCGGGAGGGGTCCTCCCCCTCGATGCGCGCCACGGTCGAGGCGCGTCCCTTGTGCGACTCGAAGATCTGCGGCTCCAGCCCGACCTCCGCGAGCTTCTCGGCCACCCACTCGGCCGCCTTGCGTTCGCCCGGCCCCGAGTGGTCTCCGTAGTTGCTGGTGTCGATCCGGATGAGGTCCCGGCAGAGGTCGACGACCTCGTCCTCGCCGGAGACGGTCCTGCCCGCGCTCGACTCGCTCACGCTGCTTCCTCCCACTGATCGGTACCGAACTGCCTCCATCCTCCCGCTCGGGACCGTTCTCCCCAAGGGCACTCCCTGGCCACGAGGGGGTGTGATCGAGGACCCCGGAATGTTTGGTAATGTTTTCCACGTCGGAACGGCCCGCGAGGGACGCGAGACAGACACCTTGTCCGGGTGGCGGAATGGCAGACGCGCTAGCTTGAGGTGCTAGTGCCCTTTATCGGGCGTGGGGGTTCAAGTCCCCCCTCGGACACAAAAGAAGGACCCCGCTCCGGCGGGGTCCTTTTCGTTGTCCCGGCGTGCGGACGCCGAAAACCGCTCGCGGAGCCTCCCGTGTGCGGGGGGCTCCGCGAGCGGCCGGGATGGTCAGTCGCGGGCTGCGGCGAGTTCCGCGACGCGGCCGCGGACCAGGAACCAGCCGCCTACCAGGGCGGCGGCGATGGCCGGGACGAACATGACCGTGGTGCGGCCCACACCGCCGTCGCACCACATCAGGACGAGGACGGCGAGGAGGAAGGCCAGGGTCACGAGCTGGGTGTACGGGGCCCAGGGCAGGCGGTAGGCGGGGCGTTCGACGCGGCCCTGCTTCGCGCGGCGCCAGAAGTGGAGCGAGCAGATCATGACCATCGCCCAGGTGCCGAGGATGCCGAGCGAGGCGAAGTTCAGGACGATCTCGAAGGCCTCCTCCTCCATGAAGTAGTTCAGGCCGACGCCCGCGACGCCGAAGGCGGCGGTGAACAGGACCCCGCCGTACGGGACCTTGCCCTTGTTCATGAGGCCGGTGAACCGGGGGGCGGAGCCGGACAGGGCCATCGAGCGCAGGATGCGGCCGGTGGAGTAGAGGCCGGAGTTCAGGCTGGACAGGGCCGCCGTCAGCACGACCAGGTTCATGATGCCCGCGGCGCCGGGGATGCCGAGCTTGTCGAAGACCGTGACGAAGGGGCTCTGGTCGGAGGAGTACGCCGTGTAGGGCAGGAGCAGGGCGAGCAGGACCACGGAGCCCACGTAGAAGAGGCCCACGCGCCACATGATCGAGTTGATCGCCTTCGGCATGATCTTCTCGGGGTTCTCGGTCTCACCGGCGGCGACGCCGCAGAGTTCGACGGAGGCGTACGCGAAGACCACGCCCTGGATCACCAGGAGCATCGGCAGGACGCCGGACGGGAAGATGCCGCCGTTGTCGGTGATGGTGGACAGGCCCGGGGTGTGGCCGCCGATCTCGTGGCTGGTGGCCACGAGCCAGATCCCGACGATCAGGAAGATGACCAGGGCCGCGACCTTGACCAGGGAGAACCAGAACTCCATCTCACCGAAGTACTTCACCGAGATCAGGTTCGCGGTGAGGACGACGGCCAGGGCGATGAAGGCGAGGACCCACTGGGGGACGTCGGTGAACAGCGACCAGAAGTGGGCGTAGGTCGCGGCGGCGGTGATGTCGGCCACAGTGGTCGTGGACCAGTTGAGGAAGTAGAGCCAGCCCGCCGTGTAGGCGCCCTTCTCGCCCATGAACTCGCGCGCGTACGAGACGAAGGCGCCGGACGAGGGGCGGTAGAGCACGAGCTCGCCGAGGGCCCGGACGACGAAGAAGGCGAAGACACCGCAGACCGCGTAGGCGATCGCCAGGGAGGGCCCCGCTCCGGCGAGGCGGCCGCCGGCGCCCAGGAACAGGCCGGTGCCTATCGCCCCGCCGATCGCGATCATGTTGATGTGGCGGGACTTGAGGTCCTTGCTGTAGCCCTCGTCACCGGCGTCGACGTGGCGGGAAGACGCCGGGGCGGGGGCCTCGGTCAAGGTGCGGTCACTCATGGATGACTTCGCCTTCGTGGGGGTCGGACAGGCAGGCCCGGACCGCCGCGCAGGGGAGCTGGGTGGTGTCCCCTGTGCAGCGGTTCGGTCGTTTTGATCGCCCCAGGAGACCATGGGGGTCCGCCACCCGCCAAAATCGACCCCAGCGCATCGAAGCCCCCGACGACCTTGGAAAGGGGCGTCGGGGGCTTCGTCGAGGCTGGAAAGCCAGGTGCCGGGTCAGTTCCTGGCGGTGGCTTCCGCCGCCTGGTCGAGACGGAAGGCCTCGTTGCCCAGGCCGATGCGGGCGTGCACCTCGGGGCGGCTGCGGCGCAGGAAGGTCCCGTAGAGCAGCCCGGTGACGACGGCGGCGCCGATGATGCCGGGCAGCACCCAGCTGAGCGCGGAGCCCTGCGCGGCGCCGACGAGGACGCCGAAGTCCTTGACGGTGTACACGGCGATGGCGAGCAGGGCGAGTCCGGCGGCGCCGGCCGCGACGAGCCGCCAGATCTGAGCGCCGGCGGTGCCGCGGCGGACGAAGAAGGCGATGACGGCGAAGGAGGCGGCGGCCATGAGGAGGGTCACGCCGAGGGCGCCGACGCTGCCCATCCAGGTGAACAGGTGGAGCACGGGGGCGGTCGGGTCGCCGGTGGGCTTGTCGTCGGTGACGGCGAAGGCGATCACGACGAGGGCGGCGATGCCGGTCTGGAGGAGGGAGCCGGTGGCGGGGGCGCCGGTGCCCGAGCTGGTCCGGCCGAAGACGGCCGGGAGCAGGCCCTCGCGGCCCATGGCGAAGGCGTAGCGGGCGACCACGTTGTGGAAGCTGAGCATGGCCGCGAACATGCCGGTCACGAAGAGGACGTGCAGGACGTCGGTGAAGGTGGCGCCGAGGCGTGCCTCGGTGAGCTGGAAGAGCAGGCCGGGGCCGGCTTCGGCGGAGGTCTTGACCACCTCGGCGGGGCCGGTGGCGACGGTGAGGGCCCAGGCGCTCAGGGCGAAGAACAGGGCGACGAAGCCGACGGCGAGGAACATCACCCGGGACACGACGATGTGCGGCTTGCTGGTCTCCTCGGCGTACACCGGGGACTGCTCGAATCCGACGAAGGCGGCGATGCAGAAGCACAGGGCGGTGCCGAGGCCGGGTCCGGTGAGGGCCTCGGGGTTGAAGGCGCTGAGCGAGAGGCCTTCCGGGCCGGGCTTGCCGAGGGCGGCGAGGTCGAAGACGACGACGAGGGCGCACTCGATGAGGAGCAGGACGCCGAGGACCTTGGCGTTGAGGTCGATCTTCAGCCAGCCGAGGGCGCCGGTGGCGGCGACGGCGAGCAGCGCCGGGATCCACCAGGCGAGTTCGATCTCGAGATAGGTGGCGAAGAGGCCGGATATCTCGAAGCCGAGGATGCCGTAGACGCCGACCTGCATGGCGCTGTACGCGACGAGGGCGACCAGGGAGGCTCCGGCGCCCGCGGTGGGGCCGAGGCCGCGCGCGATGTAGGCGTAGAAGGCGCCGGCGTTGTGGACGTGCCGGCTCATCTCGGCGTAGCCGATGCTGAAGAGCGCGAGGACGATGCCGAGGATGACGAAGAGCAGCGGCTGGCCCATGATGCCCATGACGCCGAAGGTGGTGGGCATCACACCGGCGACCACCATCAGGGGCGCGCTGGCGGCGAGTACGGAGAGCAGCAGGCCTGCGGTGCCCAGGCGGTCGGCGCGCAGGGCCCGGTCCTGGCCCTTGTACGTGCGGATCTCGGCCGGGTCCTGGAGCGTGGTGGATCTGCCCGTCGGCATGGCGGGTCCGTCCTTTCGTGTGGGCTGGGGGTCGTCCGGGGGGTCGGCCGTGGGGGTCCGGGGCCGGCCCGGGGTGGTCGGGGTGCGGCCCGCGGTCAGGCGGTGCCGAGCGCGGCGCGGCGCGCGGCGAGGAAGGCCTTGTGCGGGTCGAGGTCCGGGTAGGACCACGGGGCGGGGGTGGCGTGGCTGCCGATCCGGTGGAACAGGGCGGCGGCCTCGGCGGGGCGGCCCTCGCAGAGCTTGGCGTGGGCGAGGAAGTTGAGGTCGACACGGTTGCGGGGGTGGTCTTCGCGTTCCCACTCCAGCCACCAGTCGAAGGCGGAGCGCAGCACCTGGCGGGCGCGGCGGCCGGACCAGTGCTGGGCGGCGTTGCCGAAGGTGTGCCCGTGGCTGGCGGCGAGCACCCGGTAGCGCTCGGCGTGCGCGATGACGGGGAGCACGGCGAGCGGGGAGTCGGCCGGGGACTCCTCGGCGGCCCAAGCGGCGAAGTCGTAGACCTCGTGGAGCGGGTCGTGGCCGGCGGCGGGGGTGCGCTCGGCCAGCCGGGCGACCATCAGGTGGTGGGCGTGGTGGTGTTCGCGGTGCCGGGCCCGGACCTGGTCGAAGTGGCGGCTGAACTCCTCCTCGGTGCCGAAGGCGCGGGAGAGGAGGAGCAGGGCGAGCCAGGGGGTGGGGTCGGCGGGGAGCAGGGCGGCGGCCCGGCGGCAGGCGTCCTCGGCCGCGGCCGGGGTGCCCTTGCGGCGCAGGGCGGTGAAGACGGCGGCGCAGGCGAGGAGGGTGGCGGCGTCGGCGCTCTCGGGTTCGGCGAGCAGCCATTCGCGGGCCCAGGCGGTGGCTGCGGGGGTTTCGGCGAGGACGACGATGCGGTGGCCGCGGCGGTCCCAGTCGTCGCCGGTGCCGACCAGGAGGGACCTGGCCTTGGCCCATCGCCCCTGGGTGAACTGGGTGCGGACGTCGACGAGTTCGGCGTCGCAGAGGGCGGGGTCGAAGAGCTGGGCGTCCCGCTTGCGGGCGCGGCCGAGGGGCGGCGGAGGCGGGGACATCCGCGGGTTTCCCTCCAGGGCGCGGTCGGACGGGGGTGCTGACGAGCGGTGGCCGGAAAACGTGCATGATGCACGGGGGTGGTGCGGCCGTGTGGTGTGCGGATCCTGCCGGTGAGCGAACCGGTGATCACTGACAGCAAAGCGGTACGCACAGCTCCGAGTCAAGGTCCAGTCCACTGCGTGGCGGGTTTCAACTGCTGTGATGATGGTGTGAGTTGGGGGGTTGTGCCGGTTCGGGGCGGGGTTCGCCGCGCCGGTTAGGCTCGGGCCATGACGACGTACGACGCTCTTCCCCCGTACCTGCTGGGCTTCCCCGGGCCGCTGCGCGACCGGCTGGTTGCGGCCGTGCTGAGCGGGGCGAAGACCACCACGACGGGGCTGCTCGCGGGGTACGAGGCGGAGGACGAGCCGCTGCCCGTGGCGGGGCAGCGGACGGCCCTGCTGGATTCCGCCGAACGTCCGGTGGCCGTCCTCGAGGTGACGGACGTACGGGTGCTGCGGCTCGGCGAGGTGGACCTGGAGCACGCGCTGGCCGAGGGTGAGGGGTACGCGTCCGTGGCCGAATGGCGCTCCTCCCACGAGAGGTTCTGGCACGGGCCCGAACTGCGCGAGCTGCTCGGCGATCCGGGGTTCACGGTGGACGACGACACTCCGGTGGTGGCGGAGCGGTTCCGGATCGTCGAGCGGCTGGACTGAGACGGGGGGCGGGGTCAGCCGACCGCCTTCGCCGCGGCCCGCCCCGCCGCCCGGCCCGAGAAGAGGCAGCCGCCCAGGAAGGTGCCCTCCAGGGCCCGGTAGCCGTGCACCCCGCCGCCGCCGAAGCCGGCCGCCTCGCCCGCCGCGTAGACGCCGGGCAGCGGTTCGCCGTCCGTCGCCAGGACGCGCGAGGAGAGGTCGGTCTCCAGGCCGCCCAGGGACTTGCGGGTCAGGATCGACAGCCGTACCGCGATCAGCGGCCCGGCCCCGGCGTCCAGGATCCGGTGCGGTGCGGCCGTGCGGATGAGCTTGTCGCCGAGGTACTTGCGGGCCCCGTGGATGGCCGTCACCTGGAGGTCCTTGCTGAACGGGTTGGCGATCTCCCGGTCCCGGGCGGTGATCACGCGGCGCAGTTCGGCCTCGTCGATCAGGTCTTCCTTGGTGACGGCGTTCATCCCGCGCACCAGGGCGGACAGGTCCCGCTCGACGACGAAGTCGGCGCCGTTGTCCATGAAGGCCTTGACCGGTGCGGGGACGGCCTGGCGGGCGCGGTTGATGACGTCGCGGACCGACTTGCCGGTGAGGTCCGGGTTCTGCTCGGAGCCGGAGAGGGCGAACTCCTTGCCGATGATGCGCTGGTTGAGGACGAACCAGGTGTGGTCGTGACCGGTCTTCATGATGTGGTCGAGGGTGCCGAGGGTGTCGAAGCCCGGGAAGAGCGGTACGGGCAGCCGCCGGCCCTTCGCGTCCAGCCAGAGCGAGGAGGGGCCGGGCAGGATGCGGATGCCGTGCCGGGACCAGATCGGGTCCCAGTTCTGGATGCCCTCGGTGTAGTGCCACATCCGGTCCTTGTTGATGTGGCTGGCGCCCGCCTCCTCGGCGATCCCGAGCATCAGGCCGTCCACGTGCGCGGGGACCCCGGAGAGCATCCGCTCGGGCGGGGTGCCGAGCCGGGCGGGCCACTGCGCGCGCACGAGGTCGTGGTTGCCGCCGATGCCGCCGCTGGTCACGATCACGGCCTGGGCCCGCAGGGAGAAGGCCCCGGTGGTCCCGCGGCTGCTCGCGGCGCCCCGTACGGCGTCGGAGGGCTCCAGGACCTCGCCGGTCACGGTGTCCACCGCGCCCGCGGTGCGGGAGAGCCCGGTCACGCGGTGGCGGAACCTCAGCTGGACCAGGCCGCGGGCCACCCCGGCCCGGACCCGGCGCTCGAAGGGTTCGACCAGGCCGGGGCCGGTGCCCCAGGTGATGTGGAAGCGGGGGACGGAGTTGCCGTGGCCCTCGGCGTCGTAGCCGCCGCGCTCGGCCCAGCCGACCACCGGGAAGAAGCGGACACCCTGCGCGTGCAGCCAGGGGCGCTTCTCCCCGGCGGCGAAGTCCACGTACGCCTCGGCCCAGCGGCGCGGCCAGCCGTCCTCCGCGCGGTCGAAACCGGCGGTGCCCAGCCAGTCCTGGAGGGCGAGGTCGCGGCTGTCCTTGATCCGCATCCGGCGCTGCTCGGGCGAGTCCACGAGGAACAGCCCGCCGAAGGACCAGTGGGCCTGGCCGCCGATTGACTGCTCGGGCTCCTGGTCGAGCAGGATGACCTTGCGGCCCGCGTCGACGAGTTCGGCGGTGGCGGCGAGCCCGGCCAGCCCGGCCCCGATCACGATCACGTCTGCGTCGTACGTCATGCGTATACCCGTCCTCCGTCGGTGGTGGGGCAGATCCTTGGCTACGGAGCGGTAACCAGTCAACAGCGGTGGTTGGATGGACGGGTGAGTGCCGCTGATGAAGTACTGGACGTGGTGGACCGCGAGGACCGGGTCGTGGGGCAGGCTCCGCGGGGCGAGGTGTACGCGCGGGGGCTGCTCCACCGCTGCGTGTTCGTGCAGGCCGCGGACGCGCAGGGGCGGATCTTCGTCCACCGGCGCACGGCGTCGAAGCTGGTGTTCCCCTCGTACTACGACATGTTCGTGGGCGGGGTCCTGGGCGCCGGGGAGGGCTACGCGCGGGCCGCGCTGCGGGAGGCCGAGGAGGAACTGGGCGTGAGCGGGCTGCCGCAGCCGGTGCCGCTGTTCAAGTTCCTCTACGAGGGGCCGGGCGGGGCCTGGTGGTCGTACGTGCACGAGGTGCGGTGCGAGCTGCCGGTGGCTCCGCAGGAGTCCGAGGTGGACTGGCACACCTACCTCTCCTCGGAGGAACTGGACCGGCGCGTCGCCGGCGGGGAGTGGGCCTGGGTGCCGGACGGGCTGGAGGCGTACCGGCGGCTGCGGGAGTTCCGCCGTAGATTGCCCCTGTGATCGACTTCGTCAAAGACGTCCGTCTCTGGTTCGCGCCGCAGGGCCTCCAGGACGAGGGCGAGACCCCCGACTACCGCTTCTCGCTGGCCAACGAGCGGACCTTCCTCGCCTGGATCCGGACCGCGCTGGCCCTGGTGGGCGGGGGTTTCGCCGTCGACCAGTTCCTGCCGGACCTGCGGTGGGGGGTGCGGGTCGGGATGGCCTTCGCGCTGCTCGCGGTGGGCGCGGCGTGTGCGCTGCGGGCGGTCAACCACTGGGTGCGGTGCGAGCGGGCGATGCGGCGGGGCGGGGACCTGCCGATGTCACGGTTCCCGGTGGTGCTGAGCCTGGGGGTCGGGCTGGTCGCCGTGGCGATGGTGGTGGTCGTGGCGCTGGGCTGGACGTCGGGGCGGTGAGCCCGTCCCGGGACGACGAGGTGCGCGACGCGGGACTCCAGCCCGAACGGACCCGGCTCGCGTGGCGGCGTACGACGCTGGCCTCGGCGGTGGTGGCGGTGCTGGCGCTGCGGCAGGCGCTGCGCGGGTCCGGGCGGCCGCTGGAGCTGGCCGGGGCCGCCGTGGCCGCTCTGGTCTGGCTGGTCTTCCTGGGGGTGGCGCACCGGCGGATCCGGGCACTGGCGGCGGGCCGGCCGCCGGCGCTCCCGCCGCGCGCGGCCCTGGCGGTGGTGGCCTGCACGACGGCGCTGGCGGTCTTCGCGATGGCCGTGATCATCTGAGCCGATGGTCGGATGGTCCGGCTTCTGCGCGCCACCCGGACACCGACGGGACAGAACGGGCGATCCGGGATGATCCGCACTAGCCTCGGCGCCATGACCACTCAGCACCTGGAACACCCCACGCACGCGCACACCCACGGCCCCGACTGCGGGCACCAGGCCGTCGCGCACGGCGACCACGTCGACTACGCGCACGACGGGCACCTCCACCGGGAGCACTCCGGGCACTGGGACGAGTGCGAGAGCAGCGGGCACACGACCCACGACGGCCACAGCCACGTGCACGGCTCGGACTGCGGGCACGCGGCGGTCCGGCACGGGGACCACGTGGACTACGTACACGACGGACACCGGCACGCCGAGCACGACGGGCACTACGACGACCACTGACGGCCACTGACGGGCACACGGCCCATGACGGCCACTGACTGAAAATCCACTCAGGAGCGGCACCCGCCCTCCCCCGGAGCCGCGACGGCTGGCAGGATGCCGACCGCCCGTCACAGCGATCCGGGGAGACGCCGATGACCGTCGACAAGCCGTACCTCGTCCAGCCCGCACCGGGGGTGTACGCGTACGTCCAGCCGGACGGCGGCTGGTGCCTCAACAACGCCGGCTTCGTCAGCGACGGCGGCCGGACCCTGCTCGTCGACACCGCCGCCACCGAGCGGCGGGCCCTGGCCCTGCGCGAGGCGGTGAAGACGGCCGGGGTGCCGCTCCCCCGCACCGTCGTGAACACCCACCACCACGGCGACCACACCTACGGCAACGGGGTGTTCACACCCGAGGCGCTGGTCCTCGGGCACGACAACGCGCGCGCCGAACAGCTCGCCGCCGGGCACCAGCTGGAGCTGATCTGGCCCGGGACCGACTTCGGCGCGATAGAGATCACCGCGCCCGACCTGACCTACAGCGACCGGATGACCCTGTACGCCGGCGAGACGGAGGTGCGGGTCATCCACCCCGGCGTCGCGCACACCACCGGCGACTCGATCGTGTGGCTGCCCCGGCAGCGGGTGGTGTTCACGGGCGACCTGGTCTTCGCCGGGGGCACGCCCTTCCTCGCGATGGGCTCCCTCGCCGGATCGCTGCGGGCGCTGGAGCTGCTGCGCTCCCTGGACGCGGAGACGGTCGTACCGGGACACGGGCCGCTGACCGACGCCTCGGCCTACGAGGCCACCGACCGCTACCTCCGGTTCGTGGCCGGACTGGCCCGGGAGGGGCGGGCGGAGGGGCTGACCCCGCTGGAGACCGCCCGCCGGGCCGACCTCGGCGAGTTCGCGGCCTGGCGGGAGAGCGAGCGGCTGGTGGCGAACCTGCACCGGGCGTACGCCGAACTGGCCGGGGAACCGGAGGGCGCCGCCCTGGACATCCTGGCGGTGCTCAAGGACATGACGGTGATGAACGGCGGGACGCCCATCCTCTGCCACGCCTGAGTTCCGCGGCGGGAGCAGTTCCTCGGGGCTGCGCTCTGGACTACATACCGACTGGTCGGCATGATGGCCTCCGAGTGAACACCGTGAACCGTCACCGTCTGACTCCGTACGGAGGTGCCCCCATGACCCCAGCCCCGGACGATCCGCGAGGCCTCGATCTGGAACGGCTGCGCGGCCATCTCGACAGCGTGCGGCCCGGGCTCGCGGCCGGGGCGCTGAGCGGCCGGCTGATCGAAGGGGGCCGGTCGAACCTCACGTACGAGGTGACCGACGGCGCCGCCCGCTGGGTGGTGCGCCGTCCCCCGCTCGGCCACGTCCTGGACACGGCGCACGACATGCGGCGCGAGCACCGGGTGATCGCGGCCCTGCACGGGACGGCCGTACCGGTGCCCGAGCCGGTGCTGCTGTGCGAGGACGAGTCCGTGCTCGGCGCGCCCTTCTACGTCATGGAGTACGTGGAGGGGGTGCCGTACCGCACGGCGGGCGAGCTCGCCGCACTCGGCCCCGAGCGCACGCGGCGGGCGGTGCTCGGCCTGGTGGACACGCTGGTCGACCTGCACGCGGTGGACCCGGCGGCCGTCGGCCTGGGCGACTTCGGCCGCCCCGAGGGCTTCCTGGACCGGCAGCTGCGCCGCTGGGGCAAGCAGCTCGCGGCTTCCCGGGGGCGGGAACTCGCCGGGATCGAGGAGCTGCACCTCACGCTCGGGCGGACGCTGCCCGGCTCCCCCGCGCCGACCGTGGTGCACGGGGACTTCCGGCTCGACAACGTGCTGATCGGCGGCCCGGACGACCAGATTCGGGCGGTGCTGGACTGGGAGATGTCCACGCTGGGCGATCCGCTGACCGATCTCGGGCTGCTGGTGATGTACAGCTCGGACCTGGGTCTGACCGAATCTCCGGTCAGCACCACCAGCGGGGCTCCGGGACATCCGACGCCCGCCGAGCTGGTCGAACGGTACGCGGCCCGTTCCGGCCGGGACACCGGTGCGATCGCCTGGTACACGGCGTTCGCCTGGTTCAAGCTCGCGGTGATCCTCGAGGGGATCCACTACCGCTACACGCTCGGGCAGACCGTCGGCGCGGGCTTCGACCGGATCGGCGAGCTGGTCCCGGTCTTCATCGAGCACGGTCTGAGCACCCTCCGGGCCCCCCACACCTTTCAGAACCGCCACGAAGGCTGAGGCAGCAACCCATGGACTTCGCATTCGACGCCCGGACCGAGGAACTCCGCGAGCGGCTCCTCGCGTTCATGGAGGAGTACGTCTACCCGGCGGAGCCCGTCGCCGCCGAGCAGCGCGCGCGGCTGGCCTCGCCCTGGGACACCCCGGCCGTCTTCGGTGAACTGAAGGCCGAGGCACGCCGCCAGGGCCTGTGGAACCTCTTCCTTCCGGACTCCGGGTACGGCGCCGGGCTGACCAACCTCCAGTACGCCCCGCTCGCCGAGATCACCGGCCGCAGCCCGCACCTGGCCCCGATGGCGACCAACTGCGCGGCCCCGGACACCGGGAACATGGAGCTGCTCGCCCAGTTCGGCGGCGAGGAGCACAAGAAGCAGTGGCTGGAGCCGCTGCTGGCCGGGGAGATCCGCTCCGCGTTCGCGATGACCGAGCCGGAGGTGGCGTCCTCGGACGCGACCAACATCGAGACGCGGATCGAGCGCGCGGGCGACGAGTACGTGGTCACCGGGCGCAAGTGGTTCATCTCCGGGGCGATGAACCCGGACTGCAAGATCTTCATCGTGATGGGCAAGACCGACCCGGAGGGCGCCGATCCGCGCCGCCAGCAGTCGATGGTCCTGGTGCCGCGCGACACCCCGGGGGTCGAGGTCCGCCGGGCCATGACGGTGTACGGGTACGAGGACCACGATCACGGCGGGCACGCGGAGGTGGTCTTCGACGGGGCGCGGGTCCCGGCGGCGAACCTGATCGGCGCGGAGGGCACCGGCTTCGCCATTGCCCAGGCGCGGCTCGGCCCGGGCCGCATCCACCACTGCATGCGGCTGATCGGCATGGCGGAGCGGGCGATCGAGCTGATGTGCCGGCGCGCCGTGGAGCGTACGGCCTTCGGCAAGCCGCTGGCCGCGCAGGGCGTCGTACAGAACTGGATCGCGGACGCCCGGGTGACGGTGGAGCAGTTGCGGCTGCTGGTGCTGAAGACGGCCTGGCTGATGGACACCGTCGGGAACCGGGGCGCGCACACCGAGATCCAGGCCATCAAGATCGCGACCCCGCGGGCGGTGGTGCGGATCCTGGACGACGCGGTGCAGCTGCACGGCGCGGGCGGGGTGAGCCAGGACCTCCCGCTCGCCGAACTGTGGGCCGCCGCGCGGACGCTGCGGCTGGCGGACGGGCCGGACGAGGTGCACCAGCGGTCGCTGGCACGGCGCGAGCTGAAGAAGTACATGTAGCGCTGGTGCCCGGGGGCTTTCGGTCCCGCCCCCGGGCCGGGCTCAGGGACGCAGTGCGCGCAGCAGCAGGTCGGCGAGGTGATCGGCGACCTGCTGCGGGGTGAGCGGCCCGTCCGCGCGGTACCAGGTCGACAGGTGGTGCACGGAGCCGAAGTGGTAGTCGACCACCAGGTCGGCGGGGGTGGCGTCGGAGAACACGCCGGTGCGCTGGCCCTCTTCGATCAGCGCCCGGAAGCGCTCGTGGTAGCGCCGGCGCTCCGCCCGCACCTGCTTGAACTTCTCCGGGCTGAGCTGGTGCATCGACCGGAAGAAGATCATCGCGTCGTCGAGGTTCTCGATGGTGGTGACCACCACGTCGGCGGCGGCCGCCCGCAGACGGTCCTCGACGGGCGCGTCGGATCCGGCCACCGCGTCGAGCCGCTGCTGCTGCCGGCGCAGCATGCGCGCGTACACCTCGTGCAGCAGGTCGTCCTTGGACCCGAAGTAGTGGTAGAGCGCACCCTTGGTGACCCCGGCCGCCTCGACGATCTCCTGTACGGAGGTGCGGTCGTAGCCGCGCTCGGCGAACAGCCGGGTGGCGACGGCCAGCAGCCGCTGCGGCACCGGGGCCTCGTGCGTGCCGTCGGGTTCCGTGGTCCTGGCAGCCATGGCGCCGACCTTCCTTCCATTCCAGCTGTACGACCATCCGACTGTTTTCAGCCGCGGTCGCGCAGTTCCCGTCGCAGGATCTTGCCACTGGTGGTCTTCGGCAGGACAGGCAGGATCTCCACGTGGCGGGGGTACTTGTAGGCGGCGATGCGCTCGGCGCAGTAGGCGGACAGCTCGGCCGGCTCCGCGTGGGCGCCGGGACGGAGGCTGACGTACGCCTTCACGCTCTCCCCGCGGTAGGGGTCGGGGACGCCGACCACGGCCGCCTCGCGGACCGCCGGATGGGTGTAGAGCACGTCCTCGACCTCGCGCGGCCACACCTTGAAGCCGGAGGCGCTGATCATGTCCTTCTTGCGGTCGACGACGTAGAGCCAGCCGTCCGCGTCCATGAAACCGACGTCCCCGGTGCGCAGTTCGCCGTCCGGAAAGGCCCGGGCGGTTTCGGCGGGCAGGCCCCAGTAGCCCGGCACGACCTGCGGGCCCCGGACGGCTATCTCGCCGGTCTCGCCCAGGGGCACCTCGGCGCCCTGCTCGTCGAGGATCCGGACGACGGTGTCGGCGCCCGGGACTCCCACGGAGAGCGTGCCGGTGGCCGGGTCGACGGGGGCTTCGAGGTGCGGGGGGACGCTGGCGCAGGGGGCGGTGCACTCGGTGAGGCCGTAGCCGTTGCGCAGGTAGAAGCCGAAGGCGCCGCGCAGCCGTTCGACGAGCGCGGGCGGCAGCGGGGCTCCGCCGGAGGAGATCACCCGGAACGAGGCGAAGTGGTCGCGGGTGACCTCCGGGTGGGCGGCCAGGGCCATGAAGGCGGTGGCCGGGCCGATGGTGTAGGCGGGGCGGTGCTCCAGGAAGGCGTCGAGCACGACCGCGGCGTCGAAGCGGTGGGCGAGGACGAGGGTGCCGGCGTTGGCGAAGCAGGCGCTGAGCTCGCAGACCATGCCGGTGATGTGGAAGAGGGGCGCGAGGGCGAAGTAGGTGGCGCCCTCGGGGAGGGGGTGGGCGGTGACCTGGCGCACGGCGTTGTAGGTGAGGGCGCCGTGGGGGTTCAGGGCGCCCTTGGGGGTGCCGCTGGTGCCGGAGGTGTAGCTGATGAGGGCGGTGTCGGTGTGGGTGAGGTGCGGGTCGGGCGGCGCGGGGTGGCCCTGGCGGGCCACGGTGGCGAGATCGGCCGGGTCCGCGGCCGACGGGCCGGGGGCGGACTGCGGGCCCGGGGCGGGCTGCGGGCCCGGGGCGGGCTGCGGGCCCGCGGTGGGCTGCGGGCCCGGGGCGGGCTGCGGGCCCGGGGCGGGCTGCGGGTCCGCGGTGGGCTGCGGGTCCGCCGTGGGCCGCAGGTCCAGCACGGACTGCGGGTCCCGGGCAGTCGCGCGGGTGCGCCTGGCGGGATCGCCCGGTTCCGCCGCCTCGGACGGCCCCGGCCGGCCGAAGACCCTGGGGTCGTTGCGGGTCTGGAAGTCCAGGTCCCGGGCGGTCAGGACGGTCCGTACGGCCGTGCCCCCGACGGCCTCGCGGAGGTACGCCTCCCACGCCCCGCCGTCGCAGACCAGGGCGGTGGCCCCGGAGTCGCGCAGGATGTGCCCGACCTCGCCGGCCTTGTACATGGGGTTGAGCGGGACGACGACGGCCCCGGCCTTCCAGGCGGCGAGGACCGACAGCACGAAGTGCGGGGTGTTCTGCAGCATGACGGCGACCCGGTCCCCGCGGCGGATGCCGTGCGCTGCGAGGTGGCCGGCGACCGAGTCGGACAGCGCGTCGGCCTCGGCGTAGCCGGTGCGGCCGTCGAAG
This sequence comes from Streptomyces sp. NPDC046303, assembly GCF_055588085.1. NCBI lineage: Bacteria > Bacillati > Actinomycetota > Actinomycetes > Kitasatosporales > Streptomycetaceae > Streptomyces > Streptomyces sp. NPDC046303. Next base: position 35,223 of record NZ_JBVJFA010000021.1, read on the forward strand.
TAGGCGAGCGCGGTGCGCTCGGGGGCCCGGGCCACGGCCGCGCGGAAGGCGTGCAGCACGGTCGGCGGCGGGGCGACGGGCGCCCGCTGGGCCGGGCTGAGCAGCGCCAGCCAGGGCTGGGCGGCGTACGGGGAGCTCACGGGGTCTCCCATTTCCGTTGGAGGTGGTTCATGCCGCTCAGCCAGCGGTCCGGGTCGGTGGCGCGCGCGGCATAGAAATCCGCGACCTCGGGGTGCGGGAGGATCAAGAACCGGCCCTTCTCCATGCCGTCGAACAGTGCGTCAGCGACCGCCTCCGGCTCGATCGCGGTCGGTGCGAGGACGAGCTCACCCGCCGATCCCGCGGCCGTCAGCATGTCGGTGCGCACCCCTTGCGGGCAGATGGCGTGGACCTGGACACCGCGGTGGCGGTAGGTCAGCGAGAGCCATTCGGCGAAGGCGAGCGCACCGTGCTTGGTGACACTGTACGGCGCCGCTCCGATCATGGTCAGGAGTCCGGCGGCGGAGACGGTGGACACGAAGCGGCCGCTCCCCCGCTCCAGCCAGTCCGGCAGGAGCAGCCGGGCCGCGCGGACGTGGGCCATGACGTTGGTGTCCCAGGCCGCCTCCCAGACGGCCTCGTCGGCGAACGCGTCGCCGCCGGAGGCCAGTCCGGCATTGGCGCAGTAGACGTCGATGCCGCCGCCGAGGGCCTCCCGGGCCTCGGCCACGATCGCCGACGCGTCGCCGGGGACGGAGATCGCGCGGGCGCCGATCGCGCCCGCCACGGCGGCGGCCCTGGCCGGGTCGAGGTCGTTGACGACGACCGTGGCGCCCTCGGCGGCGAAGCGGTGGGCGAGGGCGGCGCCGATCCCGCCGCCCGCTCCGGTGACGACGACTCGCTGGTCCTGGTACGCGTACGCGCTCACGGGGATCACCTTTCGGGGGACGGACGGCTGCGGGATCGTGGGCAGACTAACCAGTCGGTATGTCGGGACGGAAGGGGGTCGCGCCCTAGCGTGGCGGGATGACTCTCTCGCGACGCGGGGTGCTGGGACTGGCGGGGGCCATCGGGGCGGCAGGGGCGGTGGGCGCTGCCGGCGGCGCGGCGGCCGCCGGGGCCGCGGGGCCGGACCGCCCGGCCGGCGCGGCGGCCGCTCCGCGGACGGGGCGGGTGCGGACCGGCTTCGAGTGCCTCGCCGCGGACGGGTACGCCGCCCTCGCCGGGCAGAAGGTCGGCGTGGTCACCAACCCGACCGGGATCACCGCCGACGCCCGCCACCTGGTCGACGTACTGCACGCGGACGACCGGGTGGACCTGGTCGCGGTGTTCGGCCCTGAGCACGGGTTCCGCGGGACGGCGCAGGCGGGCGGCTCCGAGGGGGCCTCCCGGGATCCGGCGACGGGGCTGCCGGTGTACGACACGTACGACAAGAGCGGGCAGCGGCTCGCGGACGTGTTCACGGCGGCCGGGATCGACACCGTCGTCTTCGACATCCAGGACGTCGGGGCACGCTTCTACACCTACATCTGGACGCTCTACGACTGCATGCGCGCGGCCGCCCTCGCCGGAAAGGCGGTGGTGGTGCTGGACCGGCCCAACCCGGTGGGCGGCCGGCGGGCCGCGGGGCCGGTGCTGGAGCGGCCGTACGCGAGCTTCGTGGGCCGGGAACCGATCGCGCTGGCGCACGGGATGACGGCGGCCGAGCTGGCCCTGCTCTTCAACGGGGAGTTCCTGTCCCGGCTGCCTGAAAAATCAGTCAGGCTGCGGACGGTGGCCATGACCGGGTGGCGGCGGGACGCGTTCTTCGGCGGGACCGGGCTGCCCTGGGTGCCGCCCAGCCCGAACATGCCGACCCCGGACACGGCCCTCGCGTACGCCGGCACCTGCCTGTTCGAGGGGACGAACCTGTCCGAAGGCCGCGGGACGACCACGCCCTTCGAGGTGCTGGGCGCGGAGGGCGTCGACCGGCGGTGGGCGGAGGCGGCGAACCTGCTGGACCTGCCGGGGGTCTGGTTCCGGGAGGCGTACTTCACGCCGTCCTTCTCCAAACACGCCGGGAAGGTCTGCGGCGGTGTCCGGCTGATCGTGCACGACCGGGAGGCCTTCGATCCGGTACGGGCCGGGATCGGGCTGCTGGTCACGGCCCGCCGGTCGTGGAGCGGCTTCGCCTGGCGCACGGACCACTGGATCGACAAGCTGACGGGCTCGGACCGGGTGCGGAAGCTGGTGGACGCCGGGGCCGGAGTGGACGAGATCGCCGGTGACTGGGCGGCGGGCCTGGCCCGGTTCGAGGCGGTGCGCGCGGAGTACTTGCTCTACGCGTGAGCCGGTGGCGTCCGGGGTCTGGCCGGGTGGGCGGACCCGCAGGATCCTGGATCCACCGGGCGCACGCGTGGAGGGGGACGTGACATGACGGACAGCGGAGCCGGGATCGGGGCCGGGGCAGGGGTCGGGGTCGGGGTTGCAGCCGGGGTTGGCGTGACGGCCGCGGCCGCGGCCGGGTTGGGGATCGGGGTCGGGCCGTACGCGGAGCTGACCTTCGACTCCGAGGGGGACGTGGACCGCGGCACGCTGGCGGCGGTGGCCCGGATCGATGCCACGGACCTGCTGGTCTTCGCGCACGGCTGGAACAGCGACCGGTCCACGGCGACCCGGCTCTACGACCGGTTCTTCGCCCCCTTCCCGGGGCTGGTCGGGCCGGGGGTGCGGCTGGGGTACGTGGGCGTCGTATGGCCCTCGATGCGCTTCTCCGACGAGCCGATACCGGACTTCGACGAGCCGGCCGCGCTCGCGGAGTCCGGCTTCGGGACGGCGCTCGATCCCGGGACCCGGCAGGCGCTCGGGGAGTTCTGGCCGGGGCGGCAGGCGGAGCTGGACCGGGTGGCCGAACTGCTGGAGGAGCGGCCGGAGTCGGAGGCCGCCTTCATCGAGTTCGGGGCACTCGTACGGGAACTCGCGGGCGTGGACGTGGTGGACGGCGTTGCCGCGGCCGGCATGCCGTCGGCCGAGCCCGTACCCGCCGTGTTCGCGGAGGACGTGCTGGAGGTCTGCCGGGCCCTGACCGACGCGCTGGCCGAGGCGGGCGCGCCGCCAGGAGACTCGCCCGGACGGGGCCTCGCGTTCGGCGGCGGGCTGCGCCCGTTGTGGAACGGCGCGAAGGAGCTGCTGCGGCAAGCGACGTACTACAAGATGAAGAAGCGGGCCGGTGTGGTCGGCGAGCGCGGCCTCGGACCGGTCCTGGGCGACCTGGCGGCCCGGCGGCCGGGCCTGCGGATCCATCTGGTCGGGCACAGCTTCGGGGCGCGGCTGGTGTCGTTCGCGCTGCGCGCCGTACCGGACGGCGCCCGGCACGTGGCCTCCCTGACCCTGCTCCAGGGGGCCTTCTCCCACTACGCGTTCTCGCAGCGGCTGCCGCACGACGGGAGCCGCGGCGGCGCCCTGGGCGGCCTGCAGCGCAGGGTCGACGGACCGGTGGTGGCCTGCCATTCCCCGCACGACACCTCCCTGCGGGTGTTCTACCCGCTGGCCTCCCGGATGGCGGGCGATTCGGCCGGACTGCTGGGCCTCGGCGACCGCTGGGGCGCGATCGGGCACGACGGGGTGCAGGCCGTACCCGGTGCGCCCCGGCTGACCCTGGACGCCGCCCTGCGGGAGGGGGTGCCCGCCGCGGGCTGCGTCAGCGTGGACGCGGGCTCGGTGGTGCGGCGCGGCGGCGCTCCCTCGGGGGCGCACAGCGACATCTGCCACGAGGAGCTGGCCCGGCTCGTGGTGGCCGCGGGGCGCATGGGGCGCTGAGTTCCGGCCATGTGCCACCCGCACGCCTCGACCGCCCCCGCATGCGCCCGCCACCCGCAGGGCATGTTGGGCACATCGGTGGAGGTGAAAGTGCGATGGCGGGATTCCGGAGTCTGGCCTACCAAGTACGCGACGCGCGCAACGACCGGGCCCTGCGGCGCCATTCGCTGCGCCGCTGCCTGGAGCGGTTCGCTCCGTACGGGCACCGGGCCACGTGGTGGCACCTGTGCGACCGGCACGGGATCGCCCCCGAGGACCGGGGGGCCGACCCCTTGCGGCTGGTCGCCGCGCTGGAGGAGCTGGAGGACGCGCGGGCGGTCTGGCTGGAGTACGAGCGCCAGTTCGCGGAGCGGCGACGGCGGGAGAAGCACCACGGGCTGCGCCGTCCGGAGTGGGCGTGGGGCGGGAGCGGGGACGCGGTGGTGCGGTGCGCGGATCCCGGGGTGCGGCCGGAGGGGGCCCTCGGAGAGGTGCTGCGGCGGCTGGTGAAGGCGCTGGAGTCGGAGCCGGGCACGGCGTGCCCGGTCTGCGGGGAGGAGGAGCTGCGGTGGTCGGCCGTGCCCGCGGTCGGTTCCTGGGAGGGGGCTTGGGCCTGGGACGGTCCGGTGTGCGGGGGCTGCGGGATCGTGGTGCCGAGACCGGCGCTGGCGGACACCCCGACGGCGGGGGCGGCATGAGGCCCCCGGCGCGGCGCGTGTCCGCGCCGCCCGCGCCGGGGGTGTCGCTGAACGGCGCCCGGAGCGCCTCGGACGGGGCGGCCGTGCCGATGTCGCCCCGGGACCTGGCGGAGGCGGCGTCGGCCGCGGTGGCCGCGGGGGCCGGGGAGGTACTGGTGAGTCCGCGGACCCCGTGCGGCCGGCAGAGCCTGTCGCCGCGGGTGGTCGGGCCGGTGCTGGACGCGCTGCGGGGCACGGGGGTCTCCGTACCGCTGTCGGTGCCGGTGAGCGTGGACGGCGAGCCCGATCCGGCGGGGCGGCTGGAGCGGGTCCGGTCCTGGACCGTGCTGCCGGACCGGGCGGAGGTGCGGTTCGCGGAGCCGGGGGCCGCGGTGTTGGCGGAGGCGCTGCTGGCGCGCGGGGTCGCGGTGGACGTGGTGGTTCCGCTGGGCGGAGCGGCCGGACCGGAGCCGATGGCCCGGTTCCTGGCCTGGCCGGTGCGCTCGCCCGGACGGGTGCGGCTCGCGGTGGAGCTCGCCGCGGCCGATCCGGCGCTGGTGGCCGGGCTGCGCGGGCTGCCGCCGGTGGCGCTGGTGCTGTACGGGCGGGAGGCCGCCGCCTGGCCGGTGCTGCGGCTGGCCGCGCGGTGCGGTACGGGCGCGCGGACCGGCGTCGGCGATGTGCTGCACCTGCCGGACGGGCGGCCCGCGCGGTCGAACGCCGAACTGGTGGCGGCGGCCCGGGAAGAGCTCGCGGCGGTCCGGGAGCAGCGGTCTGGGAGCAGCAGGGAACGGCCGGCGCGGCACTCGTCTGGACGGCCTAGAGCCGCGAGCCGGTGAGCCGTTCGCCGAAGACGTCGTCCGGGTTGGACAGCGCGCAGTTCTCCAGGGAGAGGCAGCCGCAGCCGATGCAGTCCGTCAGATGGTCGCGCAGCCGCCCGAGTTGGCTGATCCGGTGGTCGAGCTCGGCGCGCCAGGCCTCGGAGAGGCGGGCCCAGTCCTCGCGGGTGGGCGTGCGCTCCTCGGGGAGTTGGGCGAGGGCGTCGCGGATGCTGGCGAGCGGGATGCCCACGCGCTGGGCGGCCCGCACGAAGGCCACCCGGCGCAGCGCGTCGCGGGTGTAGCGGCGCTGGTTTCCGGAGGTGCGGCGGCTGCTGATGAGGCCCTTGGACTCGTAGAAGTGGAGCGCTGAGACGGCGGCTCCGCTGCGGGCGGACAGCTGGCCGACGGTGAGTTCGTGGATTTTCTCGGGAATCTGCGGCACCCGGTCGAGGGTAGTCGGCGGTCCGTTGACATACACATACGGTCCCAGCATGCTGAGCAAGCGCTTGTTCGCCCCGGCGCAATCCGTGAGTGAGAGGCAGGAGCAGGGCATGGCCGAGCCGAGGATCTTCACGTCCGCCGAGGAGCTGCGCGCCGGGACGGGCGAGCCGCTCGGGCCCAGCGGGTGGCTGGAGGTGGACCAGAAGCGGATCGACCTCTTCGCGGACGCCACCGGCGACCACCAGTGGATCCACGTGGACCCGGAGCGGGCGGCGAGCGGACCCTTCGGCTCCACGATCGCGCACGGCTATCTGACCCTGTCCCTGCTGCCGAGCCTGGTCCCCCGGATCATGCGGGTCGAGGGCATGAAGATGGGCATCAACTACGGCTTGGACAAGGTGCGCTTCCCGGCGCCGGTGCCGGTCGGATCGCGGCTCCGCGCGACCGCCGTGATCACGGAGGTCACGGAGGCTGGGGGCGGCGTACAGGTCGCGGCCACGGTCACGGTGGAGCGCGAGGGCGGCGACAAGCCGGTGTGCGTGGCGGAGTCGGTGTCCCGCTACTACTTCTGAGCCGCTGCCGCTTCCGAGCCGCTTGCGGCCTACGGGCGGGGCCGCGCGCCCACCATGCGGAGTACGAGGTCGGCGTAGAGCGCCCCGACCTCGTCGGGCGTGCGGCGGCCGGAGGCGCTGAACCAGCGGGCCACGTCGATGCAGAGCGACAGCACGGCGAGGGTGGTGCCGGGCACGTCGGGGACGGCGAACTCGCCCGCCTCGACGCCCTCGGCGAGGATGCGGCGCACGGCGGCGTCGCTCTGGCGGCGCAGTGCCACGATTTCGGAGCGGTGCTCCGGAGCGAGAGCGTCGAGCTCGTACTGGACCACGCGCGCGGTGGTGTGGTGCGCGGCGTGCCACCGTACGAAGGACCGTACGGCGGCGTCGAGCCGCTCGGCGGCGCTGCCCGGGCCCTCGGCCGCGGTGGTCAGGATCTCCAGTGCCTTGTCGTGGCCGATCCGGCTGATCCGGTGGAGCAGCTCTTCCTTGGTCTTGTAGTGGATGTAGAGCGCGGCCGGGCTCATCCCGGCGCGGCCCGCGATGTCACGTGTGGTGGTCGCGTGGTATCCGCGCTCCGCGAAGGCCTCGACGGCGGCGACGAGCAGCCGCCGCGCGGCGTCGGGCGTGACCTCGGACCACGGCTGGTAGCCGTCGACCGTTTCCGCCGCGCTGTCCATCGCTCACTCACCCTCTTCACCGTGTGGAAGTGAACACCCTACCGGAGGGTGAGCAAGCGCTTAGGGCTTCGGCTGGTAGGGGTCGTACTCGGCCAGGATCTTCTCCATTCTGGCCTGGTCGACCCTGCTGACGATCTGGCCCGCCTCCTGCCGGTCGCGGATCACCTTGGCGAGCGTGAAGGCGGAGGTGGTCAGGTAGAGGACGGCGATGCCGAGGAAGGCCCGCACCCACGCGTCCGCGTCGAGGTTGTAGATGCCGAGGGCCACCGCGCTCAGCGCCACGCCGAAGGAGGCGACGGCCTGGCCGTAGTAGGCCCCCGTGTTCTGCTGCTTGACCGGTGTCTCGTTCATGGCCACAGCATCCGGCGGGTGCGGCGGGGCCCGCATCCGCGCGGGTACTCATGCGCGTACTCAGAAGGCGGAGACGCCCGTGCGGGCCCGGCCGATGAGCAGCTTCTGGATCTGGCTGGTGCCCTCGTAGAGAGTCATCACGCGGGCGTCGCGGAGCAGCTTCCCGGCCGGGTACTCGTCGATGTATCCGTAACCGCCGTGCACCTGGAGGGCGTTGCTCGCGGCGCGGACGGCGGCCTCGGAGGCGAAGAGCTTCGCGGTGGACGACTCGGTGGCGAAGGGCTGCCCGCGGTCGATGAGGTCCGCCACCCGCCAGGTCAGCAGGCGGGCGGCGTCCACGTCGACCGAGATGTCGGCGATCAGCTCCTGGACCAGCTGGTGGCGGGCGATCGGCTTGCCGAACTGCTCGCGCTGGGCGGCGTACGAGACGGCCGCGTCCAGGGCCGCCTGGGCGATGCCGACGCAGCCGGCGGCGACCGACATCCGACCCTTGGCCAGCGCGGACATGGCGACCGAGAAGCCCTTGCCCTCGGGGCCGAGCAGGGCGGAGGCGGGGACGCGGACCGCGTCGAGGGCGAGCTCGGCGGTGGCCTGGCCGCGCAGGCCGAGCTTTCCGTGGATCTCCCGGCGGGTGAGGCCGGGGGTGTCGGTGGGGACGAGGAAGGCGGACACCCCGCGGTGGCCGGGCTCGTCGCCGGTGCGGGCGAACAGCAGCACCACATCGGCCCAGGTGCCGTTGGTGATGAACATCTTGCTGCCGCTGAGGACGTACGCGTCCCCCTCGCGCACGGCGCGGGTGGTGAGGCTGCCGGCGTCGGAGCCGGTGCCGGGTTCGGTCAGGCCGAAGCAGCCGAGCGCGTCCCCCGAGCACAGGCGGGGCAGCCAGGCGTGCTTCTGCTCCTCGGTCCCCCAGGCCGCGATGGTCTTGGCGACCAGGCCGAGGGAGACGGAGACGATGCCGCGCACGGCGGAGTCGCCACGGCCGAGCTCCTCGGTGACCAGGGCGTACGCGAGGTGGTCGCCGCCGGAGCCGCCGTACTCCTCGGGGACGGTCAGGCCGAGGAAGCCGAGCGCGCCGAGCTTCTTCACGATGCCCCGGTCCACGCTCTCGGCGCGGTCCCACGCGGCGGCGTACGGGACCACCTCGCGCTCGGTGAACTCGCGGGCGAGCCGGCGTACGGCGCTCTGCTCCTCGCTCAGCTCCAGGTTCACCGGGCACCTCCGGGCGTCTCGTCCGGGCCGTTAACTAGCACCGGTAGTTTATGGCGGGCAGGCCCTACTATGTGGCGCATGGCCAGACCGCGCAAGCCCCTCCTCAGCAGAGACCGCATCGTCGAGGCGGCGGGTGCGCTGGTGGACGCGGAGGGGCTGGAGGCGGTGTCGACGCGGCGGCTGGCGGCCGCGCTCGGGGTCAGCGGGCCGTCCCTGTACAACCACTTCCGCACGAAGGACGAGATCCTGGACGCGGTGGCGGACGCGGTGAGCGCGCGGGTCGACTTGTCGATGTTCGAGGCCTGCCGCCCGGACTGGCGGGGCGCCTTGTACGCCTGGGCCCATTCGTACCGGGATGCTCTGTCCGACCATCCGAACATCGTCCCAGTGCTGGCGCGGGGCCCTGGCCGCCGCCCGGCGGGCCTGCGGCTGGCGGACGCGGTCTTCGGCGCGATGACGGAGGCGGGCTGGCCGCCGGCGCAGGCGACCCGGATCGGCGCGCTGATGCGCTACTTCATCCTGGGCTCGGCGATGGCCTCGTTCGCGCGGGGCTTCGTGGACGACGAGACGGCGTACGACCCGGCGGACTACCCCCACCTGGGTCAGGCCCACCTGCTGGCCGAGCACCGGCAGGAGGTGGACGAGGGAGCCTTCGAGACGGGCCTGGCGGCCCTCCTGGACGGGCTGGCCCTCCAATACGAGGCGCTGTCGCGCGGGAACGCCGGCCCCTGACCGGACCCTGGCCGGACCCAGGCCGGGCCCTGGCCGGGCCCTGGCCGGCGGACCGGCCTTGACCGGCCGCCGGCCTCCGCGGGGCCGGGGGTCCGCGGAACCCCGGCCCCGCCTTTGGGCTAGAAGACGACCAGCGAGCGGCCGCCCTTGCCCGCCAGCATGGCGTCGAACGCGGCCGGGATGCCGTCGAGGGTGATCCGGTCGGTGACGAGGGAGCCGAGGTCGAGGCGGCCCGCCCGGACGTGCTCGGCGATCACCGGGAGGTCACGGGCGGGGTCGCTGTTGCCGTAGACGCAGCCGGTGAGGGTGCGGGCGAAGTGGAAGATCTCCAGCGCGTGGAAGGTGACCTGCTGGTCCTTTCCGCCGATGCCGACCACCGTCGTGCGGCCGCCGCGCCGGGTGGACTCCCAGGCCGCGCGGATGGACTCCGCCCGGCCCACGCATTCGACGGCGACGTCCGCGCCCTGACCGCCGGTCAGGGCGCGTATCTCCTTGGGGGTGGCGTCGGAGGCGAGCACGAACTCGGTGGCTCCCGCCGCCCGCGCCAGCTCCTCCTTGGCCGGGGAGACGTCGACGGCCACGAGGGGGCCCGCCTGGGCGATCCGGGCGGCCTGGAGCGCGGCCAGGCCGACCCCGCCCACGCCGAACACGGCCACCGACTCGCCCGGGCGTACCTGGGCGCTGTGGTGGACGGCGCCGTAGCCGGTGAGGACCGCGCAGCCGAGCAGGGCGGCCTCGGCGAGCGGAATCCCGGCGGGCGCGGGCAGTACGCAGTTGGCCGCGACGACGGTCTCCTCGGCGAACGCGGCCACGTTCAGCCCCGGGTGCAGCTCGGTGCCCTGCGCGTCGTGCGCGTAGACGGCCCCGACGCCCGTGAGCGCCTGCGCGCAGAGCCAGACCTCGCCGATGGAGCAGGCGGGGCACCGGCCGCAGGACGGCGCCCAGTTGAGCACTACCCCGTCGCCGGGCGCGACGTGGGTCACGCCCTCCCCGACGGCGAGGACCGTACCCGCGCCCTCGTGGCCGAGGACGGCGGGCACGGGCACCCGCATGGTGCCGTTGGTGAGGGAGAGGTCGGAGTGACAGACCCCGGCTGCGGTGAGCCGGACCCTGACCTGCCCGGGGCCGGGATCGGGCAGCACGATCTCCCGTATCTCCAGCGGGGCTCCGACGGCGGGCAGGATGGCGGCGCGGACCATGGTCGTCTTCTCCGAATCGGGCGGCGGCTCAGAACGGGCGGGACAGCTCAGAACTGCAGGGACTTGGTCTGGAGGTACTCCGCCAGGCCGTGCGGGCCCAGCTCCCGGCCGACGCCCGACTGCTTGTAGCCGCCGAAGGGCGCGAGCACGTTGAAGCGGCCGCCGTTGATGTCCACCTGCCCGGTGTCCATCCGGCGGGCGAAGGCCACGGCCGTCTCCTCGTCCGCCGCCCAGACCGCGCCGCCCAGGCCGTAGACGGTGCCGTTGGCGATGCGCAGCGCGTCCTCCTCGTCCTCGTAGGCGAGGATCGACAGCACGGGGCCGAAGATCTCCTCCTGGGCGATGGTCATGTCGGGCGTGACGTCGGCGAAGACGGTGGGCGCGACGAAGTACCCGCGCTCGTGCGGTGCGTCGGCGCCGCCGGCGACGAGGCGAGCGCCTTCCTCGACACCCTTGGCGATGTACCCGCGCACGCGCTGGTGCTGCTTGGCGTTGATGACCGGGCCCAGGCGGGTGGCCGGGTCGGTGGGGTCGCCGGTGGGGTACGCGGCGACGGCGGCGGCCGCGAGGGCGACGGCCTCCTCGTACTGGTCCCGGTGGACGAGCATGCGCGTGAGCGCGTTGCAGCTCTGGCCGGTGTTGTTCATGACGTGGCCGACGCCGGTGGCGACGGCCTTGGCCAGGTCGGCGCCGGGCAGGATGACGTTGGCCGATTTTCCGCCCAGCTCGAGGGCGACCCGCTTGACGGCGGCGCCGGCGGTGGCGCCGATCTGCTTGCCGACGGCGGTCGAGCCGGTGAAGGAGACGAGGTCGACTCCCTCGTGCGCGGCCAGGGCCTGCCCGGCGACCGGACCGGTTCCGGTCACCAGGTTGAAGACTCCGGCCGGGATGCCCGCCTCGTGCACGGCTTCGGCGAAGAGCTGTGCGGTCAGCGGGGTGTCCTCGGCGGGCTTGAGGACGAGGGTGCAGCCGGCGGCGAGAGCGGGCGCCACCTTGGCAACGACCTGGTGCAGCGGATAGTTCCAGGGCGTGATGGCCCCGACCACACCGACCGGTTCGAGCAGCACGGTGGAGTTCCCGAGCCGCTGCTCGAAGGCGTACGAGGCGCCGAGTTCGGCGTACGAGGAGGCCACCGCGAGCGGCGCCCCGACGTGGACCATCTCCGCGAAGCCGAGCGGGGAGCCGAGCTCCGCGGTGATGGTCTCGGCGATCTCGCTCTTGCGGGCGGCCAGCACGTCGCGCAGGGCGCCGATCAGCGCCGCCCGCTCGGCCGGAGCCGTGGCCGCCCAGGCCGGGAAGGCGGCGCGGGCCGCGCGTACGGCGGCGTCCACGTCCTCGGCGGAACCGGCCGGAACCGCACCGATGACCGTCTCGTCGGCCGGGTTGACCACCTCGATGCGGTCGCGTCCGGCGGCGGGCCGCCAGGCGCCGCCGATGTACATCCCGTCGTGGGCCTTCATGGCATTCCTCCCGAGCACGCACGAGCGCGTAGACCAGACCTCGCGGACACCCTACAAACTAGCGCCGGTAGTTTTGGGCGCGCCAGGGGCGGCGGGGATCAGATGATGCCGAAAAGCATCCCCGACGCCAGGACCACCAGGGAGGTCAGGGCCGCCCATTTCACGGTGAAGCGGGTGTGGTCGCCGAACTCGACCTTGGCCATGCCGACGAGGACGTAGACGGCCGGAACCAGCGGGCTCGACATGTGCAGCGCCTGCCCGACCAGGGAGGCGCGGGCGATCTCGAGCGGGGAGACCCCGTGGGCGGCGCCGGCTTCGGCGAGGACGGGCAGCACGCCGAAGTAGAAGCCGTCGTTGGACATGAAGTAGGTGAGCGGCAGGCTGAGCAGCCCGGTGACCAGCGCCATGTGCGGGCCCATGCCCTCGGGGATGGCGCCGACGAGCCAGTCGGCCATGTGCTTGACCATGCCGGTGCCGGAGAGGACGCCCGTGAAGACGGCGGCGGCGAAGACCATGCCGGCGACGTTGAGGACGTTTTCGGCGTGGGCGGCGATCCGCGCCTTCTGGTCGGGCATGTGCGGGAAGTTGACGGTGAGGGCGAGGGCGGCGCCGATCAGGAACAGCACCGGGATGGGCAGCAGCTCCATGATCATCGCGGTGAGGAGGGCGAGGGTGAGGCCGGCGTTGAACCAGTACAGGCGCGGGCGCAGGGTGGCGCGCTGGGGGTCGAGGCCCTGGAACCCGTCCTCGGAGGCGCCGGAAGCGGCGGGCGCCGGAGTCGTGGCGGCGGGCTCGGAACCGTCGCTCGCGGGGGAGCCCGTACGACCGGGGCCGGACGCGGCGGACGGGCCGGACGGGCCGGACGGGCCGGCGGGGTTTTCGGCGGAGCCGCCCGTACCGGCGGCGACCAGCGCGGACGCGGTCTCCGGGGTGCGTTCGGTGACGGTGTCAGCGGCCGTCGACGTGGCGGCGTCTTCGTCAGGCATGACCAGGAGGCCGACCCGGCGGCGCTCCTTCAGGCCGAGGGCGTAGGCCAGGAGGAACACGAACAGCAGGCCCATGGCGAGGGCGGGGATCATCGGGACGAAGATGTCGGCGGCGTCGAGCTTGAGGGCCGTCGCGGCGCGGGCGGTGGGACCGCCCCAGGGCAGGGTGTTCATGACGCCGTTGGCGGTGGCCGCGACGCCCGTCATGACCACCAGGCTCAGGCCGAGCCGCTTGTAGAGCGGGTACATGGCCGAGACGGTGATCATGAAGGTGGTCGATCCGTCCCCGTCGAGCGAGACGATCGCGGCGAGGACGGCGGTGCCGACGACCACGCGCATCGGGTCTGCCTTGCAGAAGCGCAGGATGCCGCGCACGATCGGGTCGAAGAGGCCGACGTCGATCATCACGCCGAAGTAGACGATGGCGAACATCAGCATCGCGGCGGTCGGCGCGAGTTTGCCGACGCCGTCGATGACGTAGTCGCCGAGGTGGGCGCCCTTGCCTGCGAACACGCAGAACAGCGCGGGGATGAGGACGAGCGCCGCGATGGGCGACATTTTCTTCAGCATGATCAGGACCAGGAAGGTCGCGATCATGGCGAAGCCGAGGAGGGTCAGCATGCAGGGAACGTAGGCGCCTCCTCCTTATGCCAACAAGACGTCAACGCGTGAGCAATACGAGCAAAACCCCAGCTCAGGGCAGGGGTGCGAGCTCGACGGGGAAGCCGTTGAGCACGGCCGTGCCCGAGAGCGGGTCGAGCCGGGTGCCGTCGAGCAGCTGGTTGACGTTGGCGCCCGGTGCGGCGGCGGCCACCGAGAGCCGGGCGCCCGCGCGGTCGTGTCCCCAGCCGTGCGGGAGGCTCACCACTCCGGTGCGCAGGGTGTCGGTGATCTCGACGGGAACGTCCAGGCTGCCGCCGTCGGCGGTGATCCTGGCCCGGCCCCCGTCGGTGAGCCCCAGCCGGTCCGCGTCCTGCGGGTGGATCTGGAGGGTGCACCGGTTGGAACCTCCGGTGAGGGCCGGGACGTTGTGCAACCAGCTGTTGTTGGACCGCAGATGGCGGCGGCCCACGAGCACCAGGCCGGCGGGGCGGTCGGCGAGCGCCGTGCGCAGCCTGGGCAGCTCGGCCGCGATCGGGTCCGGGAGCAGCTCGATCCTGCCGCTGCGGGTCTTCAGCACGCTCGGCAGCCGAGGCCCCAGCGGGCCGAGGTCGATGCCGTGCGGGTGCGCGAGCAGCCTCTCCAGGCTGAGGCCGTACGCGACCGGGGCGGCGGAGGGGTCGGCGGAAGGGCCGGCAACGGGATCGGCACCGCCAGCGCCGAACCGGTCTCCGTACGGCCCGAGTCGGAGCATCAGATCGAGCCGGCGCTCGGGGCCGCTCCCGCCCGTGAGCAGTCCGGCGAGGCGCGCCGGGTCCTGCCCGTGCAGCGGGGAGTGCGCGGCGGCGGTCTCCTTCGCCAAGGCGGACTGGACGGCCAGTTCGTCGATGCCCGCCGGATCGGCGGATCCGTGCAGGCCGGAGACGGCGAGGATCAGCCGCGCATGGATCTCGCACTCGTCCATCAGCCCTTCCTCGAGCGGGACGGCGGCGGGCGAGTAGCGGGCCTGGTTGCGTACGGCGAACCCGTTGAACGCGAAGTCGAAGTGCGCGCTCTGGGAGGGCGGCGGCGGGGGCAGCACGACATGGGCGTGGCGCGAGGTCTCGTTCAGGTAGGGGTCGACGGACACCATGAAGTCGAGCCCGGCCAGGGCCCGGTCGAGCCGGTCGCCGTCGGGTGCGGACAGGACGGGGTTGGCGGCGATGGCGAGCAGCACCCGGATCTGGCCGTCCCCCGGGGTCTCGATCTCCTCGGCGAGCGCGGCGGTCGGCAGTTCGCCCTTGGCCTCGGGGTGGCCGCTGACCCGGCTCGCCCAGCGGCCGAGGGCGAAGCCCTTGCCGGGACCGGGCGGCCGGGGTCCCGGGGCCGTCGCGGAGAGCGGGAAGAGGGCTCCGCCCGGCCGGTCGAGGTTGCCGGTGAGGATGTTCAGTACGTCCACCAGCCAGCTGGCGAGCGTGCCGTACTCGACGGTGCAGCTGCCGATGCGGGCGTACACGGCGGCGGTGGGTGCGGCCGCGAGCTCGCGGGCGAGGGTGCGGATCTCGGCGGCGGTGAGGTCGCAGGCGGGTGCGACGGCCTCAGGGGTGAAACTCCCGAGCGCGGCGGCGAGTTCCCCGATCCCCTCGGTGTGTTCTTCCAGCGCGCCGGGGGCCGCGAGCTTCTCCTCGATCAGCGTGTGCGCGAGGGCGGCGAGCAGCAGTGCGTCGCTGCCGGGGCGCGGCGCGAGGTGGCGGTCGGCGAGCTTGGCGGTGCGCGTGCGGCGCGGGTCGACGACGACGAAGGTGCCGCCGCGGGCGCGCAGGGCCTTGAGCCGGCCCGGGAAGTCGGGGGCGGTGCACAGCGAGCCGTTGGATTCGACCGGGTTGGCGCCGAGGAGCAGCAGGAAGTCGGTGCGGTCGAGGTCGGGCACCGGGATGGCGAAGGGGTCGCCGAAGAGCAGCCCGCTGGAGACGTGCTTGGGCATCTGGTCGAGCGTGCTGGCGGTGAACAGGTTGCGGGTGCCGAGGGCCTTGATGAGCAGCGGCGGGTAGAGGGCGCCGGCCATGGTGTGGACGTTCGGGTTGCCGAGGACGAGGCCGGCCGCCTGGGGTCCGTACTTCCGGACGAGTGCGGGCACCGCGGCGGCGATGGCGTCGAAGGCCTCCTCCCAGGTGGCCTGCTGGAGCCGGCCGTCGCGTCGGACGAGGGGCGTGCGCAGCCGGTCGGGGTCGGCGTCGAGGGCTCCGAAGGCGGCGCCCTTGGGGCAGATGAAGCCCTTGCTGAAGACGTCCTCGCGGTCACCGCGGGCGCCGGTGACGGCGGTGCCTTCGAGGGTGAGGGTGAGGCCGCAGGTGGCTTCGCAGAGGGGACAGATGCGCAGGGCGGTGCGGGGCATGGGCCCTCCAGGGCGGCAGGCTGCGGCACGGGCACGTGGGCGCCTCGAGCATACCGACCGGTTGGCACGGAGGGGAGGGGTTGCGGGCTCCGTTCGGTGGCGGTGCGGTGGGGTGCGCGGGGCAAGCAGGGCCGGGCGGGCCGGCGCTTCAGTCCAGTACGCGGGCCAGGTAGGCCTGCATCATCGCCCGGGTCTCGGCGACGATGCCGGGATCGCCTGCCGGGTCGGTCCGGAAGGCCAGCTGGATCAGCGCGTCCGTGGCCTCGACGGCGACGAGGACGGCCCGCCGCAGAGTGTCGTCGGGGGTCAGCCCGAGGTGTGCGCAGAGCAGTTCGGTGAGGCGGGCGGCGACCAGGTGGTTGGGGTCGGCCTCGGGGCCCTCGGGCGGCGGCGCGGGGACGCCGAAGTCGACGAGCGCGAAGCCGGGAACGCTCCGCTTCATGGTCAGGTACTCGTCCAGTACGGCGTCCACGACGGGCCGCCAGTGCGTGGCGGGGAGGTCGGCGAGCCGGTCCGCGATGCCCTCGGCGTAGCGGTCCAGGTTGCGGTGGGCGAGGGCGATGGCCATGGCCCGCTTGTTGCCGAAGAAGCGGTAGACCGAACCGATCGGCACGCCGGCGCGCAGGGCGACGGCGCGGGTGCTGAGGTTCTCGTACCCGGTCTCGTCGAGCAGTTCGGCGCAGGCGTCGAGGATCCGGGCGAGCCGGTCGGCGCTGCGCTGCTGGATCGGGGTGCGGCGCAGGGAGTGGGCGGGAGGCACGGGGTCCATCATGCCGTTCCTCGCTTCTGTGTCGAGCGGGGGCTCAGTTCAGCAGGAGGCTCAGCCCGCCGATGGTGTACGTGATCATCAGCGCGAGCAGCGGCAGCTGGCCCGCCACGGCTTTCGCGGGCGGGAAAAGGCGTACCGAACGGTCGTGGGCGGCGACGACGCCCAGGACGTGGCCGGTCACGACGGCGATGACCTGGAGGGCCGCGAGGCCGCCCGGACCCAGGGGCGGGACAGGATCGGGGCCGTTGTCAGTGCCGAGTGCCATGCTTACTGTGCGTGGTCCTTCGGTTACCAGAAGGGAGAAGTAGTGGGCGATGAGATAGCCGAGTGCGATCGGCACGAGTGAGTGCGCGAAGGCGGTGAGCGGTCCGGGGTGCGGGCCGCTGACCAGGCGGGTGGCTGCCGCGCACAGGCAGTACAGGGTGGCGACGAGGGCGACGGAAGCGAGCAGTCCAAGTGTGGCCGTGGGCGTGCGGCCGAGGGGGGAGGTCTGGAGGACGTTGATCCAGGACGGGTTGTCGGAGAAGCCGTCGTAGGCGGTGGAGCCGAGCAGGACGCAGACGGTGGCGACGAGTCCGGGCCGCTCGGGTGTCGCGTCGAGTCCGTGGAAGGGGTTGCGGAGGACCAGGTGGCCGTCGCTTCGACGGCCGAGGGGGGAGAGGCGGGCCAGGAGGGACGAGTACGCCTCGAAGGCGTCGGCGTCGTCGAACCAGCGTTCGCCGAAGCGGGCGGCGAGCAGCAGGTGGGCGGTGGCGTAGGTGGCGAGGGCGATCAGGAGGGTGGTGGTGGATGCGGGATCGGGAGCGACGAGTTCGAGCCAGGTGAAGGCGAACAGCCCGGCGGCGGCCGGCCATTGGCCGAGCCGGGCGGGGAGGGGGCGGTCGGTACGGGGGCGCTCGGGGGCGCGGTGGCGGCGGGCCCGGGCGAGCAGGCGGTGCAGGGTGCGGAGCGGGTTGAGCAGGCGCCAGACGGGGCCGAGGAGAAGGGAGGCGGGGACGAGTCCGACCCAGAAGAGGACGTAGACGGCTCCGGGAGCGGGGTTGCGCGCCGGGTCGTCGGGACCGAGGAGGAGGTGCAGGAGGACGGCGAGGGCGGCGGCAAGGCCGACTCCGCGCAGAGCGGTGCGGGTGCCAGGGGCGTCGGCGGCACGTTGGAGGGCGGCGGGCAGGGGGAGACCCGAGCGGTCGCCGCGGAATCGGGAGGTGGACCAGAGCAGGCCGAGCGCGAGGAACGAGACGAAGAGCGCGGCGAAGGCGCCGGCGAAGGCGTAGAAGGGAGAGATCGGCAGATCGTGCTGGGACCCGATCCCGTGCGCGAGCGCGGTGAGCGGATCGGCCGGGTGCAGGACCACGCTCTGGCCGGCGCCGCCACCGCCGGCGCCCGGGGCGGGCACCGGCCCGGCGGGGGTCAGCATCGGCCCGCCCATGGCCCGGCACCGGGCACCGCCACTCCCCCGGCCCGGGGCGGAGTGGTCGGAGCCGGTGCCGGTGCCGGGATAAGCCTCGGCGTCGGCTTCGGCTTCGGCGGGGTCATCGGACGAGGAGCTGGGTCAGGACGAGGGCCGACTCGTGGGTCTCGACCTCGAAGAGGCCCGTGCGGTCGACCGTCAGGACCAGGGTGGCCTCCTGGCCTGCGGGCAGGGCGAGTTCCTTGTCATAGCCGTGGACGTGCAGGACGTCCGCGCGGTCGCTGGTGACGCGCAGGGCGACCCGTTCGCCGCGCCGCAGCTCGGTGCGGGCGGGAGCGGGGCTGACCTTGCCGTCCCGGACGGTGACCGTGACCGTCCGGTCGGCTTGCGCCTGCGGGGTGCTGGGGTGCTCGTGGCCGCCGGACTGCCCTGGCGCCGGGGCGGTGGCGGTGAGCGGGGTCGTGCCCTCGACCGGCTTGCCCGAGACCGCCCAGGCCGTGTGGTCGTCGGCGTACAGGCGGACGGTCAGGGTGTGCGCACCCTCGGGAACCAGCGCGGCGGGCAGGTGGAACCAGGGGCCGTAGACCCGGGCCAGTTTGCGGCCGTCGAGCTCGAGGTGCGCGTGGCCCGCGCCCGGGAGGGCGGCGCCACCGGCACTGTCGGGGGTGAAGCGGAAGTTCTTGACGGCCAGTTCGAGGTTCCAGCCGTCCTCCGAGTCCGGGCGAGCGGTGAGCCGCACCTCTGGTGCGCCCTCGGCCGGGACCTCGCGGAGCCGATGGCCGCTGCCGTCGTCGGCGGTGAGCAGGGTGCCCGTGTTCCCGGAGGCCTCCTCGTGGCTGGTGCCGGGCTTGTGGTGGGTGGTGGCCCGCCCGCCACAGCCCGTCACCGCCGCGCAGGCGACCAGCACGGCCAGGGCGAGCACGACCGCGGTGCGCGCCGGGCGGCCGGTCGCGGCCGCGCTCTCGGTCCCGGGGGTGGGGCGGGCGGTCACGGGTGGGCTCCCGGGGTGGGGTCTGCGGATTCCGGGCCGGTGTCGGGGCGGGGTTCGGGGGCTGCCGTGGCGAGGGCCGGGGAGGGGGCGGTCGGGGCCGGGGTGCGGTCACCCGCCGGGTCGGAGCCGGGGCCGGAGGGACGGACCGGGGATTCGGGCCGGGCCGAGGCGACCACGGCCCACAGGACCCAGACCACGGCGAGCAGCGCCCGCACCCAGGCGGGGCTCAGCGGGGTCCAGGGGATCATCAGGACGGCCTTGTCGAAGGCGTCCAGCAGGGTCAGCCCGGCCAGCAGCAGGGTCAGGCGGGCCAGCCATGGGCGGGTCGGGCGCAGGGCCAGCCCGGCTCCCGTCCACCACAGTCCGAGGAGGAGGAGAGCCAGTGCCGGAACGAACGTGGCGACCAGCCCGGTCGTGGAGCCGGCCACGTCCAGGGCCAGGCCCGCCAGGCCCACGAGCGAGGCCGCCGTGCCCAGGCGCGAGCCGCGCAGACGGCGCCACCACAGCACGCCGCCGACCAGGAGCAGGACGCCCGCCACGGCGAGCGCGATCTGGGTCTCGACCCGTTCCAGACCGCGGGCGCCGTACCAGTCGCAGCCGGCCGGGAGTTTGCGGGCCTGGACGCTGTAGTCCGCGCAGACGAGCAGCTGCACCAGCTTGACCGGTTCGCCGACCAGGCGGGCCGAGGCCCCTGAGACATCGCCGCGCGCGCCCCCGCACTGCGGCACCGTGCCCGGGGTGGAGCCGTCGGGGCCGTCCTGCCAGCAGTTGCCGCGGCCCTGGCCGTCCCACCACACGTCCATGCCGTTGGGGCGGGCGGCACCCGACTTGTCCTTGCCCAGGGTGTTCCCGGCGTAGCGGTTGTGGTGGGAGGTGTCGGCCTGCTTCGACCACTGCTCCTCGCCGCGGATGAAAGCGGGGACCGCGCTGAGGAAGAAGCCCGCGCGCTGGTGCCCGTACACCCAGTTGTCCTCGTAGATGTTCCAGTTGCCGCCCGCGGTGATGATGCCGGTGCCCGGCGGCATGGAGATCTGCGGGCAGACGACGCCGCGTTCGTAGCCGCGTTCGACCGGCGGCTTGGCGCAGGTGCCGTCGGCGACGTACCGGTAGTAGTCCTGGTTGTTGTCGTGGATGAGGTTCCGCTCGAACTTGGCGTGGTTCTGCGGGAGTCCGGGGTGGCCGGGGAAGGCGCTGTCCATCGAGGCGCCGCCCATGTTCTGGTCGAACTCGTTGTCGTGCACCCACACCGAGTCACCCGCGGTGCCGGAGTAGCCCACCATGTTGTGGTGGCTGCGGCAGCCGGTGATCTCGATGGAATAGCGGGGCACGTCGTAACCGCGGCCGTCGTTGATGTCGGACGCGCTGCCCGGGTAGATGCCGGAGTCGCCGTTGCCGTACGACTCGCAGTTCTTGTAGAGCCCGTGGTCGCTGGCGAAGGTGAGGAAGCCGTACTCGTCGTTCCACCGGGTCAGCACGTCGTCGATGACGAAGCCGTCGGCGGCGAGCACGTACAGCGAGTTGAAGGTGGTGCGCTGGGCGGTGAAGTTGCGGAAGTAGATGCCGTTGGACTTGTCGGCGCGGAGGGCGTTGAGCTTCTGGTACTTGGCGTCGATGACGACGTCCGTGCGGGCGGCGCCGGTGCCCTCGATCTGCAGGTTCGTCTTGCCGAGGATCGCGACGAGGTTCTGGTTGTGGCGGCAGGCCACCTGCTGCTCGTAGCTGAGGATCTGGTAGCCGAGCGAGGAGTTCGGGGCCTTGAGGGCGGCGCACTCCCCCGTCGGCTTTCCGAGTGAGGGCTCCTCCTCGTACAGGCCGGGGAGGATCGCGATGTTCATCCCGGGCCGGTCGACGGCGTCGACGGCCTCCTGGAGGTGGCGGTAGCCGCTCTTCTCGCAGCGCTCGTAGAGGGCGAGGTTGCGCTGTCTGAGCTCTTCCGGGAAGGCGGATATCCGGCGTTCGAAGTCGGGCCGCCCGGTCTTGCAGACCACGAGGTCGGGGTCGGTCTTGCGGTACTCGGGCACGGAGCCGGAGCCGTCCGGGAAGGTGACGGGGCGCTCCTCGTGCGCGCGGGCGGCGGGCGCGGCGGCGAAGAGGGACAGGAGGGCGAGGAGGGCGGCGAGGAGCGCCGCCGGCACGGCAGGGAACCTGCGGGTCCACGACATGCGCGTGAGAGTAGAGCAATGTTCATCTTTTGGGAGCCCCCTCTGCGCGAATCCGTTCCGCCCGGCAGGCGGCCTCCGCGCCAAGGGCCCCGTTGACGTGCGGCCCGCGGAATCCTACTGTAGACCATAGGATTCCTTCGACGGAGCGGGAGCAGCACATGAGCGAGCAGGCCAGGAAGACGGCGGAGGGGCTGGAGTACCTCACCGGCTTCGGCAACGAGCACAGCTCGGAGGCCGTCCCCGGCGCGCTGCCGCTCGGCCGGAACTCGCCCCAGCGCGCACCTCTGGGCCTCTACGCCGAGCAGCTCAGCGGTTCCGCCTTCACCGAGCCGCGCACCCACAACCGCCGCTCGTGGC
The DNA here is from genome assembly GCF_055588085.1 of Streptomyces sp. NPDC046303. Classification (NCBI taxonomy): domain Bacteria; kingdom Bacillati; phylum Actinomycetota; class Actinomycetes; order Kitasatosporales; family Streptomycetaceae; genus Streptomyces; species Streptomyces sp. NPDC046303. The sequence continues at coordinate 56,750 of NZ_JBVJFA010000021.1, forward strand.
TCTACCGGATCCGGCCGTCGGCGGCGCACCCGCCCTTCACCCGGATCGACAACGGGGCCCTGCGCACCGGGCCCTTCACGGAGGTCCCGGCGGACCCGAACCGGCTCCGCTGGAACCCGCTGCCCGACCCGGCCCCCGGCACCGACTTCCTGGCCGGCCTGTGGACCCTCGGCGGCAACGGCGACGCCACCCAGCGCACCGGCATGGCCATCCACCTCTACGCCGCCAACGCCTCCATGAACGACCGGGTGTTCAGCGACTCCGACGGCGAGCTGCTGATCGTCCCCGAGCGCGGCGGGCTGCTGCTGCGCACCGAGCTCGGCCTGATCGGCGCCGGCCCCGGCGAGGTCGCCCTGATCCCGCGGGGCGTGCGCTTCCGCGTCGAGCTCCTGGGGGACGACGCCCGCGGCTACGTCTGCGAGAACTACGGCCAGCCCTTCGAGCTGCCGAACCTGGGCCCGATCGGCGCCAACGGCCTCGCCGCGGCACGCGACTTCCGGGCCCCGGTGGCCGCGTACGAGACCCCCGACCTCCTCGACCGCCCGACCGAGGTGGTCAACAAGTTCTGCGGCAACCTCTGGTCCGCCACCTACGACCACTCGCCGCTCGACGTCGTCGCCTGGCACGGCACCCACGTCCCCTACGTCTACGACCTGCGCCGCTTCAACGTCCTGGGTTCGATCAGCTACGACCACCCCGACCCGTCCATCTTCACGGTGCTGACCTCGCCCTCCGACACCCCGGGGCTGGCGGGCGTGGACTTCGTGGTCTTCGCCCCGCGCTGGCTGGTCGGCGAGGACACCTTCCGCCCGCCGTACTTCCACCGCAACGTGATGAGCGAGTACATGGGCCTGATCGAGGGCGCCTACGACGCCAAGGCCGAAGGGTTCGTGCCGGGCGGGGGCTCGCTGCACAACATGATGTCCGCGCACGGCCCGGACCGGGAGACCTTCGACCGGGCCAGCGCCGCCGAGCTGAAGCCGCAGAAGATCGACGACGGCCTGGCCTTCATGTTCGAGACCCGCTGGCCGATCACCGCCACCGCCCAGGCGGCCGGCGCGGAGCACCTCCAGCGCGGGTACGACGACGTGTGGCAGGGCCTGCAGCGCCACTTCCGCGCCTGACCCGCACTGCATACCCTGCGTAGCGCGCCTGCGCCGCGCAGCATCGCCGTCCAGCCGTACGGAGAACCGCCACCCGTGACCGCCTTCGCCCCCGACTCACTGGTCCTGAACCGGAAACTGCCCCTCTGGTACCAGGTGTCACAGTCGTTGCGCGCCTCGATACTGGGGCGCACTCCGGACGCCTCGCTGCGCCTGCCGACGGAGGAGCAGCTGGCCGAGCACTACGGGGTGAGCGTGCTGACCATGAGGCAGGCGCTCAAGGAGCTGGAGGGCGAGGGCCTGATCAGCCGGCACCGGCGGCGCGGCACCTTCATCGAACCGGGCGCGCGGCGCGGCTCCCCGGTGCGGCTGCTGGGCTCGGTCGACGCGATCGTGGCCCAGCAGTCGGGCGACCGTACGACGATTCTCGGCCACGGGCGCACGGTGGTGTCCGGGGAGCTGCTGGAGCACTTCCCGGACACGCCCGAGGTGGTCACGTACCGCCGGCTCCGCCACGACCGCGAGAGCGGCGAGCCGACCAACTGGGTGGAGAACGCGGTCCTTCCGGAGCTCGCCGAGGCGGTCCGGCTCGCCGATCTCGAACGGTGGCCGATGACGAAGGTCCTGCGGGACGTCGTCGGGGTGCGCATCAGCCGGATCACCGACACGGTGGAGGCGCGGCTCGCCGACCCCGAGACGGCCGAGCTGCTCCAGGTGCCGCTGCTCAGCCCGATCCTGCACTACACGGGCGTGACCTACGACGAGGACGGCCGGGTGGTGGACGTGGCGCGCATCCGCTACCGCGGCGACCGGTTCTCCTTCACGGTGACGGTCGACGCGCACTGACGGGCGGCGCACACTGACGGGCGGCGCCACACCTTCCGTCACGCCGCCCGTCGCGCCGCCCGTCGCGCCGCCCGTCGCGCCCCCGTCACTCGCGCGTCGCGTGACGCGTCACTTCTTCTCGTCCTCTTCCTTGCCGCGCTCGCCCTCCGCCTGAGACGGCGTGGTCCGCATCGTCTGGGGGTGCCGCTGCCTGCGCTGGGCCTCGTCCAGGTCCTCGTCCAGCCGCTCGCCCTCGGCCTGCGACGGAGTCGAGTATTCGTCGTACTGACTCATGACCGTCTCCTGTCTCCTCGGTCGATACGGTACGTATACGTATATAAGGAGCGTATCGCTTCGGCCTGGACACAGCCCGGCCACCGGATGCCGTCGCTACCATCGGCGGCGTGAGCGACGACGTACCGCTGCTGGACGATCTGATGCCCTGGGCCGTGGGCGGCCTGCGCCTGGGCCGGGACTGGGTGGCCGCGCCCGATCCCGCCGCCCTCCGCGCCCGCTGGGCGGCCCTGACCGGCACCGAAGGAGCCGAGCGGGACCGGCTGTTCCGCCCGAGCCGCAGCCGTACGCCCGCCGCGGGCGCTGCCGCGCTGCCCGGCCAGCGCTCGGCGGCGACCGCGCGTTTCACCGACGAGCCCGGCCCGTGCCCCGACCCCGTACGGGTGCTGCGCGAGCCCTTCGACGAACAGTGGCTGCTGCCCGACCAGCGGCTCATCGACACGGCCCGCCCGGAGCTCTGGCGGGTCCTGGACGAGCACCAGCTGTTCCTCGTGGAGACCCCGGAGCCGCTGGTCACCGCGCACCTCCCGGCCGGCCGCCTCGGCCGGATCCGCCCGCTGCACCGGCGCCCCGGCGGCGCCGAGCCGAACTTCGCCCCCGGTCTGCTGCCGCTGCTCGGCGAGCGGTACGGCGGCTGGGTGGGGCCCGAGGACGTGCTGTGCTGGATCCTCGCGGCGGGCCGCCCCGGGCCGCGGGGGTACGAGGTCCCGCTCGCGGCCGATCCCGCGCGCTGGCGGGCCGGGCTGGAGCTGGGGCACCGGCTGCTCACGGTCCAGCTGCGCGGGGCCCGCGGGGGCGAGCCGCCGCGGCTGCCGGGCGGGCGCCGCCCGTACGTCCGCTCGGCGGTCACGGCATGGCCGCGCGAGCTCGCGTACGACGCCGGGAGCGAGACGCTGAGCCTCGGCGGCGGGACCGTGTCCCCCGTACCGCCCGGCGCGTGGGCGTACGAGGCGCAGGGCGTGCGCGTACTGGAGGCGTGGTTCGCCGCCCGCGGCGCGCACCGCGACCCGGCGGCCGACGGACTGGAGGCCCTGGGTCCGGCCGAGTGGCCGCAGGCCTGGACCTCGGAGCTGCTGGCCCTGGTCACCACCTTGGCGCTGCTGGCCGATCTGGCTCCGGAGCGGGCCGCCTTCGAACCCGGCCCCGCCCTGTCCGCGGGCGAGCTGCGCGCGGCCGGGGTGCTGCCGCCGCCGCGCTCGGCCAGGCGCCCGGCCTCGGTCCTGGACCACCGGGAAGAGGGCCCGGGCGGGCAGTTCGCGCTGCTCTGAGGCGCCGTCGCGCCGCCCTGGGGGCGCCGTCGCGCCGCCCTGGGGGGCGCCGTCGAGCAACCACCAGCCACCACCAGCCCCACAGACAGACGCGGCCGCGCCCGGCCTACGGCCCCCAGGCCCCCAGCAGCCGCGCCAGCGAGCGGTCGAACACGGCGGCCATGTCCAGCCCCGCACCGGGGACCGGGCCGCCGCCGGTGAGGGCGGCCGCCAGCCGCGGGTACTGCCCGGTGGCCAGGCGCGAGCCGAGCCAGGCGGTCCGTACGCCCTGCTCCTCCGCCTCGCTCCAGGGCAGCGACCGGGCCCGCTCGGCCAGCGCCAGTTCGCCCGCCACGTACGTGGCGACGGCGCCGTTGACCGCCGCGACCAGCTCCAGCTTCTCGGCGTCCGGCGCGTCGAGCGGCGCCAGGCAGTCCAGGCTGTACTCGAGGTAGCGCAGGGCGTTCGGGCTGAAGCCGTAGACGGGGCTCAGCAGGCGCGGCAGCCACGGGTGGCGGTGCATCAGCGCCCGCGTCTGGCGGGCCAGCGCGAGCACGTCGGCCCGCCAGTCGCCGGTCGGCGGGGGGAACGCGTACTCCGCGCTGACCGCGTCGACCATCAGCTCGTACAGGTCCTCCTTGCGCGGCACGTAGTTGTAGAGGGACATGGTCCCCGCGCCGACCCCGGCCGCCACGCGCCGCATGGAGACGGCGTCGATCCCCTCCGCGTCGGCGATCCGCACCGCCTCGGCGGCGATCGACTCGCGACTGTGCGCGGGCCTGGGTCCGCGCCCGGCCCGCTGGGGCCGGGTCCAGATCACTTCGGGTTCAGCGGGTCGCCCGCCGGCTGTCATCGCTCAGATCACCTCGTCGTCTCGCCACCATCTTAGTTACGTACGCCGTACGTAGTGAGGTACGGTGTCGCACATGACAACTACGTACGCTGTACTGAGTGAGGGTCTGGAGAAGAACTACGGACAGGTCCACGCCCTGCGCGGCCTCGACCTCGCCGTGCCCGAGGGCACGGTCTGCGGCCTCCTGGGCCCCAACGGAGCGGGCAAGACCACCGCCGTCCGGATACTCACCACCCTCACCGCACCCACCGGCGGCCGCGCCCTGGTGGCGGGCCACGACGTCGCCCGCGACCCCGGGGCCGTCCGCCGCGCCATCGGGGTCACCGGCCAGCACGCCTCCGTGGACGGGGACCTGACGGGCCGCGAGAACCTGCGGCTCTTCGCCCGCCTCGCCGGACTGCGCGGCTCCGCGGGCCGGGACCGCGCCGACGGGCTGCTGGAGCGCTTCGGGCTCGGCGAGGCGGCGGACCGGGTGGCCGGCACCTGGTCGGGTGGCATGAAACGGCGGCTGGACCTGGCCGCCGGACTGGTCACCCGCCCCCGCGTGCTCTTCCTGGACGAGCCCACGACCGGTCTCGATCCGGCGGCCCGCGAGCAGATCTGGGCCGCGGTACGGGAACTGGCCGACGAGGGCACCACGGTGCTGCTCACCACCCAGTACCTCGAGGAGGCCGACCGGCTCGCCGACGACATCGCGGTCGTCGACCGCGGCCGCGCCGTCGCGCACGGCACCCCCGCCGGCCTCAAGGCCCGGATCGGCGCCTACGCCGAGGTCACCGTGCCCGCGCGCGAGGCCCTCTCCGGCGCCGCCGCCGTACTGGACCAGCTCACGGGCGGCCGGCCGGTGCTCGACGAGGAACGGCTGACGGTCGGCGTCACCGTGCTCGACCCGGGGCTCACCCTGCCGCGGATCATCCGCGAGCTCGATACCTGCGGCATCGCGGTCACCGACGCCGCCCTGCGCCCGCCCACGCTCGACGAGGTGTTCCTGCGCCTCACCCGGATCCCCGCGACCCAGGAGGCGGCCCAGGAAGCGGCCCAGAACACGGCCCAGGACAGGGCCGCCCGGAACACGGCCCGGAAGGAGAACGCCGCATGAGCACCTGGCTGTCCGACGGCGGAGCCGTCCTCACCCGCCAGCTCCAGAAGGCCCGGCACGCCCCGGCGCTGCTGATCCTCACCCAGACCATGCCGGTCACCATGCTGCTGTTCTTCGGCTACGTCTTCGGCAGCGCCCTCGCGATGCCGGGCGCCGAGTACCGCGAGTTCCTGGTCCCCGGGCTGCTCGCCGCGACTGCCGCGAACGGCCTGATGAGCGGCTTGTTCACGGCGGCGCAGGACGCCCACCGCGGGGTGATGGACCGGTTCCGGGCGCTGCCGATGAGCCGGACCGCGGTACCGCTCGGGCAGACCGCCGCCGATCTGCTCACCACCGCGGTCTCCATGGTGCCCCTGATGCTGGTGGGGCTGGCGATGGGCTGGCGGATCGAGAACGGCCTGCCGGGCGCGCTGGGGGCCTTCGGCCTGCTGCTGCTGTTCCGCTTCGCCACCGCGTGGGTCGGGACGTACCTCGGCCTGCTGAGCAAGAACGAGGAGGCGGCGGGCCAGCTCGGCGGCGCCACCTTCGTCCTGCCGATGCTGTCCAGCGCGTACCTGCCGACCGCCGGGCTCCCCGGGTGGCTGCGCACGGTCGCCGAGTGGAACCCGATCAGCGCCGTCGCGACCGCCGTGCGCGAGCTGTGCGGAAACGCCGGGGGCGAGGCCGCGGCGGGTGCCGCCTGGCCCGTCGCCCATCCGGTCGCCGGGGCCGTCGTCTGGTCGCTCGTCCTCCTCGCGCTCTTCGTACCGCCGGCCACCCGCCGGTTCGCGCGCGGCCTCACCCCGTAGGCGCTGTGGCACAGGGGGGTGACAGGACGGGGCCCGACGGGATAGGCATCCATGCCATGGACACCGAAAGCGCCGCGCCCGAGCCCCAGCCCCTCCCCCTCGCCGGTATCACCGTCGTCGCCGTCGAACAGGCCGTCTCGGCCCCCTTCGCCACCCGCCAGCTCGCCGACCTGGGCGCCCGGGTGATCAAGGTCGAGCGCCCCGACGGCGGCGACTTCGCGCGCGCCTACGACACCACCGCGCACGGCCTCGCCTCGCACTTCGTGTGGGCCAACCGCGGCAAGGAGTCGCTCGCGCTCGACCTGAAGGACCCGCGCGGCCGGGAGATCCTGCACGGGCTGCTGGCCGGCGCCGACGTCTTCGTGCAGAACCTCGCGCAGGGCGCGGCGGCCCGGCTCGGGCTCGACTCGGCCGCGCTGTGCGCGCGTTATCCGCGGCTGGTCGCCGTGGACGTCTCCGGCTACGGCGCCGAAGGCCCGTACGCCCACAAGCGCGCCTACGACATGCTCGTGCAGTGCGAGGCGGGGCTGGTCTCGGTGACCGGCACCCCGGAGCAGCCCGTCAAGGCGGGGATCCCAGCGGCCGACATCGCAGCGGCCATGTACGCGTTCTCGGGGGTGCTCGCGGCCCTGCTGCGCCGCGGTGTCACCGGACGCGGGGGCCGGGTGGAGGTGTCCATGCTGGACGCGCTCGCCGAGTGGATGGGGCATCCGCTGCACCACACCATGCACGGCGGCGAGCAGCCCGTACGGACGGGTCTCGCGCACGCGGTGATCGCACCGTACGACGCCTACCCGACGGCCGACGGCGACCGGGTGCTGCTGTCGGTACAGAACGACCGGGAGTGGCAGCGCCTCGCGCAACAGGTGCTCGGGCAGCCTGAGTTGGCGCAGGATCCGGCGTTCGCGACGAATGCGGCGCGCACCGGCAACCGGGAGAAGACCGACGCGGTGGTGGCGCAGGCGCTGGGCCGGCTCGACGCGGACGAGGCGATCGGGCGGCTGGAGGCGGCCGGTATCGCCTGCGCGCGGCTGAACTCGGTGGCCCAGCTGGCCGGACACCCGCAGCTGGCGGCCCGGGACCGCTGGCGGGAGGTGGGATCACCGGCCGGTCCGCTGCGGGCCCTGCTCCCGCCGATCGGACTGCCGGGCGGCGCGGCACCGCACATGGGTGCGGTGCCCGCGCTGGGTGAACACACCGAGACCCTGCTGCGCGCCCTGGGGATGACGGGCGCGCAGATCTCGGAACTGCGCCGGGAGGGTGTGGTGGCGTAGGGCCGGGGAGCCGGAGCCGGGAGCCGAGCCGGAGAAAAGGCTGCGGTACGGGGACTGTTACGAGCGGCGGCTGCCGAAGAGCGTGCGACGCAGACGGCGCAGCGGCGCGAAGAGCGAGACGCGCGCGCTCCGGCTCCGCAGACGGTGCGTGTGGTCGCGGGACGTGAGCTCGCGCATCAGCAGGGTCGCCTCGGCGGTCTCCCGGTGCGGGACGGCAGGTCCGCCCAGCACGGCGAGATGGCGGTCGAGGCGCGAGCTGGTCGCGTTGCTGCCGCAGGTGATGGCAGGCACGCGAGGCGGCCTGCTGCGCATTGCTATCTGTTCCATGATCTCTCCCCACCCGTACGAGGGCACCCGGCCCGGGCAGGTTAACCCTATCGTCCCCGCGTCGCGCTCGGGTATCCCGGTGGTGTGAATTACCCCTATCTCTACGGGGAGTTGACGATTACTCAGCGGAGTCGACGGTTACTCTCCGCACAGGCGCGGCGGTTTCGGAGGTCCGGTGCGCGACCCACGTCACGACAGGGGCCAGTTCGCGCACCCTGCGCTAACGTGAAGTGATCGCCTGGTGACGCATGGGAGCTCATGTGAGTGGGAATGTGGCCGGTGTGGACGGGGATACGAGCGGGGAACCGGGCAGCGGCCGTGTCATCGCCGGCCGGTACCGCCTGCTGGATCCCCTCGGCCGCGGCGGGATGGGCATCGTGTGGCGGGCCCGGGACGAGGTCCTGGCCCGCGAGGTCGCCGTCAAGGAGGTGCGGGCGCCCGCCGGACTGGAGCCCGCCGAACTCCAGCGGATGTACCGGCGGCTGGAACGGGAGGCGTGGGCGGCGGCCCGGGTCTCGCACCGCGGGGTGGTCACGGTCTACGACGTGGCCTCCGAGGACGGCCGGCCCTGGATCGTGATGGAGCTGGTGCGCGGACTCACGCTGGCCGACGTACTGGAGGCGGAGGGGCCGATGAGTCCGCAGCGCGCCGCGCACCTCGGGGAACAGGTGCTGGCCGCGCTGCGTTCCGCGCACGAGGCGGGCGTGCTGCACCGTGACGTGAAACCCGGGAACGTGCTGGTCGCCAACGACGGCCGGGTGGTCCTGAGCGATTTCGGGATCGCGAGCCTGGAGGGCTCCTCGGCCATCACCATGACGGGCGAGGTGGTCGGATCGCCCGAATTCCTGGCACCCGAGCGGGCGTTGGGGCGCGATCCGGGGCCCGAGTCGGACCTGTGGTCGCTCGGGATCATGTTGTACGCGGCCGTCGAGGGGGGCACGCCGTTCCGGCGGGCGACCCCGCTGGACACGCTGCGGGCCGTGGTCGACGCGGAGTTGCCGCCGCCGCACCGGGCCGGGCCGCTGGAGCCCGTACTGGAGGGGCTGCTGCGGAAGGACCCGGCCGAGCGGCTGCCCGCGGCGGAGGCGGCCCGGATGCTGCGGGTGGTGGGCGCGGGCGGGGCCGTACGCGCGTCCGGCGGGCCGGTGTCGGGGCCGGACTCTCCGACGGCCGTCGCACAGCACCCCCGGCAGCACGACCACCGGCAGCCGCGGCCGGCCCCGTACGGGGATCCCACGCCGCCGATGCCCACACCCACACCCACACCCGCGTCCTCGCCCGCGTCCCCGTCCGGGCAGCCGCCGCGCGACGGCCGGGCCGGGGCCGTGCTCACCGCCGGGATCGTGGTGCTGCTGCTGGCGGTGGCCGCCCTGGGATGGCTGCTGCTGAAGGACCGGCAGGACACGGACGGCAGCAGCGGCGGAGTCGCCCCGACCGGCACGGCGAGCACCGCCCGTACCGTCACCACCGCGGCTTCCGCGCTCCCGTCCGCCTCCGCCCCCGCGTCCGCGTCGGCTTCCGCCGCTCCCGGGCAGCACGTCTCGGTGTACGTGGACACCGTGCGCGCCTCGTACCGCGGCAGCTGCCCGCCGCCCGCGGACCGCGCGCCCTCCTTCACCGCCACCGTGGAGGTGGAGAGCACCCCGGCCCGGCTGGAGTACCGCTGGGCCACGCGGAGCGGGACGACCTCCGGCCCGGACTGGCAGTCCCTCGCGTACGAGGAGGGCGGGCCGAGGAGCCGGCGGCTGGAGCACACGGAGCTCACGCACGTTCCGGGTGCGGGCTACGAGGACGCGGTCCGGCTGGAGGTGCGGGGACCGGCCGAGGTGGCCACGCAGTGGGTCGCCGTCTCCGTGACGTGCGAGGAGGAGACCCCGACGAGCGGGGCCTCCTCCCCTGGCGCCAGTACGTCACCGAGCCCGCCGGCCGAGGACGACGGGCCGACGGCGGAACCGTCCGTCAGTCCCTAGCCGGTCAGGCGGCGTTGGTGAAGACCGGCAGGTAGCCGCTGGACTGCCCGGCGGCGGTGGGGTGGTACGACTCGCCTATGTTGAGCCAGTTGACGCTGTGCAGCCACGCGCTGCCGGAGCAGATCTCGTGGCCCGTGAAGGCTCCGACGACCGAGGCGTAGGCGAACCCGTGGTCGGCGGCGCGTTTGGCGATGGCGGCGTTGAGGTGGTCGGCCGCGCCGTTGATGGCGGCGCGCTCGCCTTCGGTCAGGCCGGTGGTGCAGGTGCCGTTCAGCTTGTAGAAGCGGGGATAGCCGAGGACCACGACCCGGGCGTTCGGGGAGCGGCTGTCGATCGCGTTGTAGACCTGGTCGAGCTGGCCGGGGAGCGTGGTGTCCACGTACGCCTTGGCCTGGTTGACGCGGCTGATGCAGGTGGACTCGGACTGGAGCACACAGGTCGTCATGACGTCGGAGAATCCGGCGTCGTTGCCGCCGATGGTGATGCTGACCAGGTCGGTGCCGGAGTTCAGCGGGGTGAGCTGGTTGGCGAGCACATCACCCGTACGGGCGCCTGCGCACGCGGCGAAGGAGAAGGTCTGCGGAGCATGGGCGGCGGCCCACAGGGCCGGGTAGGCGCGGGTGGTGCGCTTGCAGGCGCCGCTCCCGCTGTCGTAGTTGCCGGCACCGACGCCGGAGGAGTACGAGTCGCCGAGGGCGACGTATCCGAAGTCGGCCTGGGCGGCGGCGGCCGCCTGGCCGGCGCCGAACAGGGCGGCGCCCGCGGCCAATAACAGGGTGGAGGCGAGCGCGGCGAAGCGCGGCATTCTCATGCTCATGTGTGCGGCTCCTTGTGGGGGTTACTCCTGAGTCCGTGGTACAAGGAGCCGAGGTTGGCTGGAAGTGTTCATGCCAAGAATTTTCGGGGCAGGTTTGCTGTCCGGACCTTCACCCCCGGGGTGTTTGAAGAGGGAAACCGTCCACCCGAACCGGCGAAACACGGGTGCACGGGGACACCGGGTGCCGGATCATGGGCGCCATGCCAGCCAACCCGCATGACGCGCTGCCGATCCGGCTCAACGTCGACGACAGCGATTCGCCGTCGGACGTCGTCGATGCGCTGTTCCTCGGCCGGTTCGCGTCCGGCGAACAGCCCTTCTCGCACAGCGTGTCGATCGACCGGGTCAAGCCGGACATCACCCTGCTGCCGCCCGGGGCCACGGTGTTGCGCTCGGCGCGCGACAGCGACCGCAGCGCCACCCTCGCCGAGGGCGAGGGCTGGACCATGCTCGTGTCCCGCTGGAGCCGGGGCGCGGACGTCACGGTGACGGCGGTCAGCGACGAACTCGCCGCCGGCGTGCTCGGCCGGGCCACGGAAGGGGCCCAGGACGATCCCGAACCGCAGCCGGAGAACGTCACGATGGGGTTCTGGTACGTCTCCCCGCGCCGCGGCCCGTACCGGACGACCCGCCAGATCGCGGCCGGGACCTGGGCGGAGGTCCGGCCCAACTACACGGCGCCGGTGGCCGGGGCGATGGACCGGCTGATGAAGGTGACCCCGGACGACATCGCGGGCCGGCTGCTCCTGCTGCACGGGCCGCCCGGGACGGGCAAGACCTCGGCGCTGCGCACGCTGGCCCGTTCCTGGCGGGACTGGTGCCAGGTGGACTGCGTGCTGGATCCGGAGCGGCTGTTCAACGACGTGGGCTACCTGATGGACATCGCGATCGGCGAGGAGGAGGGCACGGCGAAGGGACGCTGGCGGCTGCTGCTGCTGGAGGACTGCGACGAGCTGATCCGCGGCGAGGCCCGCCACACGGCGGGCCAGGCGCTGTCCCGCCTCCTCAACCTGACGGACGGTCTGCTGGGGCAGGGCCGCAACGTCCTGGTCGGCGTCACCACGAACGAGGACCTGGAGCGGCTCCACCCGGCGGTGGTCCGGCCCGGGCGCTGCCTGGCCCGCATCGAGGTGGGCCGGCTGACGCACCGCGAGGCGGTGGACTGGCTGGGAACGGACGAGGGCGTCTCCCGCGAGGGCGCCAGCCTGGCCGAACTCTTCGCCCTGCGCCGCGGGACGGGGCCGGCGGCGGTGCTCCCTCCGCAGCCGCACGGTTCCGAGGCGGGCCTCTACCTGTAGGCGGGCTTCGTCTCGCCTGCGGCCGAGCCTCCTGGGGCTCCGCCCCAGACCCCGCGCGGAGCGCCCGTACGGGCGGCGGCTCCGCAGGGGCTAGTCGGCGGCGTAGCGGGCCCGCAGGGCTTCGGTCGCGGCCGATACGGCCTCGGCCTCGGTCAGGCCGAGCCGGTGCGCCCGCTCCGCGAAAGCCTGCGCGGCCGCCGCGGCCTCGCGGGACTCACCCTCCGCCGCGGCGACGAACGTCCCATGGCGGCCCCGCGTCTCGATCACCCCGTCCGCCTCGAGCGCCCGGTACGCCTTCGCCACGGTGTTGGCCGCGAGCCCCAGTTCCTCCGCCAGTCCCCGCACCGTCGGCAGTTTGAAGCCCGCCGGCAGCCTGCCCGACCGGGCCCGGTCGGCGATCTGCGCGCGCAGCTGTTCGTACGGCGCGGCCGAGCCCGCCGCCGTGTTGATGGTGATCTTCAGGTTCGTCGAGGTCACGGCGCGATTGTCCCCCATCGCCGGTTAATTGGGAGGCGCCGGACGCGCGTCCGCCCGTAGCGTCGGCCACATGACTGTTCTGATCCGCGACCTCCGCCCGAGCGGGCCCGGCCGAGCGGACGACGCGGAGGCCGTCGTACGGGTCCGCCGCTCGGCCCTGCCCTTCCTGATCACCACGCCGCAGGGTGTCGCCTTCGAGGTCGACTCCGCCCACCCCGACGCGCACTTCCGCCTCCTCCTCGCGCACACCGACGAGGGACTCGTCATCGGCACCGCCCAGGTCGGCATCGCCCACGACAGCCCCGAGCCCGGCCAGTCGTACGTCAACGCGTACGTCGACCCCGCGCACCGCGGCCTCGGCGCCGGCAGCCTGCTGCTCCGTACGGCCGAGGAGCACCTCGCCGCCCACGGCGCGGTGGACACGTACGCCTGGGTCCTCGACGACCCCGCCCACCGCGCCTTCGCCGAGCGGCGCGGCTACCGCCCCAGCCGGTCCGCGCACTTCCTGCGCCTGGACCTGGCGACGGGCACGCTGCCCGCGCTCCCCCAGGAGCTCCCGGCGGGGGTCGAGCTGCGCCCCGCCACCGCCTTCGCCGCCGACCCGCGCCCGCTCTTCGAGGCCGACGCGGAGACGACCTCCGACGAACCCGGCGACGTGGCGGCCGAGTTCGACGACTACGAGGACTGGCTCGCGCACACCTGGAACAGTCCGGACCTCGACAAGGAGCTGACCGTCGTCGTGCTCGTGGACGGCGCGGTGGCGGCCTTCACCGCCGCCAGGACCGACGGGGCCACCCGCTACGCCACGGCGATGACCGGCACCCGGCGCGCCTTCCGCGGCCGGGGCCTGGCCAAGCTCGCCAAGACGGCGTCCCTCCACCAGGCCCGCGCGGCCGGGTACACCGAGGCGTTCACCGGCAACGACGCGGCCAACGGACCGATGCTCGCCATCAACAAGTGGTTCGGGTACGAGATCTGCGCGAGCGAGACGCGCTACACGAAGAAGCCGGGGAGCGCATGGCCGAGCAACTGACCGTCGTCCTGACCAAGGCCGGCCGGACGAAGATCCGCTACCCGGCGGTGCGGGTGGCCGACGACGGCGACCGGATCTCGGTGCGGGCCCCCTGGGCGGCCGAGGGCGTGCGGGACTTCGGCTTCGTCCGCTTCGAGCCGGGCGACGTGTTCGTCGAGCACTTCTGGCGGACCCGCTGGTACGCGGTCAAGGAGGTGTGGACCGCAGACGGCGTCCTGAAGGGCTGGTACTGCGACGTCACGCGCCCGGCGCTGCTGCGGGGCGGGGAGATCCTCGTGGAGGACCTGGACCTCGACCTGTGGGTCTCCGCGGACGGCTCCTGCGTACTGCGCCTGGACGAGGACGAGTTCGCCGCGAGCGGGCTCACCACCGGCGACCCGGAGGCCGCCGCCCAGGCCGTACGCGCCCTCGACGCCCTCGACGACCAGGCCAGGACCCCGGCGGGACTCCCCGCACTCCTCGCCTAGCGGGCTCCGGAAGGCGGTTTCTGTAGGCCCCGCTTAGCGCTTCCTTAAGCGGATCCTAAGGATCACCGTGTGGGGGCCGATCGCGGGGAAACGCGGGGATCCGCGGGCTAGCTTGGCAGGGCCAGGACAGGAAGGGCCGGATGTGGCGCCGCCGGGGGGCGGCGCCGCAGGGCCCGCTCCCGATTCCGCTGGCGCGCCCCTGCCTTGTGCCCGAAGGAGATCCACCCATGCCCGCACGCCGCCGTACCGTCACGCTGACCCGCATCGCCGCCGCCGGCCTCGCCCCGCTCGCGGTGGCCGCGTACGCCGCCGCTCCCGCGGCCGCGCACGGCTCGATGACGGACCCGGTCAGCCGGGTCGCGGCGTGCTACGCGGAGGGCCCGGAGTCCCCCCGGTCCGCGGCGTGCAAGGCGGCGGTCGCGGCGAGCGGGGCCCAGGCGTTCTACGACTGGAACGCGGTGAACATCGCCAACGCGGCCGGCAACCACCGGGCGCTGATCCCGAACGGGCAGCTCTGCTCGGCCGGCAACGACAAGTACCAGGGCCTGGACCTGGCGCGCGCCGACTGGCCCGCCAGCCCCATGACGGCGGGCGCGCACACCTTCCGCTACAAGGGGACCGCCCCGCACAAGGGCTCCTTCGAGCTGTACGTGACGAAGGACGGGTACGACCCGGCGAAGCCGCTGGCGTGGTCGGACCTGGAGCCCGCGCCGTTCGCGAAGGCCACCGACCCGGGGATGCAGAACGGCGACTACGTGTTCTCCGGGACCGTCCCCGCCAAGTCCGGCCGCCACCTGATCTACAGCATCTGGCAGCGCTCGGACAGCCCGGAGGCCTTCTACACCTGCTCGGACGTGGTCTTCGGGAAGGACAACGGCGGTCCGGGCACGAAGCCGGGCACGAAGCCGAGCAGCAAGCCCAGCGGCAAGCCGAGCGCCCAGCCGAGTGCCGGATCCGGTGACGCCGGGCCGGCCGAGGCGGTCACCGACGCTCCCTCGGCCCCGAGCGACCAGCAGATCGCCGACGGAGCGGACAAGTCCACCGTGGAGCACAACGGCCACGGCGACAACGACCCGAAGACGAACGGGACCGCGGGCGCGGCCCCGGTGCCCTCGGCCACGGCCCCGCGGAAGGACAACCTCGCGGAGACGGGCGGCAGCAGCGCCACCCCCCTGATCGCGATCGGCGGCGCCGGCGTCCTGGCCGTCGGCGCGGCCGTGCTGTTCGGGCTGGCCCGCCGCCGTACGGCCGGAGGCTCCTCCCGGCGGTAACCGGGAGGAAGCCGCCACGGCAGCGGGTTCACACCACTGCGGACCGCGTGCGCGTCAGTCGAAGACCGATGCGCACGTGGTCCGTTCGGCGTGTGCCGGGTCGAGGGCGTTCAGCGCCTCGTGCCAGGCGATCCGGTCGGTGAGCCCGATCGTGACGTGCTCCGAGAAGTCCAGGGCGCACAGGTCCTGGAGTACGACGTTCTTGACGTTCGGCCCGTCCAGGAACGCGCTCCGGTACGGAGTGACCACCTGGTCGTACCGGGTGGCGATCACCGTGTACTTCACCCCGGGCACGGTGTCCCCGCCCTCGTTCAGCTTCTGCTGGAAGGGGGATCCGGCGATCTGGTCGGCGAGGCCCGGGGTCGCGGTGCTGATCAGGTCCTCGGCCCCGGGGAAGTACGGGAGGAGCTTGGTCAGTCCGAGCAGGGTGGTGCCGTGGTTGTCGGGGGCGAGGCCGACCAGCGCGTTGACCTTCTCCGCGCCGCCGAGGAACTTCAGGTAGTAGCGGGGCATCATGCCGCCCTGCGAGTGCCCGATGATGTCGGTCTTGGCGGAGCCGGTGGCCGCGAGCACCTTGTCGACGAAGACGTCGAGCTGTTCGGCGGACTTGTCGATGGGACCAAGCCCGTTGAAGAGGGGCACGCCGGGCAGTTGCCCGTAGTCGAGCGAGTAGACGCAGTAACCGCGGTGCACGAGGTACGGCGCGAGGCCGAGCCAGTTGTCCCACGAGTTGCCGAAGGTGCCGTGTACGAGGACGACGGGGCGCGGGTGCGCGGCGGACGGTTTGCAGGACCAGTCGTTCCAGCCACTGCTGGGTGCGGTCGCGGCCTGCGCGGCGCCGGTGGGGGCGACCAGTGCGGCGGCGGTGAGGGCGAGGACGGCCAGCGGGCGGAGCAGGCGTCTCCAGGGCAGCATCGTGTGATCTCCATGGGGTACCGCCCAGCGTCGTGCTGGGGAAGGTCGAGTCGGGGATGGAGCGTGGGGGTTCGTCCCGTGATCCGGATCACAAGGGGCGCTGCTGCCGCCAAATTACGGGTGAGTAGCAACACAGGGAAGTTACGCGTCGGTAAAAACTCGCGTGTTGGGCGGTTTTCGATGCTCCCTCAGGCCGCGAGCGAGCCGCGCGCGATGGCGTGCGGCCCGAACCGGGCCCGGACGCGATCCGTGACGGCCTCCAGCCGTCGGGCCTTCTCGTCCTCGGGGTCGAGGCTGAGCTGCCGCGCGGCCCGTTCGGCCGGGGTCAGCCCCTCGGCCCGCAGGGACAGCGCGCGGACCCGGGCCCGTTGCAGACCGAGGCTCTCGTAGAGGGCGTAGGCCGTGGCGGTCAGGGTGGCGGAGTGCGCGGTGGCTTCGGCCAGGGTGCGGGTCCGCGTGAGCGTGGTGCGGTCGGCGCAGCGGACGGTGAGCGAGAGGGTGCGGCAGACCTGGCCCCGGCCCTCTTGTGTACGAAGCGTACGGAGCTTCGTGCCGAGCTCGTCGGCCAGCGAGAGCAGGGCCCGCCGGTGCCGTACGGGATCCAGCTCGTCCCGGTCGAAGGTCCGCTCGGCGGCGACGGCGCGGGCGGCCGCGCCGGGCCGGACGGGGGTCCGGTCGATGCCGAGGGCGCGCTCCTGCACCTCGCGGCCGAGCCGGGCGCCGAGGATCCGCCGCAGGGCGGCGGGCGGGGCGGCGGCGACCCGGCCGACGGAGTCGAGGCCGTAGGAGCACAGGGTGCGGGCGGCCTTGGGGCCGACGCCGTCGAGGGCGGTGACGGGCTTGCCGGCCAGGAACGCCCGGACGGCGGCGGGCTCGTCGGGGACCACCAGGGTGCCCCCGGGCCGGGCCTCGCGGACCGCCGCCCGGGCCAGCATGGGGTTGCCGGCCACGCCGACCGTGCAGTCCACGCCGTACAGGGCGAGGGCACGGACCCGGATCACGGCGGCCAGCCGGCCGGCGTCGCAGCCGAAGTACCGCAGTGCGGCCCGCACCTCGGCGAGTGCCCCGTCGGGCGGCAGGGCCTGCACGGCCGGTGTGATCCCGCCGAGCAGCGCGAGCACCCCGGCGTACTCCGGAGCCCCGAGCGGCCCCTCGTCCGCGGGGTGCAGGCGCAGGCACATCACGCTGCGGTCCGCCGCCCGCGGGGATCCCGCCGGGGCGCCCGCAATCCGGTCGGAGGTCATCCCGCGCTCCCCGGGCTGGAGTGCCACAGCTTGCGGCCCGTCGCGGGGCCGGTGCCGGGGGGCTGGAGGTCGGCCCAGGGGTTCATCTCGTACCCCGTGGAGAAGTGGATCCGGCGGCCTGCGCCCCGCTCGCCCGCCGCACCCTCGTCCGCGCCGTCGCCGTTGCCACTGCCGTCACCGTTGCCGTTGCCGTTGCCCGTGCGGTCGGCGCCACCGTCACCGTCACCGTCACCGGCACCGCCGCCCGAGGCGGCCAGCCGGGCCGCGACCGCCTCCAGACCGCCGGCCGTGCGCAGTTCCACCAGTTCCGCCAGGTTCCACGCCGCCGCCCCGACCACGCTCAGGCTCTGCGGGCCCCGCCGCTGCACGACTCCCCGTACCAGCAGCAGGAAGGAGTGGAAGACGGTGTGCGCGCACCGCTCGTGGCTGTCGTCGAAGAAGGCCAGGTCGACCAGGCCCGTCCCGTCGTCCAGCGTCGTGAAGATGACCCGCTTCCCGGACCGGATCGGCGGGGTCTGGGTGGCCGCCTTGGCCCCCGCGACCAGGACCGTCTGGCCGTGCCCGGCATCGCGCAGCCGCCGCGCCGGGATCACCCCCAGCTCGGCCAGGAAGGCGTGGTGGTCCGCCATCAGGTGCCGCGAGGCGTCCATGCCGAGGACGCCCAGCTCGGCGCTGAGCCGCTCCGCTTCGGTCAGGTCGGGCAGCCCGACGGAGGCCGTGGACCGGCCGCCCTCCAGCGGGAGTTGGGGCCCGCGCACCCCGGCGGCCCGCTGCGCTCCGTGCAGTTCCGTCAAGTGCAGCAGCAGGTCGCGCCGGTTGGCGCCGAACGCGTCCAGCGCTCCGACCTGTGCCAGCCGTTCGGCCACGGGCCGGCCCGGGTGCGCCCGGTCCCAGAAGTCGCGCAGGGAGGCGTACGGCTGCCCGGCCTCGATGCGGCCCGCCTCGGCCTCGCTGATGCCGTGGACGTCGGACAGCCCGAGCCGCAGCCCCCACACACCGGCCGCACCCGCATCGGACACCAGTTCGATGCGATGGGCGGCCGCCGACCGGTTCACGTCCAGCGGCAGCACGGGTACGCCCCGCCGCCGCGCGTCCGCCAGCAGCAGCCGCTTCGGGTACATCCCCGGGTCGTGGGTCAGCAGCCCCGCGTAGAAGGCCGCCGGGTGGTGCGCCTTCAGCCATGCCGACTGGTAGGTGGGCACCGCGAAGGCCACCGCGTGCGCCTTGCAGAAGCCGTACGAGCCGAAGGCCTCCACGATCTCCCAGGTGCGGGCGATCACCTCCACCGGGTAGCCGCGCTCGCCCGCCTTCGCCGCGAACCAGACCTTGATCCGCCCCTCCGACTCGGGGTCGGACAGCCCGCGCCGCACCCGGTCCGCCTCGTCCCGCCCGCAGCCGGTCATGACGTGCACGATCTCGATGACCTGCTCGTGGAAGACCACCACCCCGTACGTCTCGCGCAGCGCGTCGGCCAGGTCCGGGTGCGGGAAGCGCACCGGCGCCCGCCCGTGCCGGGCCTCGATGAACGGCCGGACCATGTCGGCGGCCACCGGGCCGGGCCGGAACAGCGAGATGTCGACCACCAGGTCGTGGAAGGTCGACGGCTGGAGCCGCCCCACCAGGTCGCGCTGGCCCGGCGATTCGATCTGGAAGCAGCCCAGCGTCTCGGCCGAGCGGATCAGTTCGTAGGTGGCCCGGTCCCCCGGCGGCACCTGCGCCGGGTCGTCGAGGTCGAGCTCCTGCCCCGTGCCGCGCCGGATCTCGGCGACCGCGTGGGCCATCGCGGACTGCATCCGCACACCGAGCACGTCGAGCTTGAGCAGCCCGAGCTCCTCCACGTCGTCCTTGTCGAACTGGGACATCGGGAACCCCTCGCCGCTGGTGGGCACCACCGGCGTGCGGGCGAGCAGGGAGGCGTCGGAGAGCAGCACCCCGCACGGGTGCATGGCGATCCCGCGCGGCAGCGCGTCGAGCGATTCGACGAGCTCCCACAGCCGCCCGTGCGACTCCCCGCGTACGTCGCGCAGTTCGGGGAGCTCCTGCAGCGCGGCACGGGCGTCGCGGGCCCGGATGTGCGGAAAGGCCTTGGCGAGCCGGTCGATGACGGCCGGGTCCATGGACAGGGCGGCGCCGACGTCGCGGATGGCGTGCCGGACCCGGTAGGTCTCGGGCATGGAGACGGTGGCGACGCGCTCGGTGCCGAACCGGTCGATGATCCGCCGGTAGACCTCCAGCCGGCGGGCGGACTCCACGTCGATGTCGATGTCGGGCAGGACGCGCCGGCGCTTGGACAGGAAGCGCTCCATCAGCAGGCCGTGCGCGACGGGGTCGGCGTGCGCGATGCCGAGCAGGTGGTTGACGAGGGAGCCGGCGCCGGATCCGCGTGCGGTCACCCGGATGCCCATCTCCCGTACGTCGTCCACGACTTGGGCGACGGTCAGGAAGTAGGAGGCGTAGCCGTGGTAGGCGATGATGTCGAGCTCGTGGTGCATGCGCTCCCAGTAGGCGCGGTCGTCCGCGTAGCCGCGCAGCACCATGCCCGCCGAGGCGCGGGAGGCGAGGACCCGCTGGGCGCTGCGGTGGGCCGCGCCGACGAGACGGGCCTCGGGGAAGTGCACGGACCCCATGCCGAGGTCGTCCTCGGGGTCCACCGCGCAGGCGTCGGCGGTGTGCCGGGTCTCCGCGAGGAGGCGCCGCGCGTCGGCGGGGCGCAGGCCGGCGGCCCGGGCGATCCGGTCGGCGGCCTCGGCCATGGCGGCCGGGTCCTTGAGCCAGCGTTCGCCGCTGTCGAGGGGGCCGCTGGAGTCGATGGGGACCAGGCGGCGGGCCGCGTCGAGGATGTCGGCGACCGGGCCCTCGCCGGGGTCCGCGTAGCGGACGGCATTGGTCAGTACGGCACGGACGCCCTGCTCGGCGGCGAAGCCGACGGTACGGGCGGCCAGCCGGAGCGAGCCGGGTCCGGTGCCGGTGCGGCCGTGATGGACGGCCTCCAGGCGCAGGGAGTCGCCGAAGACCTCCCGCCAGGGGGCGAGCAGCCGGGCGGCCCGGTCGGGGCGGCCCGCGGTGAGCGCCCGCCCCACTTCGGAGCCGGGGCCGAGCAGGACGAAGACGCCTTCTCCGCGCAGGGCGCTCCAGGGCAGCAGCGGGACCTCGGGGGCGCCCGCGTGGGCAGCGGTGACCATCCGGCACAGTTCGGCCCATCCGGCGGCCCCGTCCCGGGCCAGGAAGACCGCGCGGGGAGCGGACTCGTCGATGAAGGCGCCGCCCTTGACGGGGTTGCGCCGCCGGTACGAGGCCTCGCCGGAGCCCGCCCGGCCCGCGGAGCCGGAGCCGGAGCCGCGGACGCCCGTGCGCATGCCGCCCGCGGCGGGGCCGGCCGAGCCCCCCGGCCCGGCCGGCCCCGCCGGAGGCGACACGGCGAGGTCCACCCCGAACAGGGGCCGGATCCCGGCCTTCGCGGAGGCCTTCGCGAACCGCACCGCGCCCGCGAGGGTGTCGCGGTCGGTCAGGGCGAGGGCGTCCATGCCCCGGTCGGCGGCACGTTCCGCCAGCTGTTCCGGGTGCGAGCCTCCGTAGCGCATGGAGAACCCCGAAACGGTGTGCAGATGCGTAAAACCAGGCACCCGCGGCCTCCTGCTTCCCTCGTAGAACACCTCCCCCGCTCTCCACCATAGAGCAATTCGAATACCCGTGCGAAACACTTGTTCGATCATCCGGATCGGTCATCCGTTCGGCCCACTCCTGCTGCGACCCGCCCCCCGTACGCCGAGCGTGGGAGCATGACCCAGCCCACCGAGAGCACCGACGCAGGTCCGTCCGGCGGCTTCCTCGCCGAGATCAAGGACGCCGTGACCACCCGGGCAGCGCTGCTGGTCCTGGGGGTGCTGGCCCTCCAGCTCGCCTTCATCACCTCGTACATCGGTGCCTTCCACCACCCGAAGCCCAGCGAGATCCCGATCGCCGTGGCAGCGCCCGCCGCACCGGTCGCCGAGCAGTCCGCGCAGCGGCTCGCCGCCCTGCCCGGCAGGCCGCTGGATCCCCGTACGGCCGAGGACGAGGCCGCCGCGATCCGCATGATCGAGAACCGGGACGTGGACGGCGCGCTGATCGTCGACCCGGCCGGGCGGACCGACAGGCTGCTGGTCGCCTCCGGGGGCGGGGCCTCCCTCTCGCAGGCCCTCGAAGAGATCGTCGGCGCGGTGGAGAAGGCCCAGGGCCGGACCGTGCAGGTCACCGACGTGGCCCCGGCCGACCGGGGCGACAGCCGCGGCCTGAGCTCCTTCTACCTGGTCGTCGGCTGGTGCGTGGGCGGCTACCTGTGCGCCGCGATCCTCGCCATCAGCGCCGGCGCCCGGCCCGCGAACTCCGCCCGCGCCGTCATCCGGCTCGGCGCGCTGCTCGTCTACGCGATCGCCGCGGGCCTGCTCGGCGCGGTCATCGCCGGACCGGTCCTGGACGCGCTGCCCGGCTCGCTCGTGGCCCTGTGGGGGCTGGGCACCCTGGTCGTCTTCGCGGTGGGCGCGATCACCCTGGCCTTCCAGGGGCTGGCGGGCGTGGTCGGCATCGGTCTCGCCATCCTGCTGGTCGTGGTGTTCGGCAACCCGAGCGCGGGCGGCGCCTACCCCTACCCGCTGCTGCCGCCGTTCTGGAAGGCCATCGGCCCGGCCCTGCCGCCGGGCGCCGGTACGTACGCCGCGCGCTCCATCGCATACTTCAAGGGCAACGGCACGACCGGGCCGATGCTGGTGCTGGCCGCCTGGGCGGTGGCCGGCTCGGCGATCACCATCGCCTGCGCGCTCTTCCGCGGTGGCCGGCCGGGAGCCGCCGTGGGCAGCGGGCTGCCCGACGACGCGCCGTCGGTCCCCCGGTTCGCGAGCGAGGGGACGGAAGCCCGGTGAACACATTCCCGATCCGGGGGCCCCGCGTCAGATCCCCGATGCGAACTCCCGGCGCAGCCGGGCCACGACCGCCTTGCCGCTCACCGTCAGCTCCGCCGCGCCGGAGAGCCGGTCCAGAGCCCCCTTGATCGCATCCCCGTCGCCCTCGCCGCCCGGGTCCTGCGACCTCCGGTACTCCTCGGCCGCCACCCGCGCGTGCACATCGGCCAGCAGCTGCGACACGGGCACCGGCCGATCCCGCCACGGGGACGCGTACAGCCACTCCCCGTCGAGCGCGTACAGGTCGGCGACCTCGGTCAGCTCGCGCAACGCGGCCCGCCGCCGACCGGTGAGCAGCGCGAGCGCGGTGCGGCGTACGTCCGCCGCGTACGGCACGCCGAGCACCCCGGGCCCGCACCGCCCCGCGATGCCCGCGGCCTCCGTGCGCGCCGCGTCCCCGAGCGGGGTGAGCACGCCCAGCCCGGCCGCGGTCTCCCGCGCCAGGCGCGGCACCGTCCGGTGCAGCAGCTCCCAGGCGGCGCCGAGGCGGCGCTGCCAGTCCGCGGCTTCCGCTTCCGTGAGCCTCGGCCGGGGCCGGCGGGAGAAGCAGTCCCGGAGGGGGTCGAGGTCCTCCAGGGCCAGTGGCGGCACCTGCGCCCCGGATCCGGGCCACGTCCGTACGGACTGCCAGCGCGGATCCCCGCAGGCCGGCCCGAAGAGCCGTTCGGTGCGACCTTCCCGTACGGAGAACCCGGTGGCGGTGGCCCTGATCTCGATCGGGCCGTCCCCGTCCCCGCGCAGCAGCCCGAGCGTGGGCAGGTACAGCTCCCCGCCCGGGTGCACGACGGCCGCGGCGTCCTCCAGCCGCCCCCTCACCACGGCCGCTGCCGTCATCGCGGACAGCTGCCGGGCGGGTGCCGCGCCCGGTGCCCGCCCCCGGTGTACGCGGTCCAGGGCGGCGAGCAGCCAGGTACGGGTGTACGGATGGTCCAGTACGGCGTCCAGGGCCTCCGGCGCCGCGGCTTCCACGGCCATGAGGAGCTCCCAGGACCGCTGCCAGTCCTCGTCGCCCCCGACGGCCGGCTCCGCGTTCAAGCGGGCCAGCAGCACCCGGGTCAGCTCGTGCTGGGAGGCCGCGAGCCCGGCGGGGCCGGCGCTCTCGGGCGCGACGGCGGCCGGGGCGGTGCGCGCCTCGACCCCGTCGACGAGTTCCCGCAGGTCGGTGCAGTAGACGGAGGGGTTGTCGAAGCCGTTCGCGGCCTTGTAGCGGTGTGCGTAGAGGCCGCCGCCGCAGGAGCGCACCACGGGGCACCGGCGGCATGGGGCGCTGACGCCCGCGAGGCCCGCCTGGCGGGCCCGGATGCCGGGGTGGGCCGCCACTTCGTCGAAGGTGTGGGTGAAAACGTCGAAACCGGTGGCGGCGGCGCCCTCGTGAGCGGTCTTCAGCGAGTCGGCCTGCTCCAGGGTGCCGTCGGTCTCGACGACGACCAGGTCCGTGGGCGCGAGGCCGAGGGACTCGGTCAGGCTCGGCCCGCCCCGCAGGGTGCTCAGCAGGGAGTCGAACATCCGGACGGGAACCGGCCGGCCCCGCGCCTCCCACTGGTCGAAGACCTGCAGGAGCCACCGGGCGTACGCGTCGGGGCGTCCGTCGGGCCTGGCCGGCGGCGTCTCCCAGGTGGCGTGCGGCAACAGGAAGTCGATGCGCGGCGGTTGGAGCGCGGTGAGCGCGTCGAAGACCGCGCGGGGGTCGTTCGCCACGTCCACCGTGCAGAGCAGCCCCTGGTACAGGTGCCGGTAGCGGTCCTGCCGCAGCAGCGCGAGCGCCTCGAGGACCCCGGGGTGGCTGCTCCGGCCGTTCGCGAAGCGGCGGTGCCGGTCGTTCGCCGCACGGTCCCCGTCGAGGGACACCCCGACCTTGACCCCGTACGCGTCGAACAGGTCCAGGAAGGCGGTGTTCAGCCGCAGCCCGTTGGTGTGGATGCGCAGGTCGAGTGCGCTCACCCCGTCGAGGGCGCCGGTGAGGGCCGCGCAGAGGCTCCGGAGCCGGGCGGGGCCTGCCAGCAGCGGCTCGCCGCCGAGCAGGATGACGGTCACCGAGGGCAGGCCGTGGGTGGCCGCGTGCTCGGCCAGCCGCTGCGCGAGCCGCTCCGCGACCGCGTCGGAGACCACGGCGGGCCGCCGCCGCCAGCTCTGGTCCGCGTGTTCGTAGATGTAGCAGTGGTCGCATGCGAGATCGCATCTGCTGTGCACCTTGACCACGAACTCACGGAACGGGATGAGCCGTACGGCCTCGGCCCCGGCCCCGGCCCCGGCCCCGGCGGACTCCATCGCGACGGGTGTGCCCGTGCTCAGAGCGAGGAGTTGAAGGTGACCGTCCGCCTGTCGCCGGGAGCGGAAGCCCCGGGCAGCACGCGGGCGATGCGCAGGTCGGCGTCCGCCCCGCGGGCGGTGAGCGAGGACAAACGGGTCGGGCTGCCGGGCTCCGGCCGCACGGGCACGGCGGCTGTCTGCTGC
This sequence comes from Streptomyces sp. NPDC046303, assembly GCF_055588085.1. NCBI lineage: Bacteria > Bacillati > Actinomycetota > Actinomycetes > Kitasatosporales > Streptomycetaceae > Streptomyces > Streptomyces sp. NPDC046303. The sequence goes on from NZ_JBVJFA010000021.1 coordinate 81,443, forward strand.
TTCTGGGTGGTCGTCACGGTTCCCCCCTCAGGGTCGTGGTGTGTTTCCATCAGGAGAGCGGTCGTCATGACACTAGAGACATCCGCAGGAAGCCGGAAGACCGCGGAGGTGTCGTGCGGGTCGAGGTGAAGGCGGGAGACGGGCGCACGCTCGTGGCCGAGGTCTGGGGAGCGCCGCGCGGGGTTCCCGTGCTGCTGCACCACGGGACACCGGGAAGCCGTCTGGGTACGGCGCTGCGCGACATCACGGAGCGCTTCCCGGACATCCGCTTCTTCGCGTACGACCGGCCCGGCTACGGGGACTCCGAGCGGGCCCCGGGGCGGACGGTGGCCGACGCCGCCGGCGACTCCGCGGCCGTCGCGGACGCCCTGGGTGTGGACACCTTCGCCGTCGTCGGCCGCTCCGGGGGCGGTCCGCACGCCCTCGCCTGTGCGGCGCTGCTCCCGGAGCGGGTGACGGGGACGGCCGCCCTGGTCAGCCTGGCGCCGTGGGACGGGGCCGGACTCGACTGGTTCGCCGGAATGACGCCCCACAACGCGGAGCACTACGCCCTCGCGGTCCGCGATCCCGCGGCCCTGGAGCGGCGGCTCACCCCGCGCGCGGCGGAGATCAGCCGTGACCCGGGCCGACTGCTCGAGGACCTGCGGGCCGATCTCGCCGACGCCGACCTGCCGGTCCTTTCGGACGACCAGGTCCACCAGGTGATCCTGGACAACTACCGGGAGGCGCTGCGCACTTCCGTGTACGGCTGGCTGGACGACAGCCTGGCGTTCTGCCGGCCCTGGGGCTTCGACCCCGGCTCGATCCACGGCCGGGTCCTGCTCTGGCGCGGTTCGGAGGACGCCTTCTCGCCGTTGGGCCACTTCCGCTGGCTGGCCGGGCACATCGCGCACAGCACTGCCGTGATCAAGCCCGGGGCCGGTCACTTCGCGGCTCAGTACGCGCAGCCGGAGGTCCTGGACTGGCTGTTGTGACGATCGGCTGCTCCTCGACGGGCGCGGTCACCGCCTCCCTGGCGCCCTCGAGGCATTCGATGATCCGCTCGTGCGTGTCCCCGACGCTGTCCACCACGCGTATGCGCATGTAGAAGGCGCGTACCTCGTCGATGAACCGCTTCGAGAACACGCCCACGCCGACGGTCTCGTACGTACCGGTCGCCACCAGCGGGTACCCGGCGCCGAAGGAGGAGATCCGGAAGTCGACGGCGGCCCGCAGCCCCTCCCCGGCAAGCCGCTCGCCGACGTCTGCCAGGCCCGTCCACCGCACGTCGGCCCCGTCCGGCTCCACCGCCGGGTCCGCGGCCATCACCAGGTGGTAGTCCACCCGCTCCAGGACCACGTTGTGCTGTCCGCCGTTGAGGATGCCCACGTTCCAGGACTTCGCGGGGCCGGGCAGCAGCCCCGGCATGAACTCGGACCGCCATCCCAGCGCGGGCCGTACCGTGCGCGCGTACTGCGCCCGCGCCAGGACGGCGCCCGCCGCGACGGCCAGCAGGCTCGCCAGGGGTTCCGCGCTCATCAGCTGGAGCCGCCAGGGCCAGTGGGCCCGGGAGGCTTCGGGGATGTTCCCGCGCACGATCTCCCAGACCAGGACAGCGGCCAGGACGCACAGCAGCACCAGGGGTGCCGTGAAGAGCCAGCGGTTGCGGCGGATGCGCCGCTGGGCGTCGGAGAACGGGCCTCCCCGCCCGGAAGGTGCTCTGGTCATGCTCGTGTCTCCCCCCAAAGACGAACCCCCGCCCGGCAGTTCGGGCGGGGGTTGATGATTGTGCCGCAGGCCGGGCGGGTCTCCTACCCGCCGGCGGGTCAGTACACGCTGACGCCGTAGGCGTTGAGGGCCTCGACCACGGGCTGGAAGAAGGTGGTGCCGCCCGAGGAGCAGTTGCCGCTGCCTCCGGAGGTGAGGCCGACCGCGCGGGTGCCCGAGTAGAGCGGGCCGCCGCTGTCGCCGGGCTCGGCGCAGACGTTGGTCCTGATCATGCCGTAGACGATGTCGCCGTTGCCGTAGTTGACGGTGGCGTTGAGACCGGTCACCGAACCGCTGTGGGTACCGGTGGTCGAGCCGCGCCGCTTCACCGACATGCCGACGGTGGCGTTGACGGCACTGGTGATGTCCTGGCTGCCGACGGTGCCCGGCGGGACCGGCGAGTTGCTGGCGTACTTGATCAGGCCGTAGTCGTTGTTCGGGAAGCTGGATCCGGTGGTGGAGCCGAGCACGGTGGTGCGGGCCGAGTTGGTCCACCAGGTGCCCGCGCCGTCGGTGCAGTGCCCGGCGGTCAGGGCGTAGTAGTTGCTGCCGCTGCGCACGTTGAAGCCGAGGGAACACCGCCAGCTCGACGCGTAGATCGCGTCGCCGCCGGAGGCCAGCTTGGTCAGCTTGCCCGGGGTGCGCTCGATGCGCAGGGCCCCGGCGTCCGCTCCGGCCTCGCGCTTGATGCGCGCGAGGTCGGCGGCGGAGACGGTGGAGTCGGCGGTGACCACGAGGGTCCCGGTGGCGGAGTCGGTGTGCCAGGCGGTGCCCGCGACGTCGGCGCGCAGGACGGACGCGCCGGCCGAGGCCAGTCGCTCGGCGCTAAATCCGCCGTCCTGTGGGTCCGCGTTCGCCACGGTGGGGGCGGCGAGTGCTGCGACGGCGGCCAGGCCGGTGGCCGCCGCGAGCAGCCTGGTACGGGTGATGCTCTTGATCCTCACTTCTCGTCCTCCGAGAGGGTCGGGGGCCCGGCGATCGTGGGGGTGCCGGAGCCCGTGAGGCGCAGTCGAGGGACGTACGGCACACGATTTGTGCCGTGCCCCTGACAAGCACTGTCGGGAGTGTGGTGGCGTTTGTTACCGGGCGGCAAGGGCGCCTTTCAGCCGCCGCTCCCCCGCCGCCCCTTCGAAGGGCAGCCTGTTGCCGGGCGGCGGAAAGGGGCAGATGAAGTGGTCGGCGAAGGCACGGGAGGGCGGCGGGGCGCGGTGGAAATCCACGGTGATGCGGCCGTCTTCGGTCGAGGCCCCGGGTGTGAGGAAACGGAAGCGGTGGCCGGAGCGTCCGCCGGTGGCATCGCCGAAGACGGCCCGGGGGCTGCCGTCCTCCTCGTCGACGTGCCGGGTACGCGAGGGCGGGGAGGCGTCGGCGGCGAGTACGGCCTCACCGGTGAAGGGCTCGCCGTCGGGCTGAACGGAGTCCTCCGGAGCCGCGGCCGGCGCCACCGAGGCCCCGGTGGTGCGCCAGGATCCCGGAACGGCCGGAATTCGACCTTCCGGGTAGTCGGCGAGCCAGCGGGTGCCGGTCAGCGCGAGGGGCCCGGACGGGGCGGACACGCCGGACACCCGTCGTTCGTGCTCTTTCCGCCAGTCGGCGGGCGGATCGTCTGCGTCATCGCTCATGCCGCTCAACCCTTCCACGCGGGTCCGGCCGGGAACCGTGGAGTACCCCGTCCGGACCTGCACGCCGTGAAGGCGCCCCGGCCTGACAGGGGCTCAGCAGGCGAGGGCTCAGCAGGCGAGGGCTCAGCAGCCGTCGCAGGGACAGCAGCAGCAGTCACCGCAACCGCAGTCACAGTTGCAGTTGCCGCAGTCGCAGTTGTCGCACCACGGCTTCTTCTTCTCCCGGGACCACGGCCCCTCGTGCTCGGTGCAGCAGAGCTGGCAGGTGCAGAACAGCCCCAGGGCCACCGCGCACCCCGCGAGCAGTCCGCGCCGCGGCTTCTGCGGAGGCCGGCCGCCACCCCCGCCACCGCCGCCGGGCCCCATGGGCGGCGGGGGCATCCCCGGCCCGCCCGGCGCGTGGGGAGCGCCCGGGCCGTAGGGGCTGCCGCCGTAGGGATTCCCGTTCCCGTACGGGCTGCTCGCATACGGGCTGCTCGCGTACGGGCCGTTCGCCTGCGGTGCGGCCGCGTACGGCCCGCCCGGGTGCGGTCCGCCCGCGTACGGGTTGCCGCCCTGCCCGGCGGAGGCGGTCGCCGTGTGCCCGCAGCTGCTGGTTCCGAAGGCGCGGTCCACCGAGGTGCGCAGCTCGTGCACCAGCAGCCGGTGGGCGAGCCCGGCGTCCGCGAACTCGACCTCGCGCAGCGCGAGCCGGATGCCCTTCAGGGCGTCGTCGCACAGGCGCCGGGCCTCGGTCAGTGAGGTCCCGGTGGCGGTCAGGGGGTTCCAGGCGCCGGCCGAGGCGTCGGCCGCCTGGTCCTCCACGGCGTCCAGCAGGTGCGCGAGCCGCCCGAAGTACCGGCCGGCCTCGGCGAGCGCGGGGGCGTTGCCTGGCCGTCCGGCCAGCTGCGCGGTATGCGCGAAGGCGGCGGCCGTAGCCGTCTCCGTCGGCTCGGTCACCACGAGCACCGGCGTGCCCGGCCCGGCCAGCGTCTCGATGCCGGCCTGCCGGTCCACGGCGTCGACGAGCACCGCCGTGTCGAAGCCGAGCGAGGCCCCGGTGCGGGCCCCGGCCCGGTCCCAGCCGCGGGCCACCTTGCGGGCGGCCGCGGCTATGGGGGCGCGGGCCAACAGCCCGTCCCGGTCGGCCACGTGGTCCCGCACCTTGGCGGAGGCCAGGACGAGCGAGACGGCGGCGGCGAGCCGGGCGCCCTCGCCGTTGGCCACCGGGGCGGTGCGCATCCCGCGCAGCGGACAGGGCCCGGCGGTGCGCCGGGCGGCGGACGCGGCTGCGGACTGAGCCTCCGTCAGAACGGAAACGAGCAGCCCGTCGTAGTTGGTGACGATCCTGGCGAACTGGCCGTGGTCACCGCGAAGTGCCAGGCACAGCCCGCACAGATGAGCCATCCACTCCGCTTTGAACCGCTCGCCCAGCCTGTGCGTGCAAGGTCTGACGATGCCGAACAACTGCTTCCCCCGTGTGTCGTACGCGTGCCTGCCGGGCATCGTATCGACCCGCGTCCTTCACCCGTACGTCCGCACCGGCCACCCGTCCGGCGGCAACGGTCGTATTTTCACTCAGTCAGCAGTGGTAGCTGCCAGGAACCTTGACCGTGCAACGGATGTTCTGCACCAGTACCGTCACGAAACCCCTGCGCGGCGGCTATCCACTTGGCGCGTTGTCAGCATCATGGACGACCATAGGGGCAGCGGAAAGAAGACAGACTGACCACGGTGAAAGGAGGCGTCCATGGGTTCGGTGCGCAAGGCGAGTGCCTGGCTGGGTCTCGTGGAGGACAGCGACGACGAGCGTTACTACGACGACGACTACGCGGAGGCGGGCCAGGGTTCGGTGGCCGGTCCCGGCGAGCAGTGGGTCACCGACCCGCGCGTCAGAGTGGCCTCCGAGTCCGCCGTCGAGCAGGGCCGGCGCATCGCGACGGTCACCCCCGACGGGTTCCGCGACGCGCGGGGCATCGGCGAGCTGTTCCGCGAGGGCGTCCCGGTGATCGTGAACCTGTCGTCGATGGACCCGGGCGACGCGAAGCGCGTGGTCGACTTCGCGGCCGGACTGACCTTCGGGCTGCGCGGTTCGATCGAGCGGGTGGCGACCAGGGTCTTCCTGCTGACCCCGGCCGACACCCAGATCGTGAGCGGCGAGCCCGGCGGCCGCTCGCGCGACTTCTTCAACCAGAGCTAGGCAGGGCCCTCACCGGAAGGCGTCGAGCCCGGTGAGCGCCTTGCCCAGCACCAGTTGGTGCATCTCGACGGTGCCCTCGTAGGTGAGGACCGATTCGAGGTTGGTGGCGTGCCGCATGACGGGGTATTCGAGCGAGATCCCGTTGGCACCGAGGATCGTCCGCGCGGTGCGACAGATCTCGATGGCCTCGCGGACGTTGTTGAGCTTGCCGAAGCTGATCTGCTCCGGCCGCAGAGTGCCCGCGTCCATCCGCCGGCCCAGGTGGTGGGCGAGCAGGACGCCCTTGTGGAGTTCGAGGGCCATGTCCGCGAGTTTGGCCTGGGTGAGCTGGAAGCCGCCGATCGGCTTGCCGAACTGCTCCCGCGTCTTCGCGTAGTCGAGCGCCGACTCGAAGCTGGCGCGTGCCGCGCCCATCGAGCCCCAGATGATCCCGTACCGCGCGTGGCTGAGGCAGCCGAGCGGCCCCTTGAGACCGGTGACGCCCGGCAGGACCGCGTCCGCGGGCAGCCGCACCTCGTCCATGACCAGCTCACTGGTCACCGAGGCCCGCAGCGACCACTTGTGCTTGATCTCGGGCGCCGAGAACCCCGGCGTGTCGGTGGGGACGGCGAAGCCCCTGATCCCCTCGTCGGTCTGCGCCCACACCACGGCGACCGCGGCGACGGACCCGTTGGTGATCCACATCTTGCGCCCGGTCAGCACCCAGTCGGTGCCGTCGCGCTTGGCGTGGGTCCGCATCGCGGCGGGGTCCGATCCCACGTCGGGCTCGGTCAGCCCGAAGCAGCCGATCAGCTCACCGGCCGCCATGCCGGGAAGCCAGCGCTGCTTCTGCTCCTCGGAGCCGTACTTCCAGATGGCGTACATGGCGAGGGAGCCCTGTACGGAGACCAGCGAGCGGATGCCGGAGTCGGCCGCCTCCAGCTCCATGCAGGCGAGCCCGTACTGCACGGCGCTGGCGCCCGCGCACCCGTACCCCTCCAGGGACATCCCGAGCGCGCCGATCGATCCGAGCTCACGGGCCAGCTCGCGGATCCCGGGGAGCTCGCCGCTCTCGTACCAGCCGGCGATGTGGGGCAGCACCCGGTCGGCGGCCCAGTCGCGGACGGTGTCCCGGACGGCGAGGTCCTCGGGTCCGAGGAGCTCGTCGATCCCGAGCGGATCAAGGGGCAGGAACGCGGACACTGGGCCTCCCGGCGGCCTGGATACAGAACCTAGCAGCGCAAGTTTTACGCCGCGCCGCTGACGCTAGCCACCGCCGCCGGGCAAATCCAGCCCCTCCCCCACGCCCGGGGCTCAGCCCGCGCGCCCCGACACGCGGCCCACGGCCGGGTCCGGCTCCGCGGGAGCGGGGATCTTCGCGCCGCGCGGCGCGGCCGGCTCGGCGGCCGCCTGCGCGGGCAGCCGCACCACGTCGGCCTTGCAGACCCCGCCGACCCCGTCGGCGTCGGCGCCGCAGTCCATCACCCGCGGCAGCTTCAGCGCCATCACCGCACCCGCGACCAAGAACCCCGCGCTGACCAGCAGCGTCACGTGCAGGCCTTGCACGAACGAGTTCCGCGCCGCCGCGTGCAGCGCCTCCCCCGCCGGCCCGCCGAGCTGCGCGGCGATCTGGTAGGCCTCGCCCAGCGAGTGCGCGGCAGCGGCCGAGTCGGCGTCCGAAACCCCCGGCACCCCCGCCAGTCCCGGCGCGTACGCGGCGTTCATCACGCTGCCCAGCAGCGCGATGCCCATGCCCGCGCCCAGTTGGTACGAGGTCTCGCCGATCGAGGCCGCGCCGCCCGCGGTGGCCGCCGGGGCCTCGTTGAGCATGGACTCGTACGCCGCGAACAGGGTGGTCTGGAGCCCGAACCCGAGCAGGATGAAGCCGGCCGTCAGCAGGACGGGCCGGTCGTGGTGCCCCATCAGCGTGAGCAGGAGCACGGCGAACGCGGTGAGCAGGAAGCCCAGCGAGACCATGGTGCGCGGGCCGATCCGGGCCAGGGTGTAGGACCCGGTGGCCCCGGCGGCCATGGCGGCGAAGGTCAGCGGCAGCAGCCGCAGACCGGTCTCCAGCGGGCTGAGGTGCAGCACCAGCTGGAGGTACTGGACGGCGATCAGCTCCAGGCCGACCAGGGCCAGCATGGCGAGCACGATGCAGCCGACGGAGGTGGAGAAGGCGGCGCGGGAGAACATCCGCATGTCGATCAGCGGGTGCGGACGCCGCTTCTGCCGCCGTACGAAGAGGACCAGCAGCGCCGCCCCGATCACCAGCGGCGCCAGCGCCTCGAGGTCGAGGAGGTCCCGCTCGGCGCCCAGCCGCTTGATCCCGAGTACGGACCCGAGCACGCCGGCGGCGGCCATCAGCGCGCCGGTCACGTCCCACGGTCCGTCGGAGGAGCCCTTCGACTCGGGGAGCAGCCAGCGCCCCAGCGGCAGGATCAGTGCCATCAGCGGGATGTTGATGAGGAAGACGGAGCCCCACCAGAAGTGCTCGACGAGGAAGCCGCCGAGTACGGGGCCGCTGGCGGCGCCGATCGCCGCGACGGCGGTCCAGATGCCGATGGCGAGGGCCCGCTCGCGCCGGTCGGGGAAGACCTGGCGCAGGATCGACAGGGTGGCGGGCATGATCATCGCGCCGCCGATGCCGAGCAGGGCGCGGGCGGCGATGAGGATCTGGGCGTTGTCGGCGAGGGCCGCCATGGCCGAGGCCACGCCGAAGAGCCCGTAGCCGAGCAGGAGTATGCGGCGGCGGCCGACCCGGTCGCCGAGGGTGCCGAAGAGGATCAGCAGCGCGGCGCAGACCAGCGGGTAGGCGTCGACGATCCACAGGAGCTCGATGGAGCCGGGGCGCAGGTCCTCGGTGAGGGAGGGGACGGCGACGTGCAGGATCGTCGCGTCGAGGGCGACGAGGACCAGGCTGACGCACAGCACCGCCAGGACGACCCAGCGGTTGCCGCCGCCGGAGGCCGCGCGGAGCCGCTGCCAGGGGCCAGTGGTCCGGACTCCGGCCGCGTTCGTCCCCGACATGCATGTACCTCCCAGGTGATCCCTCGCGCTCGGCGGACCAGCGTCTTGCGGAGCCACGGGGGGTGGTGCGCTGTGCGGCGTCCAACGGGGTCCGGCATCGACACGCGAGTGAACGGTCAGCGTACGCGAGTTCGCCTGCCCCACACGTGGTCAAGCTCTCATCCCGGTGGAGGCCGCGCTGTGGCGTGCGCCACTCCCCTGTCCCGCCCCTTCCCCCTCGTGCACGTGCGCTCACGGCCCGTGGTCCCGGCCGGCCGCGGCGCGCGCCACCGATAATCATGCCCGTGAAAGATCTTGGATTCCGCCGGGCCGCGCCCACGCTCGCCGTCGCCGCGCCCGCGCTCGCCGTGTTCGCGGCGGTGCGCGTCCTCGGGGTCGCCGTGCTCGCGGTGTGGTGCGCGGCGGCCGGCAGCAGCCCGCACACGCTGCTGTCGGCGCGCTGGGACTCGCTCTGGTACGCGCGCATCGCCGCCGAGGGGTACGGGTACGAGGTGGTCCTCCCGAACGGGGACGTCCACTCGAACCTGGCGTTCTTCCCGCTGCTGCCGTGGCTGGAGCGGCTGGTGTCGGCGGCGACGGGACTGGCGTACGGCTCCGCGGGGCTGGTGGTCTCGGCGCTGGCGGGGCTCGCCGCGGCGTGGGGGATCTTCGCCGTGGCGGAGCTGCTGCACGGCCGCCGGGCCGGCGTGCTCGCCGTCGCCGTCTGGGCGGCGCTGCCCGTCGGGATCGTGCAGTCGATGGCCTACAGCGAGTCGTTGTTCACCGCGCTGGCCGCCTGGGCGCTGTACGGGGCCCTGCGCGGCCGGTGGCTCACGGCCGGCCTCCTCGCGGCCGGGGCGGGACTGACCCGCCCGGTCGGCGCCGCGGCGGTCGCGGCGGTGTGGGTGGCCGTCGTACTGGCCTGGCGCGGCGGTGAGCGGTCGTGGCGGATGGCGGCCGGGGCGCTGCTGGCTCCGCTGGGGGCCGGGGCGTACGTGCTGTGGGTCGGCGCGCGCACCGGCGGCGGGCTGTTCGGCTACCTGGACGTGCAGGGGGGCTGGGGCAACGGCTTCGACGGCGGCTGGGCCTTCGCCCGGTTCATCGGGGCGAAGCTCGCCTCGCCCGCCTTCGCGGCCGGGCTCGGACTGATCGCGGGGGTCGTGCTGGTGCTCTGGCTGTACGTGCGCTGCGTGCGGCAGCGTCAGCCGCTGCCGCTGCTCGTGTACGGCGGGATCGTGGTGGCGCTGGCGCTGTGCGCGTCCGGGTACTTCGGCTCCAAGCCCCGGCTCCTGCTGCCGGCCTTCCCGCTGGCGCTGCCGGTGGCGGTGGCTCTGGCGCGGTGGCGGACCCGGCGGGCGGCGCTGGCGCTGGGCGCGGCGGCCCTGGTCTCGGCGGTCTACGGGGCGTTCTGGCTGAACGGCTCGGGACCCCCATAGCGGAATGGATCATTCCGATCCATCGTTCGGCAAAGGAAACGCGTCGCTGAATAAAGTGCGGGTAAGTGTGCGGAACAATTGCCGGGGCGGTGGATCGGGAACGCTCCAACCATTGCCGAAATGCTGGGAATTAAGTCCCGCGTGAGACCAACTCCACATCACATGGTCATCACAAAGCCCGCGATTCGCGCGGCCCGAGCATCGGCGCGCGGTAACGTCGATTGAGTGCGTACCGATCAAATCCTGACCCGTCTGGAGCGGGTGTTCGCCCGCCTGGACCGGGAACCAGAGCGACCGGCTCATCTGCAAACCCCGCAGATGAGCCGGCACCGCGTCGTGCTCCTCGGATCGACCCTCGCCTTCTATCTCGCGATCGTGGTGGCCGTACTGACCACGTCCTGGCTCGTCCGCCTGGACTGGCAGGTCATGTTCTTCCGGCCCTACGAGCAGTGGCCGCAGCTGCACGCCTTCCTCGACTACCTCGTCGTACTGGGCCAGCGCGGACCCACCGCGGTCATGGTCGCCGCATGGCTCGGCTGGCGCTCCTGGCGACAGCACACCCTCCGCCCGCTGATCACGCTCGGCGTGGCGCTGCTCCTGCTCAACGTCACCGTCGGGTCCGTCAAGCTCGGCCTCGGCCGGCTCGGCCCGCACTACGCCACCGAGATCGGTTCGGCCGAACTCTTCGCGGGCGGCGATATATTCCCTTCCGGCCACACCGCCAACGCCGTCGTGACCTGGGGGATCCTCGCCTACCTGGCGTCGACCGTGGTCACCCGGCGGGTGCTGTCCGTGGTGTCCGCCGTCGTCTCGCTGAGCGTCGGCGCCACCACCGTCTACCTCGGTACGCACTGGGTCAGCGACGTGCTGCTCGGGTGGTCCGCGGGTCTGCTGATCCTGCTGGCCCTGCCCTGGTTCGAGCCGCTCATCGCCCGGACCGAGGCCTACGTCTTCGAGCTGCGCGAACTGCTGCGCCGCCGCGCCGAAACCGGCCGCATGCCCGCGCCGGTCGTCTCCGCGCTCACCCCGCTGCTGTCCGCGGGCGGCAAGTGGCGGCTCGAGCCCGCCGCCGCCACGGAGACCGCCGGGGAGCCCGCGACGACGGCCCCCGCGCACGCCGCCGCGGCCGTGCACACCCCGGCGCCCCGGCCGGCTGCTCTGATCACCGCACGGCCGCACCTGATCCGCTCCGAGCGGACCCCGGGCACCCCGGCCGGCAGCCGCCGGCCGGCCCACGGCGAGCGGGCCGCCGCCCGGAGCACCGCGGCCCGCCCGGTCGCCGGCGGCTGAACGACACGGGGCGCCGGTACGCACCACCGCACCCCGCGACAGGAAGGCGGGCCGGGTCACCGACCCGGCCCGCCTTCGCCGTTCGTCAGCGCCACGCCGACACGTTCGTCCGTCCCGGGTCACGCTTGTGTCACAGAATATCGACAACCTCCAATTGTTTTCCGGCCCGCGACACGCCCGCCGTTCGGGCGCATTGGAATTTCTTCCGAAACGCCCTGCCGAACCTCTGGAATTCCGGTAGGAGATTGTCACGGGACCGGTGGACCAGACCGGGTGAATCCCCCTCAGGTCCGCCACATTTCCTTCACCCCGGCGGCTCCAGGGCGCGCCCCAGCAGATCCCTCGCGGCCCTGATCCGGTCCGTCAGCTCCGGCGGCTCGACCACTTCGAACTCACAGCCGAGCAGCATGAGGTGAATCACCAGGACGTCCAGGCTGACCGCTCCGGTGCGCAGCAGGCAGCTCTGCCCGTCGACCGGCTCCAGGGCGCCGCTGCTCGGCCCGATGGTCCGGCCCGCCTCCTCGGCGGACACCTTCAGCCGCACCACCGCCCGGGCCGCGTACGCCCTTTGCGACACGCCCTGCGAGACGTACGCGGCGAGGTCCCCGGCGGGCGGCTCGCGCGGCGCGAACCGCGGTCCGTGGGGCGGGGCGGGCTCGATCCGGTCCGCCCGGAACGTCCGCCAGTCCTCGCGTTCCAGGTCCCAGGCGACCAGGTACCAGCGCCGCTCGGTGCACACCAGCCGGTGCGGCTCGACGGTGCGGCGGGTGACGTTGCCCTCGTGGTCGCGGTACCCGAAGCGGAGCCGCTCGCTGTCGCGGCACACCGCGGCGAGCTCGGTCAGCACCGAGGGGTCCACGGTGGACCGCTCGGCCACGCGCAGCATCGGCACGGTGAACTCGTTGAGCGCGGACACCCTGCGCCGCAGCCTCGAGGGCAGCACCTGCTCCAGCTTGGCGAGGGCCCGTACGGAGGCCTCCCCGATCCCCTCGACCCCGTTGCCGGCGCCCGTGCGCAGCCCGACCGCGACGGCGACGGCCTCGTCGTCGTCCAGCAGCAGCGGCGGCAGCTCGGCCCCGGCCCCCAACTGGTAGCCGCCGCCGGTCCCGGGGCTGGCGTTGACCGGGTAGCCCAGCTCCCGCAGCCGGTCCACGTCCCGCCGTACGGTCCGCGGCGTCACCCCGAGCCGGTCGGCGAGGTCCGCCCCGGTCCATTCGCGGTGGGCCTGCAACAGGGACAGCAGGCGCAGCAGTCGTGCGGAGGTCTCGAGCATGGCCGAAGTCTGCCAGCGCGTCCCGCGCGCCTCAGGGCCGGTACGGGAGCAGCGGCCGGGGCGACGGAGGAGGGGCCGTCGGAACGGGCGCCGGACCGGCCGGAGCCACCGGACCCGGATCCACCGGGCCCGGGTCCACCGGCACCGGGCCCGGATCCACCGGACCCGGTGGCCGGGCCGGGGGCGGGGCCGGCGGCCGCTCCGGAATGACCAGAAGCGTGCCCGTCACGAGCGCCTCGGGCCGCGCCCCGACCACCTCCCGGTTCGCCGCGTACAGCGCCTGCCAGCCGCCCTCCACCCGGTGCTTCCGCGCGATCGAATCGAGCGTGTCCCCGCTCCGCACCACGTGCATCCGCCCGGCCAGGCCGTACCGCTTCGAGCACGTCGGCCAGGCGTCCCAGCCCCGCGTGCCGAGCACGTCCTCCGCCACCCTGATCTGCTGGATCCGGCTCGCCAGGTCGGCGCGCGGCGCGAACAGCAGCCCCCCGTACTCCTCCCAGGTCGGCTGCCAGAACTGCAGCCCTCCGTAGAACCCGTTGCCGGTGTTGATCGCCCACCGCCCGCTGCTCTCGCAGTCGGCGATGCAGTCCCAGGGCCACTCCCCGCCCGGCCCGCAGTCCCCCGGCCCGTTTCCGATCACCCCCGGCGAGCCGGGGTGCGCCGCCCCCGCCGGCCCGGGGGCGGGCGGGGGCGGGGCGAGGGCCGCCGCCGCACCGGCCGGGAGTACGAGAGCCAGCGCGGCGGCGACGGCAGCGGCGACGGGACGGGCCCTGGCCCGCCGGCGACGCCGGATCCGGAGGTGGGGCATCGCGTCACGCTACGCAGCGCCGGCGGCCCCCCGGGACCGGCGCGCCGGGCGACCCCGCACCCCACCCGGTCGGCCGACCGGCCACCCCTCCCGCAAACGGCCAATCACGGCCATCAACTGCGCACAATCAGAAAACAGTTGGCACGAAACGAAGGCCCGGCCGGACGGTTCACTCGTACGGGGGCCCGGTTCGATTCCGTTCCCTCCAATGGCGTGACCCCGGCCGCCGCTCCCCCGTTGAGCCCGGCGAGCCGGGAACCACCCGGCCCCCGCACCTATGCCGAGGAGCCACCCCGTGCCGCGCATGCTCGACGTCAGTGATGAGGTACGTGCCGAGATCGGTGACGAAGAAGCCGACAGGCTGCTCGTCGGCGAGGACGCGCCGCGCAGTTACGACTGCACCTCCTGCCGCACTCCGGGCGACCCCGAGAACGACCGCACCAGCACGGTGCTGTTCGTCGGCGAGGAGACCGCCGTCCTTGCCTTCGCCCATGCCACCTGCATCCCCTCTCAGGTGGTGACCGTGTCCGAGGAGCAGCTCCAGGGCGCCGTCGCCAGCATCACCGGTGACAGCCCGGCCTCGCCCGCCGCCGGCGAGGCCCCGCAGAACGTGCCCGGCGGCCAGGCCGTCCTGGGCATCACCAGCGGCCTGGTCCTGATCGGCGGGGAGCTGCACCCCGCCCTGGTGGTCGAGCCGACCGCCCCGATCGCCCGACCCGGCAGTGACGGCCCCGGCGACGACTTCCTCCCGCTCCTCATCGAGCAGGGCTTCATCCCCGTCACGGACACCGCGCAGCTGCCGACCGCGCTGAGCGGGTGGTCCGTCCTGCTCGCCGGCGGCCAGCTGCACGCCGTCCTGCAGCCGGGAGCCGACGGCGGCCGCCCGGTCGCCTGGTGGCAGGCGCACCAGGCGCTGTCGGTCACCGAGGGCTGGCGCAACGCCGTCAACAAGACCCAGCGGGTGCTCATCTACGCCGCCCCGGTCGGGTCCATCGGCCAGCAGCCCCGTGAGGACCTGCTGCGCGACGCCCTGGACAAGGCCGCCGCCGCGGGCAAGCTCGTGGCCGCTTCCATGCCCCTGGCCGGTACGCCGGGCGCCTGACACACGGCACCACAGCACGGAAAACGCGGATCGCCGCCGGGGCCGACCCCGGCGGCGATCCGCGTTTTCCCGCCCGTCACCCCGCATCCGCAGGGCGCCGGTTTCGTTGGCTGATACGTGCATCCATACGACTCCTCCCGCGCCCCGTCCCGTACGAGCCCCGTCTCGCACACCCCGATCTACGACGCCCTGTACTCGGAGTACCTGCGCGCCTTCCGGGCGCTGCCGGGCGACCGTACGGGCGAGGAGGACCTCGGGTTCACGGCCTTCTCGTACGGGGGCGGGTACACCGGCACGGGCAGCTCGTACGACAGCGGCTGGAACGGTTCCCCGTGGCAGCGGACCGACTGGCAGCCCACCTACGTGGCTCAGCCGCAGCCCGCGCCCGCACCCACGCCCGCACCCGCGTACTCGTACGCGGGCGGCGCCGGATACGCAGACGGGCGGCAGCGCCAGACCGGGATGACGCCCATCCCGGCGGCCCTGCCGCCCGCTCCGCGCCGGGGCTACTGACCCCCGGAGCGCCTACTTCTTCTTCTTGTACTGGGCGCCGCGCTTCTCGCGCACCCGCACCGAAATGTGGATCGGGGTGCCCTCGAAGCCGAACTCCTCGCGCAGCCGGCGCTCGATGAAGCGCCGGTAGCCGTGCTCCAGGAAGCCGGAGGCGAAGAGGACGAACCGCGGCGGCTTGCTGCCCGCCTGGGTCCCGAACAGGATGCGGGGCTGCTTGCCGCCGCGGATCGGGTGCGGGTGGGCCGCGACGACCTCGCCGAGGAAGGCGTTCAGCCGGCCCGTGGGGACGCGCGTCTCCCAGCCCGCGAGGGCGGTCTCGATCGCCGGGACCAGCTTCTCCATGTGGCGGCCGGTGAGCGCCGAGACGTTCACGCGGGGCGCCCAGGAGACCTGCTGCATCTCGGTTTCGATCTCGCGCTCGAGGTAGTAGCGGCGCTCCTCGTCGAGCTCGTCCCACTTGTTGTACGCGATCACGATCGCGCGGCCCGCCTCGACGGCCATCGTGATGATGCGCTGGTCCTGGACGCTGATCGTCTCGGTGGTGTCGATCAGGATGACCGCCACCTCCGCCTTCTCGACGGCGGCGGCGGTGCGCAGCGAGGCGTAGTAGTCGGCGCCCTGCTGGAGGTGGACCTTCTTGCGGATGCCGGCGGTGTCGACGAACTTCCAGGTGATGCCGCCGAGCTCGATCAGCTCGTCGACCGGGTCGCGGGTGGTGCCGGCCAGCTCGTTGACGACGACCCGGTCCTCCTTCGCGACCTTGTTCAGCAGCGAGGACTTGCCCACGTTCGGGCGGCCGATCAGCGCGATGCGGCGCGGGCCGCCGGGGGCGGCGCCGCCGAAGGTCTGCTCGGGCGCCTCGGGCAGGGCCTCGAGGACGGCGTCCAGCATGTCACCGGTACCGCGGCCGTGCAGCGAGGAGACCGGGTGCGGCATGCCGAGGCCCAGGGACCAGAGCGAGGCCGCGTCGGACTCGCCGCTCTGGCCGTCGACCTTGTTGGCGCACAGCACGACGGGCTTCTTGGCCTTGCGCAGCAGGCGGACGACGGCCTCGTCGGTGTCGGTGGCGCCGACCTTGGCGTCGACGACGAAGACGACCGCGTCGGCGGCCTCGATGGCGTACTCGGCCTGGGCGGCGACGGAGGCGTCGATGCCGAGGACGTCCTGCTCCCAGCCGCCGGTGTCGACGACCTTGAAGCGGCGGCCGGCCCACTCGGCCTCGTACGTGACGCGGTCGCGGGTGACGCCGGGCTTGTCCTCGACGACCGCCTCGCGGCGGCCGATGATGCGGTTCACCAGGGTCGACTTGCCGACGTTCGGCCGGCCGACGACGGCGAGGACGGGGAGGGGGCCGGCGGAGGCCTCCTCGATCGCGCCTTCGACGTCCTCGATGTCGAAGCCTTCTTCCGCGGCGAGCTCCATGAACTCCGCGTACTCGGCATCGCCAAGTGCTCCGTGGTCGTGCTGGTCGTTCATGAAGTCCGTTCCTCGTCGTTCGTGGTGGTCGGTGGTGCCCGCGCAGCGCGGTTCCACTACTAGGTCAAGTCTCGCTCAGCGGCCGGTGAGGCGCTTGGCGTCGGCCAGGTGGGCGGTCAGCCGGTCCTGGATGCGTACGGTGGCCTCGTCCAGCGCGGTGCGGGTACGGCGGCCACTGCCGTCCCCCGCGTCGAAGGCCGAGCCGAAAACGACGTCGACCCGGCTCTTGAGAGCGGGCAGGCCCTTGACGAGCCGGCCCTTGGTGTCGCCGCTGCCGAGCACGGCCACCGGCACGATGGGCGCGCCGCTGCGGACCGCGAAGTACGCGAGACCGGCGCGCAGTGAAGCGAAGTCGCCCTCGCCCCGGGTGCCCTCGGGGAAGATGCCGAGGGCACCTCCATTGTCGAGCACGCCGAGGGCGCGGGTTATCGCCGTCCGGTCGGTGCCGCTGCGGTCGACCTTGACCTGCCCGATCCCGTCGAGGAAGGGGCCGAGCGGACCGACGTACGCCTCCTTCTTGATCAGGAAGTGCAGGGGCCGGGGCGCGGTGCCCATGACCATCGGGCCGTCGATGTTGTGCGAGTGGTTCACGGCGAGGATGACGGGGCCGGAGGCGGGCACCTTCCAGGCGCCGAGCACGCGGGGCTTCCAGAGCCCGTACATGAGCCCGATGCCGATGCGCCTGCCGACCGCCGCACCCTTGGGGGAGGGCGTATCGCTCACTTGCGGCCCGCCCGCTTCTGTGTGGTCCCGCTGGTGCTGCGCCGCTCCTCGACGAGGGTCACGACGCATTCGATGACCTGGTCGAGGGTGAGCTCGGTGGTGTCCACCTCGACGGCGTCGCCGGCCTTGGCCAGCGGGGAGGTCTTGCGGCCGGAGTCCGCGGCGTCGCGCTTGATCAGCGCCGCCTTGGTGGCCGCGAGGTCGGCGGCCTCCTTGCCGCGGAGCTCGCCGCTGCGCCGGGCGGCGCGCGCCTCGGGCGAGGCGGTCAGGAAGATCTTGAGGTCGGCGTCGGGCAGCACGGTGGTGCCGATGTCCCGGCCCTCGACGACGATGCCGTCGGCCTCGGCGGCCGCCTCGGCGGCGATGGACCGCTGCAGCTCGGTGATCAGGGTGCGCACCTCGGGGACGGCGCTGACGGCGCTGACCTTGGCGGTGACTTCCTGGGTGCGGACGGGGCCGGAGGCGTCCAGGCCGTCCACGGTGATGGTGGGCGCGGCCGGGTCCGTGCCGGAGACGATCGACGGCTTGCCCGCGGCGACGGCGATGGCCTGCGGGTCGTCGGTGTCGACGCCGTTGCTGATCATCCACCAGGTGATGGCCCGGTACTGGGCGCCGGTGTCGAGGTAGCGCAGCCCGAGCTTGGCGGCCACGGCCTTGGAGGTGCTGGACTTGCCCGTGCCGGAGGGACCGTCGATGGCGACGATCACGGCTGCCGGAGCTGCGGTTTCCACGGTGCGGGCACCTTCCTGGTTGCGCGTACGTGTCTGGGCGCGCGAAAACGCCCCTGCTCCAGGTTACCGGGCCCCGGGAGCCCCCGACCCCGCCCGTCCGGGCCCGCCCCCGGGCCCGCCGCCGGCCGCCCCCCGGTCGGCACGTGCGGCCGGGGGGCACAGGGTGGGGGCCTACTGCTGTCGCAGGGCCCATCCGCGCTCGCGCAGCTCGGCCGTCAGGCCGGCCACGGCGCGCGGCTCCACCATCAGCTGGACGAGACCGGCCTGCTGCCCCGTCGCGTGCTCGATCCGCACGTCCTCGATGTTGACCCCGGCCCGGCCCGCGTCCGCGAAGATCCGCGCCAGCTCCCCGGGCTGGTCGGAGATGAGCACGGCCACCGTCTCGTACACGGTCGGCGCCGCGCCGTGCTTGCCCGGCACCCGGACCCGGCCCGCGTTCCCGCGCCGCAGCACGTCCTCGATCCCGGCGGCGCCGCCCCGCCGCTTCTCCAGGTCGGCCGACTGGAGGCTCCGCAGCGCCTCCACGGTCTCTTCCAGGTCGGCCGCGATCCCGGCCAGCACGTCGGCGACCGGGCCCGGGTTCGCCGACAGGATCTCCACCCACATCCGCGGGTCGGAGGCCGCGATCCGGGTGACGTCCCGTATGCCCTGCCCGCACAGCCGGACGGCCGTCTCGTCGGCCTCCTCCAGCCGTGCGGCGACCATGCTCGACACCAGCTGCGGGGTGTGGGAGACGAGCGCCACGGCCCGGTCGTGGGCGTCCGCGTCCATCACGACGGGTACGGCCCGGCACAGGGACACCAGCTCCAGGGCGAGGTTCAGCACCTCGTGGTCCGTGTCCCGGGTGGGGGTCAGCACCCAGGGGCGGCCCTCGAAGAGGTCCGCGGTGGCGGCCATCGGGCCCGACCGCTCCTTGCCCGCCATCGGGTGCGTGCCGATGTACTCCGCGACGTCCACGCCGAGCGCCTCCAGCTCCCGGCGCGGTCCGCCCTTGACGCTGGCCACGTCCACGTACGCGCGGGCCGCCCGGCGGCCGATCGCGTCGGCGAGCGTCGCCGCCACGTGGGCCGGGGGCACGGCGACGATCGCGAGGTCGACCCTGCCTTCGGGGGCCTCGTCCGTGCCGGCCCCGAGGGCGGCCGCGGTGTGCGCCTGGGCCGGGTCGTGGTCGACGAGGTGGACGGTGATCCCGCGGGCGGTCAGCGCGAGCGCCGCGGAGGTGCCGATCAGTCCGGTTCCGATGACGACGGCGGTTCTCACGGGGCACTCCAGGGTTGCGTTCGGCGAGGTGACGGGCTGTCGGGCCAGGGTAGCCAGCCGGGACGGCGCGGGGGCCCGGCGCCCGCCCAGTGGGACGGCGGCCGGGCCCCGGCGGGCAACCGCGTCAGAGGTTCTGGGCCTTGATGATGTCCTCGAGGGAACCCGAGGGCACCGCGCCGTTCGGTGTCAGCTTGTCGACCGCGGCCGGCAGCACCCGGGCGATCTGGTCGGCGGCCTGGTCCGTGGAGACGCCCGACTCTTCGGCGACCTTCCGGAGCGTGTCGCCCGGCAGCGCCTCCTTGATCTGGTCGGCGCTGACCGGCTGGTTCGCGCCGGGGCCGACCCAGGACTGCGCCTGGTCGAGGAGGCCGGACCTGCTGAGCATCTCCAGCAGGCCGCTGAGCGGGTTGTTCGCTCCGCCTCCGGCCGCCTGCGCACCACTCGCTCCGCCGCCGCCCGTGAGCGAGCCGAGCAGTGAGCCGAGGATGTTGCCGCCGCCGGAGGCGCCGCCCTGGCCGCCGCCGAGGAGGCCGCCGAGAAGGGAGCCGAGGTCGTTACCCGCCATGATCCTGCCTTTCACGGAGGAACCGGGCCGCACGGAAGCGGCGTACCCGGCGTCGAGACACGGACAATGTCACCCGAACCGCACAGTGCCGCCACTTGGCGCACGACCCCCGCCGCCCGCCCCCGGGCCCTGCGGTAGAACGAACGGCATGATCTTCCACCTCGTCCCGCTCGCCGACTGGACCGCCGCACCCGACCGGCCGTACGCCCCGCCCTCGCTCGACTCGGAGGGTTTCGTGCACTGTTCGGCGGACCGGCCCACGGCGCTCGCGATCGCCGACGCGCACTACCGCGGGGTACCGGGGATCCTGCTCGCGGTGGAGCTCGACGAGGACGCCCTGAGCGCCGAGGTCCGCCGCGAGGGTGAAACCGGCGGCCGCTACCCGCACGTCCACGGCCCGTTGAACCGGGAGGCCGTGATCCGCGTGTGGGAGGTCGTACGCCCACCCGGCAGTCCTGCCTCACTGGCACCGTGGCAGCCGGGCCACCGAAACGGCGCGGCAGGCTTCTCCTGAAGCCCGCCGCAGGCCAGGATGCTGCACGCCATCCGGTCACGAAGCGAGGAGACACCATGAGCGAGCCCACGCCCACCGCCCGGCGCACCGTACTGACGGCCGGTGCGGCCGTCCTGGCCGGAGGCGCGCTCACCGCCTGCGGCGACAGCGGCGAGAAGCCGCCCGCGAGCGAGTCCGCGCCCAACGCACCCGCGGCTAAGGCCATCGCCAAGGCGGCCGACGTACCCGTCGGCGGCGGCACGGTCCTGAAGGCCGAGAAGCTGGTGGTCACCCAGCCCACCGCCGGGTCCTTCCACTGTTTTTCGGCGGTCTGTCCCCACCAGGGCTGCCTCGTGACCACGGTGGAGAACGGCACCATCGTCTGCCCCTGCCACATGAGCAAGTTCAAGGACACGGACGGCGCGGTGACCAAGGGTCCGGCGACCCGCCCGCTGGAGGAGAAGAAGATCACGGTCGCGGCGGACGGCAGTATCTCGCTCGCCTAGCGGCCGGCCACGGCCCTAGTCTCCCCGAATGGACGAACTGACCCTGGTACGGGACCACACGGTGTACCAGTGCGTGATGGGCTCCCGGGCGTTCGGGCTGGCGACGGAGGCGAGCGACACCGACCGGCGCGGTGTCTACCTCGCCCCGACGCCGCTGTTCTGGCGGTTCGAGAAGCCCCCCGCGCACGTGGAGGGCCCGCGGGACGAGGAGTTCTCGTGGGAGCTGGAGCGCTTTTGCGAACTGGCCCTGCGCGCCAACCCGAACATCCTGGAGTGCCTCCACTCCCCCTTGGTGGAACGGCTGCCCCCGGTCGGCGAGGAACTGCTCTCGCTCCGGGGGGCCTTCCTCTCCCGCCGGGCCCACACCAGCTTCAGCCGGTACGCGGCCTCCCAGCGCGGCAAACTCCTCGCGGACGTCCGCATCCACGGCGCCCCGCGCTGGAAGCACGCCATGCACCTGCTGCGCCTGCTCCTGTCCTGCCGCGACCTGCTGCGCACGGGCCGCCTGGAGATCGACGCGGGCCCGCACCGTGAGCGCCTCCTCGCGGTCCGCCGCGGCGAGGCCACCTGGGACGAGGTCGACGCCTGGATGTCCCGCCTCCAGGAGGAGACGGAGACCGCCCTGACCGGGACGCCCCTCCCGGCGGAGCCGGACCGGGCCCGCGTCGAGGACTTCCTGCAGCGCACCCGGCGCGCCTCGGCCGCGTAGGTCAGCCGTGCCGCGCCCGCCGCGGAGGCGGCCTGCGCGGCGTCGAGCACCGCGTGCAGCGCCTCGAAGTCCTCGCGCACCGCGCCGAGTTCCGGACCTTCGTACCCGCCGTGCTCGGCAGCGACTTCGGTTGTCAGTGCGTCCAGCTTGGATCAGGCATCCCAGAGGGCGCCGAAGGCGAGGAGTTCGGCCCGGTACTCGATGCGGCCCTCCCAGTCCCGGGGCCAGACGTCCCCGCCGAGGTGGGCGCCGGCGAAGGCCCCGGCCAGGCAGGCGATGGAGTCGGAGTCGCCGGCCGTGCAGGCGGCGCGGCGCAGGGCCAGGAGGGGTTCGTCGGGGAAGAGCAGGAAGCACTGCAGGGCCGTGGCGAGGGCCTCCTCCGCGATCCAGCCTTCGCCCGTGGTCAGGCAGGGGTCGGTCTCGGGGGAGGGCGTGCGCAGGGCGGCGGACAGGCGGTCCAAGGCGGCCAGGCACTCGTCCCAGCCGCGCGCGATGTAGGACTCCGGGGAGGCGTCGGAGCTCGTCCGCATCCACAGGTCGCCGAGCCACCGCTCGTGGTAGCGGGTGCGGTTCTCCAGGGCGTACGAGCGCAGCCGTCCGACCAGGCCCGTCACCTCGGCGCCCTGCGCCAGCAGGTACACCGCCCGTGCGGTCAGGTCGGAGGCGGCCAGCGCGGTGGGGTGGCCGTGGGTGAGGGCGGACTGGAGCTGGGCGGCGCCGGCCCGCTCCTCCTCGGTCCAGCCGGGGACCAGTCCCACCGGGACCACGCGCATGTTCGCGCCACAGCCCTTGGAGCCGAGCCGGCTGGCGTCGCGCCAGTCCCGCTCCGGATCGTCCAGCAGGTCACAGGCCGTCAGGCAGGTGTTGCCCGGGGCCCGGTTGTTCTCCGGGGAGTGGTACCAGGCGACGTACTCCTCCCGGACCGGACCGGCGAGGTGCGGCGGGTCGACCGGGCCCCCCTCCAGGGCCGTCCGGATGCCCCGCGCCAGCGCGAGCGTCATCTGGGTGTCGTCCGTGACGATCGCCGGCCGGGGCAGCTTCATCTCCCGCCACGGGCCGGTCTTGGCCAGGATCGACGGCACGTCGTTGAACTCCGTCGGGAAGCCGAGGGCGTCGCCCAGGGCCAGGCCGATCAGGGCGCCGGTCGCGGCCCGCTTCGTCGGCGTGGACATCGTCGTCATCGCTTGTTTCCTTCCGAGGGGCGGAGCAGGGGCGGGTGCAGGGCGGTCGCCGGTCCCGGCCGGTACAGGGCGGCCGGTTTGCCGCGGCCTCCGGTCAGCCGGGCGGCGCCCGGTACGGCCTCGACGAAACCGGGTGTGGCCAGGACCTTGCGGCGGAAGTTGGGGCGGTCCAGGGCGGTGTCCCAGACCGTCTCGTAGACGGCCTGGAGCTCCCCGAGGGTGAATTCGGGCGGGCAGAAGGCGGTGGCCAGGCAGGTGTACTCGAGCTTCGAGCGGACCCGTTCCCGCGCGTCCGCCAGGATCACGGCGTGGTCGAAGGCGAGCGGAACGGGACGGCGGTCCCCCCGGCCGGGGCCCGGCCGGGACCCGACCTCGCCGACGGGCACCCAGCGGGCGTGGACCGCGTCCCCGCCGCCCCCCTCCGCCGGTTCCGGCAGGTCCGCGACCAGCGCCGTGAAGGCCACCGAAACCACCCGCATCCGGGGGTCGCGGTCCGGCTCGCTGTAGGTGCGCAGCTGCTCCAGGTGCAGGGCCGCCACCACGTCCTGCGGCAGGCCGGTCTCCTCGGCCAGTTCGCGGCGGGCGGCCGTCTCCGCGGACTCGCGGGGTGCGACGAAGCCGCCGGGGAGCGCCCAGGCCCCCTCGTACGGCTCCTGCCCGCGCCGGATCAGCAGTACGTGCAGCAGCCCCCGGCGCACGGTGAAGACGGCGAGGTCGACGGTCACCGCGAACGGGACGAAAGCGGCCGGGTCGTATCCGGCGGTCATCGCGGCTCCTGTGGACGGGCGCGGAGGCCGTCCCCGACGGCCTATTAATAGTCGAATTGACTATAAACAGTCGGGGGGTCGTCGGGCAAGCGAAGAGCCCGCAGCGCCGGGGGCACTGCGGGCTCTTCGGCCCGGGATCGGGCGGTACTGCCTGGGCCTTACAGACCGACCTCGCGCATCAGCATGCCGACCTCGGTGTTGGTCAGGCGGCGCAGCCAGCCGGACTTCTGGTCGCCGAGCTCGATCGGCCCGAAGGAGGTCCGGACGAGCTTCTCGACCGGGAAGCCGGCCTCGGCCATCATGCGGCGGACGATGTGCTTGCGGCCCTCGTGGAGGGTGACCTCGACCAGGTAGTTCTTGCCGACCTGGTCGACGACGCGGAAGTGGTCGGCGCGGGCGTACCCGTCCTCCAGCTCGATGCCGTCCTTGAGCCGCTTGCCGATCTCGCGCGGCAGCGGGCCGGTGATGGCCGCGACGTAGGTCTTCTTCACGCCGTACTTCGGGTGCGTGAGGCGGTGGGCCAGCTCACCGTGGTTGGTGAGCAGGATGATGCCCTCGGTCTCGGTGTCGAGCCGGCCGACGTGGAAGAGACGCGTCTCACGGTTGGTGACGTAGTCGCCGAGGCACTGGCGGCCGTCCGGGTCCTCCATGGTGGAGACGACGCCGGCCGGCTTGTTCAGCGCGAAGAACAGGTACGACTGGGTGGCGACGGTCAGGCCGTCCACCTTGATCTCGTCCTTCGGCAGGACCCGCTTGCCCTGCTCCAGCACGATCTCGCCGTTGACCTCGACACGGGCCTGTTCGATGAGCTCCTCGCAGGCGCGGCGCGAACCCATGCCGGCGCGGGCGAGCACCTTCTGCAGGCGCTCACCCTCCTCCTCGGCACCCGGGAAGGTCTTCGGCGTCTTGATCACGGGCTTGTCGGCGTACCGGTCGCGCACGCGCTCCTCGATCCGCGCGTCCAGCTCGCGCGGGCGGGACTGGCCGCTGCGGCTGCCGGGGCCGCGGCGCGGGCCGCCGGCCCCGCCGATGCCGGGGGTCTTGGAGGTCTTGGGGCCGCCCTTGGCGCCACCGCGCGCGGCCGCGCCGCGGGCACCGCCGCCGCCGGCCTTGGGGCCCGAGCGGCCGCTGCGCTCGCCCTCGGGACCGACGTCGTAGCGGCGCTCCTCGGGGCGGGGGTTGCGGGGACGCTGGGGGGCCTGCTCGCGGTCGCGGTCACGGGAGCCGGAGCCACCGCCCTGGTAGCCGCCGCCCTGGTAGCCGCCGCCGGAGGAGCTGCCGCCGCGGTAGCCGCCGCCGGAAGAGCCGCCCTGGTAGCCGCCGCGGGAACCGCCGCCGCCGGAGGAGCCGCCACCGCGGTAGCCACCGCCGCCGGAAGAGCCGCCGCGGGAGCCGCCGCCGCCGGAGGAGCCGCCGCGGGAGCCGCCCCCGCCGGAGGAGCCGCCACCGCGGTAGCCGCCGCCGGAGGAGCCGGCGCCGCGGGAGTCACCGCGTCCGCCACCACCGCCGCCGCCGCTGTTCCTGTTGCCGCCGCCGTTGCCGTTGCTTCGCATCAAATGTCCGTCGTCTTGTCGTCGTCTTCATCGGTGTCCGGTGCGTCCGGATCGAACGACGGCACACCTTCTTGCGTCTCGGCTTCGATCGCGTCCGCCTCGGGGAGGAAGGGCGCGAGCTCCGGGAGCTCGTCCAGGCCGCGCAGGCCCATCCGCTCCAAAAAGTGGTTCGTCGTCCTGTACAGGATCGCACCTGTTTCGGGTTCCGTCCCCGCCTCCTCCACCAGACCGCGCTGGAGGAGGGTGCGCATGACCCCGTCGCAGTTGACTCCGCGGACCGCCGAGACCCGCGACCGGCTCACCGGCTGGCGGTACGCGACGACCGCCAGGGTCTCTAGCGCCGCCTGGGTGAGACGGGCCTGCTGGCCGTCCAGTACGAAGCCCTCGACGGCCGGCGCGAACTCCGCCCGGGTGTAGAACCGCCACCCGCCGGCGACCAGGCGCAGCTCGAATCCGCGCCCTTGGAGGGTGTACTCGTCGGCGAGCTGGCGCAGCGCGTCCGCGACCTCCCGCGGGGTGCGCTCCAGCACCTTGGCGAGGTGCGCCTCCGTCGCGGGCTCGTCCACGACCATGAGGACGGCTTCCAGCGCGGGCTTCAGCGCCAGCGCGGCCACGTCGCTGCTCATTCCTTGGCCTCCACGATCTGGTCGAACTCGTCGGTCACGGTCGGCATGCCGTCGCCGTCCCCGCCGCTCCAGCGGACGGTGAGGGTCTTCAGGGCCTCTTCCTGGTCGAGGACCACCGCCTTCTCGCGGTAGAGCTCCAGGAGCGCCAGGAAGCGCGCGACGACGGTGAGGGTGTCCGCGGCGTCCTCGGTGAGCTCCTGGAAGGTGGCTTCGCCGCGCGTCTTCAGCATCCGGACGACGAGCCCGGCCTGCTCGCGCACGCTGACCAGCGGCGCGTGGATGTGGTCCACGTAGACCTGGGGCTTGGCCTTGGGCTGCATGGCCTTGACGGCGAGGCGGGCGAAGCCTTCCGGACCGATGGTGATGACGACCTCGGGCAGCAGGTCGGCGTGGTGCGGCTCGAGGCCGACGGTGCGCGGGTAGCGCCTGCCCTCGGCCTCCGCGCGCTCCTCGAAGATCGCGGCGATCTGTTTGTACGCCCGGTACTGGAGGAGGCGCGCGAAGAGCAGGTCGCGGGCCTCCAGCAGGGCGAGGTCGGCCTCGTCCTCGACCTCGGCGGCCGGCAGCAGCCGGGCGGCCTTCAGGTCGAGCAGGGTGGCGGCGACCACGAGGAACTCGGTGGTCTGGTCGAGGTCCCAGTCGGGGCCCATGGCGCGGATGTGGGCCATGAACTCGTCGGTGACCTTGGACAGCGCGACCTCGGTGACGTCGAGCTTGTGCCGGGAGATCAGCTGGAGCAGCAGGTCGAAGGGCCCCTCGAAGTTCGCGAGCCGCAACGTAAACCGCCCGTCGCCTCCGGCGGGCTGCGCGGTGCCCTCGTCCGGGCCGCCTGCGCCGGGGCTCGCGTGGGCCGTGGCCGCCCGGACCTCGGCCCGTCCGGCGCCAGGGGGCCCGTCCGCGGTCTCGGAGGCCGGTGTGAGCTCCGCCCCACCCTCGGACGGTGCAGGCGCACCGACGGCCGCACAACCGTGCCCACCGTCTTGGAACCCCGCCCCGGCCCCGAACGCCGCCGGCCGCACAGCGGGCCCCGCGGCGTCCTCGGCCACCCGACCCTCGCCCCGTCCGGCGCCAGGGGCCCGGCCGTCGAACTCCGGCCCGGCTTCGGACGACGTCGGCCGCGCAGCGGTGCACACGGGGGCCGCGGTCGCCCGGACCTCGGCCCGCCCGGCGCCAGGGGGCCCGTCCGCGGTCTCGGAGGCCGGTGTGAGCTCCGCCCCACCCTCGGACGGTGCAGGTGCGTCTTGGGACTCCGGCCCGGCCTCGGACGTCGCCGGCCGCGCGGCGGGCCCCGCGGCCTCCTCGGCCACCCGACCCTCGCCCCGTCCGGCGCCAGGGAGCCCGTCCGCCCGGCCCTCGGCCCTCTCGGCGCCAGGGGCTCCGTCCGCGGCCTCGCAGGCCTCCGAGTGCTCCGCCCCGCCTTCGGGCGGTGCGGGCCGCTCAGCGAGCGCTGCAGGCCTCGCTGCGGCGTCTCCCGGCACGCCTGGGCCCCGGCCCAGAAGGCGGCGGGGCGGGCGTCCGGGTTCGGCGGGGAGGGACATCGGGTTCCAGGGTGGTGCGGGGACGGCGGCGTACGCGCAGCCTAGTCCGAGGGCCGGACAGCTCCGCCGGGGCGCGGCGCCCAGTGCGCCGCATCATGGGACGCGTGTGCGGTCGCCACCTCCGTGGCCGGACGACCCAGGCGGGTTCACCGGGTCGCAGCGTGCCGGTTCCGCACATCGCGAAGTCGGAGGGCGGGACGCGCTCGCGCGGTCCGGCAGCCCGCCGCGGCGCCGGGCCGGGGCCATGCCCCCAGCGGTGCCGGAGGTTCGCCGGGTCACGGTGTGGCGGTGCCACGCACTACGAAGTCGGTGGGCTTGCAGCTCGAATGGACGCGCTTGCGCGGTCCGGTGGTCCGCCGGGGCATCCGGCCGGAGACCACTCCCGTCAGACGGCCCCGGGCGGAGCCCGGGAAGGTTCACCGCGGTCACGGTGTGCCGTTGCCGCGGGCACCACGAGGTCGGACCGCTCGCGGCCCGCATGGGATGCGCTTGCGCGGTCCGGCAGTGCGCCGGGGCATCCCTGCCGGAGACCCCCCGGACGGCCACACGCAGTGCCCGGAGGCGGAGGGCCTGCGGCCCGCTCGGGACGCGCTGCGCGGTCCGGCAGCCCGCCCCGGACACCGGCCCCAGGCGCGTTACCGGGAGGGTTCGCCGGACCGCAGCCTGCCGGTGCCGCGCACCACGAAGTCGGAGGGCCCGCGGCCCGCTCGCTCGGGACGCGCTGTGCGGCCCGGGCACCGACCCCAGGCGGGGTTCCCGGGGAGGTTCGCCGGACCGCAACCTGCCGGTGCCGCGCACCACCAAGTGCGAGGGCTTTCGGCACGCGCGGTCGGCCACACGCGGCGAGAAGGTTCACCGGACCGGAGCGTGCCGGTGCCACGCACCACCAAACAGAGGGCTTGCAGCCCGCCGGGGCACCCCCACCGGCCGGCCACCCGCGGCGGCCGGGAAGGTCCGCCGGGGCGCAGGTGCCGGTGCCACGTGTCACGGCGTACGCGTTGCCCGCGGTCGGGCAGTGCGGCGGCGTGCCGTGTCGGGGGACGTGAGCCGGTGAGACGTCCCGCGGCATGGGGTGGCCCGTGGCCGGGGCCGGGCGGGGGCGCTGCCGGCGGCGCGGACCGGCCCGCGTCGGGGCCGGGGCGTTGACGGGCGGGCGCGCCGCAGGCGGTCAGCGGCCGCGGAGTCTGCGGACGAGGATGCTCGCGTCCCCGCGGGATTCGAGGTCGGCGAGGACGACCGCCACCGCCTCGCGGACGATGCGGCCGCGGTCGACCGCCAGGCCGTGCTCACCGCGCAGCACCAGCCGCGCGTGTTCCAGGTCCATCAGCTCCTCGGCGGAGACGTAGACCGTGATCTTCTCGTCGTGCCGCTCGCGGCCGCTGGGCCGCCGGTTGGCGCCCCGGCCCTGGCCCTTGCCGCGTCCGCCCGCCCCCGGGGCCGCGGAGGCTCCGTTGACAGAACCTTCCTGCGGCCGCCGGGGTGCTCCCACCACGGCTTCCGTGCCGGCCTCGGCCTCCCGGCTCCGGCCCTCCCCCGCCGCGCCCTCGGCCGAGGAGGCCGCGTGCTCGGCGGCGGGCGCCTCGTCGGCGCCCCGCCTCGGCGAGGAGGACTGGAGCGCCATCCCGCCGGTCGTACGGAACAGTTCGTCGGCTCCGGGCAGACTCACTCGGCGTGACACCGGGCGAGCACCTCCCTGGCGAGCTGGCGATACGCGGCGGCGCCAACCGAGTTGGAGGCGTACGTCGTGATCGGCTCACCGGCGACCGTGGTCTCCGGGAAGCGCACCGTGCGGCCGATGACCGTGTGGTAGACGTGGTCGTCGAAGGCTTCGACGACGCGCGCCAGCACCTCGCGGCTGTGCACCGTACGGGAGTCGTACATCGTGGCGAGGATGCCGTCGAGCTCCAGCTCGGGGTTGAGCCGCTCCTGCACCTTCTCGATGGTCTCGGTCAGCAGGGCCACGCCGCGCAGTGCGAAGAACTCGCATTCCAGCGGCACGATGACCTTGTGAGCGGCCGTCAGGGCGTTCACGGTCAGCAGACCGAGCGAGGGCTGACAGTCGATCACGATGTAGTCGTAGTCGGCCATCAGGGGCTTCAGGGCCCGCTGCAGGGTGGACTCGCGCGCGACCTCGCTGACCAACTGCACTTCGGCAGCGGACAGGTCGATGTTGCTCGGCAGCAGGTCCATGTTGGGGACCGCCGTCTTGAGCAGCACCTCGTCGGCCGACATGCCCCGCTCCATGAGCAGGTTGTAGACCGTCAGGTCGAGTTCCATCGGGTTCACGCCGAGACCCACGGACAGCGCGCCCTGCGGGTCGAAGTCGACGAGCAGCACGCGGCGCCCGTACTCGGCGAGCGCGGCGCCCAGGTTGATGGTCGACGTGGTCTTGCCCACGCCGCCCTTCTGGTTGCACATCGCGATGATCTTCGCCGGACCGTGGTCGGTCAGCGGACCCGGGATGGGGAAGTACGGGAGCGGGCGTCCGGTCGGGCCGATCCGCTCACGGCGCTGGCGGGCAGCGTCGGGGGCGAGGGTGGCCGCGTACTCGGGGTCCGGTTCGTACTCCGCGTCGGGGTCGTAGAAGTGCCCTTCGGGCACGTTGTCGTAGTCGGCGAAACCAGTGGGCTTTTCGCCGCTCAGGTCGCCGGCCCTGGAGTTCACGTCTAGGCCGTCCATGCTCTTTTGGGGCGTCGTCATGTGCTGGTGGTTTGCGAAGGTGCGGACTGCGACGGAGCCGACAGCCTCGAGCCCGGCGGGGTTCTGCCCCCGCTCCGGCGCGCCTGCTCGACCACCCCCAGGAGCAAATGTCGACTCATTCACAAGTCGTCTTACCTCCTCGGACGTGACCAGGACACTTATCGATAGGTCAGCGTGGCACCATGCCGACGGTTGGCGACTCTATGGCGTGTCACCGCTCAGCGGCAACACAATCCGCCGGACCCGGCACGATGTGTCGGCAACCGAACACCACTCTGTCAAGGGCGCACGAGCTGTCGCCGCGAAGTTTCGCGGGTGTGCGAAAGGGTTAAAGGGTTACGTTCGAGGCGAGTTGAGCGGCTCTCCGGCGCACCCGGCAAACGCCTCCGGCCGGACCTTGCGGGCAAGGTCCGGCCGGATACGTGAGATTGACGTCAGTCGTTGACGTGTCAGCCGAGCAGCGTGCTCAGCTCGAGGGTCTCGAGGCCGTGGGCCTCGGCGACCGGACCGTAAACGACCTGGCCGTCATGGGTGTTGAGGCCCAGCGCGAGCGCGGGGTCACGGCGCAGCGCCTCGACCCAGCCGAGGTTCGCGAGCTGCACGATGTAGGGCAGCGTGGCGTTGGTCAGCGCGTAGGTGGAGGTGTTCGGCACCGCGCCCGGCATGTTGGCGACGCAGTAGAAGACCGAGTTGTGGACCTGGAAGGTCGGCTCGGCGTGGGTGGTCGGACGGGAGTCCTCGAAGCAGCCGCCCTGGTCGATCGCAATGTCGACAAGGACACTTCCGGGCTTCATCTTGGCGACGAGCTCGTTGGTGACCAGCTTCGGGGCCTTCGCACCCGGGATCAGCACCGCGCCGATGACGAGGTCGGCCTCGACGACGGCCTTCTCCAGCTCGAAGGCGTTGGAGACGATCGTCTTGATCTTCGTGCCGAAGATCTTGTCGGCCTCGCGGAGCTTGTTGATGTCGCGGTCGAGCAGGGTCACGTGGAAGCCCATGCCGATGGCGATCTGCGCGGCGTTCCAGCCGGAGACGCCGCCGCCGATGACCACGCACTCGCCGGCGTGGGTGCCCGGGACGCCGCCCGGGAGCACGCCGCGGCCGCCGGCCGAGCGCATCAGGTGGTAGGCGCCGACCTGCGGGGCCAGGCGGCCCGCGACCTCGGACATCGGGGCGAGCAGCGGCAGCGCGCGGTTGGCGAGCTCGACCGTCTCGTACGCGATGGCGGTGGTGCCGGACTCCAGCAGGGCGTCCGTGCACTCGCGGGAGGCCGCCAGGTGCAGGTAGGTGAAGAGGGTCTGGTCCTTGCGGAGGCGGTGGTACTCCTCCGCGATCGGCTCCTTGACCTTCAGCAGCAGGTCGGCGGTGGCCCAGACCTCGTCGGCGGTGCCGAGGATCTCGGCGCCGGCCGAGACGTACTCGGCGTCCGTGATCGAGGAGCCCACACCGGCGTTCTGCTCGATGAAGACCTGGTGGCCGTTGCGGACCAGCTCATGCACGCCGGCGGGCGTGATGGCGACCCGGAACTCGTTGTTCTTGACCTCGCGGGGGATGCCGACCTTCATCGTCGATCACGGTCCTTGGCTCAGGGGAAAATACGGGGCACTTCCATACATACCCGCCCACAAGAACGCGCAACGGGATGCACCACGGGATGACGTGGTGAAGCCAGTTTAATGAAGGATGAACCCGTGTCTAGCCTTGCAAACAAATAATCTCAGTCGGATCCACTACGGATTTCGCAGGCTGCGGGGTCGTCGCCCAGCAATCTGTCGGCCGCGGACCGGTGCAGCCTGGCCGCCGCCGGATCCCCCAGCCGGTCGAGCGTGTCGGCCAGCCGCACCTGGAGCGCGGCCTGCAGCCGCTGGTCCCCGGCGCGGCGCGCCAGCTCCACCGCCTCCCGGCAGGTGTGCAGCGATTCCTCGGGCCGGCCGGCGTACTCCTGGACCCGGGCCATCTCGCTCAACGCCTTTGCCTGACCCGGTACATCGGCCAGCCGCCGGTAGCCCGCGGCGGCGGCCCGCCAGCTGCGCAGCGCGTCCCCGTACCGGCCCGCGTACGTGTGGACGTTCCCGAGCCGCCCGTACAGCCGGGCCTCGTCCGCGCGCTCGCCCCGCGCGAGGGCCTGGGCGAGCGCCCGCCCGAACCAGTCGGAGGCCCGGTGCCAGTCCTCCAGCTGCTGGTAGGCGCCCCCTACGGATTCCATCGCGCGGCCCGTCGCGTACGGGTCGTTCGCGGCCCGTCCCGCGTCCAGTGCGGCCCGGTAGCGGTCCAGCGCCTCCTGGGTCCGGCCGGTCTCGGCGTCCAGATCGGCCAGGTTCAGCAGCGCGGCGGCCTGCTCCCGGTGCAGGCCGCGCCGCTCGGCCACGTCCAGGACCAGCCGGTGCAGCCCGTACAGCTCGGGGGCGGCCGCGGCGGTGCCGCGGTGCTCGGCGAGGGCCCGTACGAGGGCGGCGATCAGCCGGCGGGCCAGGGTGTCCAGCTCCCCGTCGGCCACGGCCAGGGAGGCCGCCGCGGACAGGGCGGGCAGCCGGGTGTCCAGCCAGGTGGCGGCGGCCCGCCGGTCGGGGAAGCGCAGAGCGCGCGGCACCCCGTCCAGCGTCTCCCGCAGGCCGCCCCCGTCGAGCCCGCCGCCCTCGTCCGGTGCGGCCATGGCCCGGCAGGAGTGGAGCAGCCGTACGGTGCGCTCCAGCATCCGGGCGCGGGCGAGCTGGACCTCGGCGGGCCGCTCCTTGGCCTCGAGCAGGGCCTGCAGCAGGGGCGCCAGCGAGCCGGGCAGCAGGAAGAGGCCGTCGGGCGCGTGGCGCAGCAGGCCCAGCCCGGCGAAGTCGTCCAGCGTGGACTGGGCCGCGGCCACCGAGCAGCCCGCGAGGGCGGAGGCGGTGTGCGAGTCGACGATCCCGGCGGGGGCCAGCGGCAGCAGCCGCAGGGTGCGCTGGGCGGGCTGCGGCAGGGACTCGTAGACGAGCCGGAAGCCGCGGGCCAGCGGGCCGCCGATCCCGGCGGGCATGTCGTGCAGCTGCTTGGCGACGTCGGCGACGGAGGCCTTGGGGTGGGCGGCGAGCCAGCCGCCGACGAGGGCGAGTGCGGCGGGCTGGCCGCCGCATTCCTCGGCGAGGGATTCGGCGGCGCGGGGGTCGGCGGTGACGCGGGTGTCGCCGATGCGCTGCACCAGCATGTCCACGGCCGAGGGCGTGTCGAGTCCGCCGAGGGTGCACGGGCGGACGTCCGGAATCCCGGTGAGCGGTCCCTCCGCGGTGACCACGACGAGGCACTCCGGGGTGTCCGGCAGCAGCGCGTCGACCTGGTAGGGATCGGCGGCGTCGTCGACCAGGATGACCACGCGGCGGCCGTCGAGCGCGGTGCGCAGGGTCGAGCTGAGCTCGTCCTCGCCCGCACCGGGCGGGGTGGTGTGTCCCAGCGCTTCCAGCAGGCCGCGGACGGCGCGCTCGGTGGCCAGGGTCTCCCCGCCGGGAGCGGTGAGCCGGGTCCGGAGCACCCCGTCGGGGTACTCCCCGGCGACCTCGCGCACGAAGGCCTCGGCGAGCGCGGTGCGGCCGGAGCCCGGGCGTCCGGCGATCAGCAGCACGCGGGCCCGGGGGGCTTTGGCCTTGCGGCCCGAGAGGGTGTCGAGCCCGGTCCGTGCGATGTCCTCGCGCAGCTCCTTGAGCTCACGCCGCCGCCCGACGAAATCCGTCACGGATCCGCTCCTCTCCCTGCCTTCGGATGGCGAGCGTAGTTCACGCAGAGCGACGGGCCGGGTGGAGCGCGGCGGGCATATCCCCTGATCGGATCAGCGGATGGTCCTCTTTTCAACGCGAGCGCACGGCCCGGGGTCCCGCTAGGACGCGTACGGGCGGGCCGGCCACGGGGCCGTGGCCGGGCGCAGGGAGTCGAGGCCGTCCTCGGAGGCCAGGGCGGCGGACAGGGCGAGGACTCCCGTCACCAGCCCCGGGTTGCCCAGCTCGCCCGCCAGCACGCCCCGGACCAGTTCCGCCAGCGGAACCCACGCCAGCTCCATGTCCGCCTCCTCCGAGCCGGATTCCGCGTACCGCTCGCCCTCGGCGTCGCAGACGCCCCGCGCGAGGAAGACCCGGATCGCCTCGTCGGAGCCGCCCGGCGAGGCGTAGAAGTCGACCAGCACCCGCCAGTCATCGGCCTTGACGTGCGCCTCCTCGTACAGCTCCCGCTCGGCGCCGAGCAGCGGGTTCTCCCCCGGTACGTCGAGCAGCCCGGCCGGCAGCTCCCACAGCCGGCGCCGCACGGGGTGCCGGTACTGGCTCAGGACCAGCACCCGCCCCGCCTCGTCCAGCGCCAGCACGCACACCGAGCCGGGGTGCACCTGGTAGTCGCGGCGGGCCGTGGACCCGTCCGGCATCCGGACCTCGTCGGAGTTCACCGCCGTCTTCGCGCCCTGGAACGGCCGCTGCGTCGACAGCATGTCCCAGGTTTCCGGCGTGTCCTTGATGTTCATTCCCCGACCCTCCGCAACGCACGACAGCCGGGGTACGGAACTCCGTACCCCGGCCGTCTACGTTACCGAGCGTCAGGCCTGCTGCTGACGCTCCACGGCCGCCTTGACCAGACCCGCGAACAGCGGGTGCGGGCGGGTCGGGCGGGACCGGAGCTCCGGGTGGGCCTGGGTGGCCACCAGGTAGGGGTGGACCTCGCGCGGGTACTCGACGTACTCGACGAGCTTGTTGTCCGGGGAGGTGCCGGAGAAGACGATGCCCGCCTTCTTCTCCAGCTCGCCGCGGTAGGCGTTGTTGACCTCGTAGCGGTGGCGGTGGCGCTCGTCCACGTACGCCTGGTCGCCGTAGACCTCGCGCACGATGGAGCCCTCGGCGAGCTTCGCCGGGTACATGCCCAGCCGCATGGTGCCGCCGAGGTCGCCCGCGCCCTCGACGAAGGCCAGCTGCTCCTCCATGGTCGAGATGACCGGGTGCGGGGTGGAGGCGTCGAACTCGGTGGAGTTGGCGTCCTCGATGCCCGCGAGGTTGCGCGCGGCCTCGATGACCACGCACTGCAGGCCCAGGCACAGGCCGAGCAGCGGGATCTTGTTCTCGCGGGCGTAGGTGATCGCGCCGACCTTGCCGTTGACACCGCGGTCGCCGAAGCCGCCGGGCACGCAGATCGCGTCCACGTCGGACAGCTGCGCCGCCGCGCCCGCCGGGGTCTTGCAGTCGTCGGAGGTGACCCACTTGATCTGGACGCGCGCCTTGTTGGCGAACCCGCCGGCGCGCAGCGCCTCGGTCACCGACAGGTAGGCGTCGGGCAGGTCGATGTACTTGCCGACGAGCGCGACCTTGACCTCGTGGTCGGGGTTGTGGACCCGGTCCAGCAGGTCCTCCCAGACCGTCCAGTCCACGTCGCGGAAGGGCAGGTCGAGCTTGCGCACGACGTACGCGTCCAGGCCCTCGGTGTGCAGGACCTTCGGGATGTCGTAGATCGACTTGGCGTCGATCGCCGCGACCACGGCGGCCTCGTCCACGTCGCACATCAGCGAGATCTTGCGCTTGATGGAGGTGGGGACGTCGCGGTCGGCGCGCAGCACGATCGCGTCGGGCTGGATGCCGATGTTGCGCAGGGCGGCGACCGAGTGCTGGGTGGGCTTGGTCTTCAGCTCGCCGGAGGGGCCGATGTAGGGCAGCAGCGAGATGTGCACGACGAAGACGTTGTCGCGGCCGACCTCGTGGCGCACCTGGCGGACGGTCTCGAGGAACGGCAGCGACTCGATGTCGCCGACCGTCCCGCCGACCTCGGTGATGACGACGTCCACGTCCTCGGTCGCCATGCGGCGGATGCGGTGCTTGATCTCGTTGGTGATGTGCGGGATGACCTGCACGGTGTCACCGAGGTACTCGCCGCGGCGCTCCTTGGCGATGACCGTGTTGTAGACCTGGCCGGTGGTGACGTTGGCCGAGCCGTCGAGGTCGACGTCGAGGAAGCGCTCGTAGTGGCCGATGTCCAGGTCGGTCTCGGCGCCGTCGTTGGTGACGAACACCTCGCCGTGCTGGAACGGGTTCATCGTGCCGGGGTCGACGTTCAGGTACGGGTCGAGCTTCTGCATGGTGACCCGCAGGCCGCGCGCCTTCAGCAGCGCACCCAGGCTGGAGGCCGTCAGGCCCTTGCCGAGGGACGAAGCGACACCCCCGGTGACGAAGATGTGCTTGGTCGTCATGGCTGTGCTGTTTCGAAAAGCAGCGGGCGGCATAGCCAAGAGGGGGCTCCCGTGGTCGCGAGGTGAGGTGCGTCCGGCGCCGGCCACCGTCGATCCGGAAGGGTCTCAGGGGGCGCCGAAGCTGCGGTTTCGGGGCTCCTGATTCGCACAGGCAGACCACCGGTCCACGGGGTACCAGCCTATCAGCGCCCGGGCCGGTCCGCTTCCGGCCACGCGGCGCGGGGGGTCCCGTACCGGGGTGCGGGAGGGGCGGCGCGGCGACGTACCGGCAGGTCACCCGTTTGGCGCAGCCGCATTCTTCCGCGGCTTAAGGGGATCACTAGGGTGCCGACATATCCTGCTCGGATATTGCACACATCGCCGCCGAGCAGTCCGTCACACGGCCGCACCGAGCCGACATACGGAATCATGGGCTCAACGCGGAGATCCCCACCCACAGGAGACCGCGCAACCGCGCAATGCAAGCGCCCTTCGGGGCGGACGTGGCCGTTCGACTGGAGATGCACGTGTCCGGGCGCATCGAGGATTACGCACTGATCGGGGACATGCAGACCGCCGCGTTGGTCTGCCGGGACGGGGCAGTGGACTGGTTGTGTCTGCCACGTTTCGACTCCCATGCCGTGTTCGCGAGCATTCTCGGCACCGAGGATCACGGGTTCTGGCGGATCGGCCCGGCCCACCCGGCCGACGGAGAGCCGCCGCCCGCGACCCGGCGCCGCTACCGCGGTGACTCGCTGGTGCTGGAGTCGGAGTGGGAGACCCCGCGGGGCACCGTCCGCGTGATCGACTTCATGCCGCCCCGCGAGGGCCACGCGCCCCAGCTGATCCGGATCGTCGAGGGGGTCAGCGGGCGCGTCAAGATGCGCTCCGCGCTGCGCATGCGCTTCAGCTACGGGCGGGTCGTGCCCTGGGTCCACAAGATCGACGGGCGCACGGTCGCCGTCGCCGGCCCCGACTCCGTGTGGCTGGACACCGACGCGCAGACGTACGGCGAGGACCTGACCACGTACTCCGACTTCACCGTCGGTCCCGGCGACCGGATGGCGTTCAGCATCAGCTGGCAGCCCTCGCACCGCGGCGCGCCGGAGGCCCCCGACGCCGAGGCGGCCCTGGACTCCACCGCCGAGTTCTGGCGCGAGTGGGTCGAGCAGTGCACGTACCACGGGCCCTACCGGGAGGCGGTGGTCCGCTCCCTGATCACCCTCAAGGCGCTCACCTACGGGCCGACGGGCGGGATCGTCGCCGCGCCGACCACCTCCCTGCCGGAGGAGATCGGCGGGGTCCGCAACTGGGACTACCGCTACACCTGGCTGCGCGACGCCGCCATCACCCTGTCCTCGCTGCTGCGCACCGGCTACCGCGAGGAGGCCCGCGCCTGGCGCGAGTGGCTGCTGCGCGCGGTGGCCGGCGACCCCGAGAACCTGCAGATCATGTACGGGATCGCGGGCGAGCGGGAGCTCGGCGAGACCGAGCTGGACTGGCTGCCGGGCTACGAGGGCTCCCGCCCGGTCCGCGTGGGCAACGGCGCCGCCGGGCAGCTGCAGCTCGACGTCTACGGCGAGGTCACCGAGGCCCTGCACCTGGGCCACATGACGGGCCTGGCCCGCAGCGACTACGCCTCGCTGCTCCAGCTCAAGCTGATCCGCTACCTGGAGACCCACTGGGACCAGCCCGACGAGGGCATCTGGGAGGTGCGCGGCCCGCGCCGGCACTTCGTGCACTCGAAGGTGATGGCCTGGGTGGCCGTGGACCGCACGATCAAGCTGATCGAGAGCGGGGACGCGGACGGCCCGCTGGAGCGCTGGCGCGAGCTGCGCGACGAGATCCACCAGGACGTGTGCGAGAAGGGGTACGACAAGGAGCGCAACACCTTCACCCAGTCGTACGGGTCGAAGGAGCTGGACGCCTCCCTGCTGCTGATCCCGCAGATGGGTTTCCTGCCGCCGGACGACAAGCGGGTCATCGGCACGATCGAGGCGATCCAGCGCGAGCTGTCCACGTCCGACGGTTTCATCCTGCGCTATCCGACGGCGGGCGAAGAGGCCGGTGTGGACGGCCTGGAGGGCGACGAGGGGGCCTTCCTCGCGTGCTCGTTCTGGATGGCCGACGACCTGGCGATGATCGGGCGGGTGGACGAGGCGCGCCGGCTCTTCGAGAAGCTGCTGTCGCTGCGCAACGACCTCGGGCTGCT
The DNA here is from genome assembly GCF_055588085.1 of Streptomyces sp. NPDC046303. Taxonomy (NCBI): domain Bacteria; kingdom Bacillati; phylum Actinomycetota; class Actinomycetes; order Kitasatosporales; family Streptomycetaceae; genus Streptomyces; species Streptomyces sp. NPDC046303. The sequence continues at coordinate 119,597 of NZ_JBVJFA010000021.1, forward strand.
GGCCGAGGAGTGGGACCCGCGGCTCCAGCGCCAGGTCGGGAACTTCCCGCAGGCCTTCAGCCACGTTCCGCTGATCGACACGGCACTGCGGCTGACCGCGAGCGGCGCGTACGGGGGGTAGCGGCCGGGGGCGGGGGCACGGGACTTCTCCCGCAGTGCCCCCGTGATCGCCTCCGCCTACTCTGGAAAGGTCCTATGCCCTTCTCGGAAGGGGGAGGCCATGGCGCCCCTGTCGAAGGCGGGAACGGCGCTCGCCGCGCTCCGCGAGGATCTGGCCGGTGACGTCTTCGTGCCGGACGATCCGGGTTACGACGAGGCCCGGACGGTCTTCAACGCGATGGTCGACCGCAGGCCCGCCGTCATCGCGCAGTGCGCGAGCGCGGCCGATGTGGTCACCGCCGTACGGTTCGCCCGTGACCTCGATCTGAAGATCGCGGTGCGCGGCGGCGGGCACAGCGTCGCCGGGATGTCCCTCAACGACGGCGGCCTGGTCGTGGACCTGCGCCGGATGCACGAGGTGACGGTGCATCCGGCGGCGAGGGCGGCCCGCATCGGGGGCGGGGCCACGATGAGCCACCTGGACCGCGCCTGCGAGCCGTACGGCCTGGCGACCACCGGCGGCCGGGCGTCGACGACCGGCGTCGGCGGCTTCGTGCTGGGCGGCGGCACCGGCTGGCTGGACCGGAAGTTCGGCTTGGCGGTGGACAACCTGCTGGGCGCGGAACTCGTCACCGCCGAGGGCGAGCTGCTCCAGGTGAGCGCGCAGGACCATCCCGAGCTGTTCTGGGGGCTGCACGGCGGCGGCGGGAACTTCGGCATCGCCACCTCGCTGACGCTGCGGCTGCACGAACTGCCGGCCATGTCGATCGCGTTCGTGCTGTACCTGCCGGAGCGCGGGCCCGAGGTGGTCCGTGCGTACCGGGACGTCATCGACGCCGGACCGCGCGAGGCCTCCGGCGCCGCCCTCTACATGACGGGCCCGCCCGAGGAGTTCGTCCCGCCGCACCTGGTGGGCCTGCTGCTCGCGGGCGTGCTGCTGACGTATGCGGGCCCCGAGGAGGAGATGCGCCAGCTCGCCGAGCCGCTGCTGGCGATCCCGCACGAGGCGGAGATCGTGACGGGCATCCCGTACGCCGATCTGCAGTGCATGATCGACGACCCGCCGGGGCTGCGGAACTACTGGTCGGCGGAGTACCTGACCGGTGTGCCCGACGATTTCGTGGACGTCTTCTGCGCGCGCGCCGACTCGATGCCGGTGCCGACCGGCACCCAGCACGTGGTGTGGCCGCAGGGCGGCGCGATCGCCGACGGCCCGGACGACTACCCGGTGCCCTACCGCGACGCGGCCTGGGCGGTGCACCCGTTCGGCTTGTGGGAGGACCCGGCCGACGACGAACGGGTGCGGCAGTGGGTCAGGGACGTCCGCGCCGATGCCCAGCCGTGGAGCACCGGCGCGGTCTACCTCAACTTCACCGGGGACGAGGGCGCGGACCGGGTGGTCGCGGGCCTCGGCGCCGAGAACATGCGGCGGCTGGGTGCGTTGAAGCGGCAGTACGACCCGGACAACGTGTTCCGCTTCAACCACAACATCCGGCCGTTGTGAGGCTCACGCCAGGGCGGTGATCACCTCGCGCGCCGCGCGTTCGCCCTCGGTGGCGCCGCCCTCCATGAAGCCCTGGAAGTCGTAGCTGCAGTGCTCGCCGCCGATGTGGATGTTGCCCTGGGCGGTGCCCTCGTACCGTGCGTAGCGGTGCAGGTAGCCGGTGGGCCAGTACGAGTAGGCCCCCAGGGCGTAGGGGTTGCGGTGCCAGGCGGAGATCTGGGCCCGGCCGTTCCAGACCGCCTTGGTGCCCGGGAAGAAGGAGTCGACGCCGGTCAGCACGCGGCCCGCGAGGTCGCGTACGTACGGGTCGGCCTCGGTGGCGAAGGGGGTCGCGGGGGTGAGCGCCCCGGCCGGGGTGCCGCCGCCGTACTGGAGCAGGATCCCGCCGGTGCCGGGCTGGATCTTGGTGGTGTCCCAGGTCTGCTGGACGTCGAGGTCGGTGAAGCAGTCGCCCGCCGTGACGCCCGGCCAGGGTCCCGTACCGCGCCAGGGGCGGGCGGTGAACTGCATGTTGAGCTTGGTGCAGTGGCCCATCCGGGCGTCCCTGAGGAGGCTGAGCATGAGCGGGTCGAAGCCGGCCTGCGAGGTGTCGATGCGCTGGAGGATCGGCAGCGGCAGGCACAGGACGGTGTGGTCGGCGACGACGGTCCGGGTGGCGCCCGAGTCGTTGAAGGTCAGGGTCTGGGTGCCGTCGGCGTTGGCCCGTACGGCGACCAGCTCGCGGCCCATCACGAGGGAACCGGCGGGCAGGGCCGCGGCGATGGCCTTCGGCAGCTGGTCGTTGCCTCCGGTGATGTGGTAGCGCTCGTTGGACAGGCCCCAGACGTTGAAGTTGCCCGGGTTGGGCTGGTAGCCCATCAGGAGGACCAGGGCGAGGGCGGACTGCCGGTCGGTGTCGGCCCCGTACTCGACGGTGTAGGCCACGTCGATGAAGCGGCCGAGCTGCGAGCCGTGGCCGCCGGGGATCCGCGTCTCGATCCACTCGTACAGGGTCATGTTGTCGAGGGCCGTGCCGGCGGGGGTCGTGGAGTTCCAGGCGACCTCCCCGGCTTCCTGGAGGTCTCGGTGCAGCGCCTGGTAGACGGCCTTGAAGTCCTCGTCGGCCTGGGTGCGGGAGTAGTACTCGCCGTTGAACCAGAGGACTTCCTCGGCCCCGTTGGGTCCGCCGCCGAGGAAGTCCTCGACGGGCAGGCGGAAGCGGCGGCACAGCTCCAGGATCTTCTTGTGGCTGGTGTCGATCAGCTCGCCGCCGATCTCGGAGGTCTGGCCGTACGCCCAGTGGTCGCGCTGGGTCCACATGCGTCCGCCGACGCGGCTCGGGTTGGCTTCGTAGAGGGTGCAGGCGACGCCCGCGTCCTGCAGGGTGAGGGCGGCGGTCAGGCCGGAGATGCCCGCGCCGACCACGGCGACACGGGCGGGGCCGAGGGGCCTCTTGTCGGCGGCGGGTCCGGCGGCGTACGAGACGCCGGACGAGGCGACGGCGGCGCCCAGGCCGAGGGCTGCGGCCCGGCCGAGGAGTTCGCGGCGGGTGGAGCCGCGGACGTCGGCGGCGGGCAGGTCGAGGCGGCGGGCGGCGGCGTGCTCGGCGGCGAGCCGGCGCAGGGCGTGCATCAGGGGCGTGCGGGCCATGGTGGCTCCTCAGACGTTCGCGGCGGCGGTGGACGGGGAGGGGGCGTCGGAGCGTTCGGCGGCGTCCTCCAGGACGATCCGGCCGATGATGTCGTAGCGCTCGGGGGCCTTCGCCCTGAGCCAGAGGCCGAGGCCGAGACCGCCGAGGAAGACGCCGCCGACGATCCAGGGGATCAGCGTGAAGAAGAGGGACCCGGCCGCGCTCCCCGCCGCGGTCTCCATGTTGAGGACCAGCAGGACGACGACGGCCGTCATGCCGATCCCGCCGAGCAGCGGGGCGGTCAGGGTCTTGAACCAGTGCCGGTCCTCGGGGTGGTTCTTGCGGAAGTACCCGATGACCGCGAAGGAGCAGAGCGTCTGGACGATCAGGATCGCCATGGTGCCGAGGATCGCGAGCAGCGTGTACAGGTGCAGGTAGGGGTCCTGTCCGGTGAGCCAGAACCCGGCGACGAGCGCGGTGGCGATGGCGGTCTGCACCAGCGAGGCCACGTAGGGGGATCCGTGCCGGGCGTGGGTGCGGCCGAGCCGCGGGGACAGGAAGCCCTCGCGGCCGATGGCGTAGAGGTAGCGGGCGGCGCACTGGTGGAAGGCCATGCCGCAGGCGAAGGAGCCGGTGAGCAGCAGCCACTGGAAGGCGTCGACGGCCCAGGCGCCGATGAAGCTCTGGGTGGGGGCGAAGAACAGGTCGAGGGGGCTGGTGGAGGCGGACAGCTCGACGGACGTGGCCAGGCCGTTGCCCGCGATGGTCATCCAGGACACGTAGATGTAGAAGAGGCCGACGCCGACCACGGAGATGAGGGTGGCCTTGGGGATGACCCGCTTGGGGTCGCGGGACTCCTCGCCGTACATGGCGGTGGACTCGAAGCCGACCCACGACCAGAAGGCGAAGAACAGGCCGAGGCCGGCGGAGGTGCCGGTGAAGGCGTTCTTCGGGTTGACGGGCTCCAGCGGGATGCCGTCCGGTCCGCCGCCGGCGATCAGCACGGCGGTGGCCACGGCGAACAGCACGGCGATCTCGGCGATCAGCATCACGCCGAGGGCCTTGGCGGTGAGGTTGATGTCGAAGTGGGCGAGGGCGGCGGTGACGGCGAGCATGGCGGCCGCGTAGAGCACCCACGGCAGGTCGACGCCGAGCTGGTCGTGGACGGTGGTCTTCGCGAAGTAGGAGAACACGCCGACGATCGAGGCCTCGAAGACGATGTAGGCGAGGACGGCGAGCATCCCGGAGGCCATGCCGGCGATCCGGCCGAGGCCGTGCGAGATGTACCCGTAGAAGGCGCCGGCGGCGGTGATCCGCTTGGCCATGGCCACGTATCCGACCGCGAAAACGGTGAGCACGAGGGTCGCGAAGAGGTATCCGGCCGGGGCTCCGACACCGTTGCCGAAGCCGACCGCGATGGGGAGGTTGCCGGTCATGGCGGTGATCGGCGCGGCGGTGGCCACCGCCATGAACACCACGCCGACCAGCCCGACGGAGTTGGCCTTCAGCCGCTGGACCTGCGGGGTTGCGGGGGTCTGTGACGACCCGCCCGTGATGTCTTTGCTCATTGCGTCCTCTTCCGTGTGGAGGGCGCCCACTCTCGCCCCGCGTGACGCACACCACAATCGGCACGTGGTCCGATAATCTCCTTGCCGAGGCGACGAGTTGTCGGGCCCCGCGACACTTGTAACCGGCGGGTGATGTGATCGGAACCGGACGGCCGGTACCGTCCCGCGCTATGGACGATCAAGGCGGGATCACGGTTCAGCGGGCTTTGGAGCTGCCGGGGCTGCGCAGCGGACTGCCGGAGGTGCTGGCCTGCGCCGACCGCCTGGGCCGTACCGTGCGCTGGGTGCACGCGGGCGAGGTCCCGAACATCGCCTCACTGCTCAAGGGCGGCGAACTGCTGCTGACGACGGGTCTCGGCCTCGGCAACCGGCCCGCCGAGCAGCGTGCCTTCGTACGCCGCCTCGCGGACCGGGGGATCGCCGCGCTGGTCGTCGAGCTGGGCCCGCGCTTCACCCGGCTTCCGGCGACGCTCGTGGAGACCGCGCGTGCGGTGGGTCTGCCCCTCGTCCAGCTCCACCGGGAGGTCCCCTTCGTCACCGTCACGGAGGAGGTCCACACCGAGATCGTCAACCACCACTACGCGCTGCTCCAGCGGGCCGAGGAGGTCCACCGGCGGTGTACGGAGGCCCTGTTGGGCGGCGGCGGCATCCCGCAGGTGCTGCGGATCCTGGCCGGCTTCACGGGCAACCCGGTCTTCCTGGAGACCCCGGACGGGCAGCTTCTGTACGCGGCGGGCAGCTCGGGCGCCGACGCGGGCGACGCCGACCCGCTCCAGGTGTGGGAGGGCCTGCGCGGCCAGCGCGAGGCCGAACCGTCGGCGAACACGGTGGTGATCGACGTTCCGGGCGGGGGCCACGGCACGGGCTCGGTCCGGGCGCGGGTGGTCCTGGTCGGGGTCTCGGCCCCCCTGCAGCCGGTCCACCGGATGGCCGCGGAACGCACGGCGGGGGTTCTGGCCGTCGTCCTCATGCAGGCACGGCAGGAGGAGGAACTGGCGGCGCGCGGCCGGGGCGATTTCCTGACCGACCTCGCCGAGGGCCGCATCTCGGCCGAGGACGCCCCGGCGCAGGCCCGCGTCCTGGGCTTCAGGCCGGGCGCGGGACCGCTGCTGCCGATCGTGATGCGCCTGTCGACGGACCTGGGCCCGTCGGGGAACTGGGCGGTCCTGGCCCGCGCGGTCCTGGAGGAGCTGTCGTCGGTCGGGGTGCCGGTACTGCTCGGCGTGCGGCCGGTGGAGGGCCGGGTGCCGCTGCTGGTCTCGCTGCGCGCGGAGTCGGAGCGCACGGCGGTGGCGGACCGGGTGGCGGCCGCGCTGCGGGCGGGCGTGGAGCGGGCCGGACTGGACCGTGCCTCCGCCCCGCCGGCGGTGGTCGTCGGCGTCGCGGGCGGCTGGGCGGCGGCCTCGGCGGGGCTGCGGCACGCGGCGGAGACCGCGACGGCGGCCCACGGCCTGCCGGCCCGGCCCTGGTACGACGCCCGCCGCCTGGACATCGACCTCCTGCTCTGGAGGCTGCGCGAACACCCCGACCTGGCGGCCTTCGTCGACCGCGCGATCGGCCCGCTGCGCACCCACGACACCGCCTCCCGCCCGCCGCTCCTGCCCACCCTGGAGACGTACCTGGCCCACGCGGGCCGCAAGGCGGAAACGGCCCGCGAGCTCCACCTGAACCGGCAGACCCTGTACAACCGCCTGGCCCGCATCTCGGAGCTCCTGGGCACGGACCTGGACGACCCGGAGACGGTCCTCTCCCTCAGCCTGGCCCTGCGCGCCCGCCGCCATACCGCGTCGTGACGCGGCCGGCCCCGCGGGGCTCGTCCCCTCCCCCGGATGTCGCCGCGCCGACAAGCTGACGCCGGCCCGGGCGAACGGACCGGTACGGCTACCGCCGGCTGCGTTCCATCAGCTCGTCGTAGACGGACAGGACCTGCGCGACCGTGTCGTCCTCGGACGGCCAGGTCGCGGCCCGCCCCCGCCCGGCGGCGGCCAGTTCGGCCCGCCGGTCCGGGTCCGCCAGCAGGCCGGTGACGGCCGAGGCGAGGGCCGCCGGATCCCCGTACGGGACGAGTACGGCCCCGTCCCCGACCAGCTCCGGCACGCCCCCCACCGCCGTGGCGACCAGCGGCACGCCCACGCGCAGGGCCTCCTGCGCCAGCAGGGCCCGTTCCTCCCACCGGCTCGGCAGCACCGCCAGGTCCGCCGCCGCCAGGAGCTGCGCCGCATCGCGCCGGCGTCCCAGGAGCCGTACGGGCAGCCCTTCCGCCGTGATCCGACGGGCCAGTTCGGCCCGCTGCGGCCCCTCCCCCGCGATGACCAGCAGGGGCAGGGGGTCCAGGGTCCGCCACTCCCGCGCCGCGTCGAGCAGTACGGAGTACCCGCGGTGCGGCACCAGGCTGCCGACCGCGATCAGCAACGGCCGTTCCACCGCCCCCAGTTCCGCCCGCACCTTCCGGGGGTCGGCCCCCGGCGCGGCCGCGGGCACGGCGACCGGGGCCAGCCGTGCGTCCCGCGCGCCCCGCAGCCGGGCCCGGTCCACCAGGTCCGAGGAGGCCCCCAGCACCACGGCCGCGGCCCGCGCCACGTGCCGTTCCAGGATCCGGGTCAGCCGCCCGAGCGCGGCACCGGCCGCGCCGGCGGTGGCCGGGCCGTCCCCGTGCCAGCTGACGACCAGCGGCACCCGCCGCCCCCGCAGGGCCAGCGAGGCCCGCATCCCGGCCCGCACCCCGTGCGCGTGCACGACGTCGGCCCCGGCGCAGGCGGCCCGCAGCGCGTTCACCGCGTCGGGCGCGAACTGCGCCCCGGCACCGGTGAAGTCGTACTCGCCCTCCGCCTCGGCCGGCGCGCACACCGTGACCCGTACGCCGCGGGCGGCGAGCCCGGTCGTGAGGGACCGTACGTGCGCGCTGCTGCCCGCGCCCGCGCCGCCGCCGAGGACTTGGACGGTACGCAGCGGCGGGCGCCCGTAGGGCTGTGCCGGGACGGACGGGGAGACCGGGGAGCTGCTCACGGGCCGAAGCTCCAGGGTGAGGGAGTCAGAGACGTCGCCAAGGATGCCAGTCCGCACGCGCGTTCCGGGACCATACGGATGCGGATCCCGTGAGAGATACCGCAGTACGCGCCCGAGCCTCACCCACACGGGCTAGTGCGCCGTCAACCCCGGCCGCCGTCCGCCCGTGCCGCCGCGAGGAGTTCCTCGGCGTGGGCCCGCGCCGAGACGGAGTCCTCGTGGCCCGCCAGCATGCGCGACAGCTCGCGCACCCGGTCCTCGCCCTCCAGGACGGTGACGCCGCTCCTCGTGACCGATCCGTCGCTGGTTTTCTCGACGAGCAGCTGCCGGTCCGCGAACGCCGCGACCTGGGGGAGGTGGGTGACGACCACGACCTGGGCGGATTGGGCGAGCTTCGCCAGCCGCCGGCCCACCTCGACGGCGGCCTTGCCGCCGACGCCCGCGTCGACCTCGTCGAAGAGGTAGGTCGGCACCGGGTCGGAGCCCGCGAAGACGACTTCCACGGCCAGCATCACCCGGGACAGCTCACCGCCCGAGGCGCCCTTGGCGATCGGCCGCGGCTGGGCGCCGGGGTGCGGGGCCAGGAGCAGTTCCACCTCGTCGGCGCCGGAGGGCCCGTAGGCGACCGGGCGGCCGTTCACGTCCACCCCTTCGGGTTCCTCGGTCTGCCGGATGTCGATGGTCACCCGGGCGTGCGGCATCGCCAGCGAGGCCAGCTCCTCGGTCACGGCCGAGGCGAACCGGGTCGCCGCCTCCACCCGTGCGTCCGTCAGCGCCTGGGCCAGCGCGGACAGCTCGGACCGCAGCCCGTCCCGCTCGGCGGTCAGCTCGGTGATCCGCTCGTCGTCGCCGTCCAGCTCCAGCAGCCGTGCGGCGCCCTGCTCCGCCCATTGGAGGACCGAGTCCACGGTGCCCTCGGAGCCGTACTTGCGCGTCAGCTGGGTCAGGGCCGCCCGCCGCTCCTCCACGGCGGCCAGCCGCAGCGGGTCGGCGTCCAGGTCGTCGGCGTAGCCCGCGAGCTCCCCCGCGACGTCGGCCAGCAGGATGCCCAGTTCGCCGATCCGCTCGGCGAGCGCGCCGAGCGCCGGGTCGTGCGACCGTACGGACTCCAGGGCCCGGTGGGCGCCCGCGACGAGCGTATTGGCGTCGATGCCCTCCGGGTCCTCCGGGTTGCCGGCCAGCGCGCCGTGCGCCTGCTGTGCGGCCGAGGCCAGCGATTCGGCGTGGCCGAGCCGCTCGGCTTCCGCCGCCAGCTCGGTGTCCTCGCCGGCGACCGGCTCCACGGCCGCGATCTCGTCCAGTCCGAAGCGCAGCAGATCGGCTTCCTGGGCCCGTTCCCGGGCCCGGGTGGTGATCTCCTCGAGCTCGGCGGAGACCGCGCGCAGCCTGCGGTAGGCGGAGCCGTACTTCTCCAGGGGGACGGCGACGGCGTCCCCGGCGTACCGGTCGAGGGCCTGGCGCTGCCGGGCGGGCCGCAGCAGGCCCTGCTGGTCGGTCTGCCCGTGCACGGCCACCAGGTCGTCGGCGAGCTCGCCGAGCAGGCCCACGGGCACGGAGCGGCCGCCGACGTGGGCGCGGGAGCGCCCCTCGGCGGACACCGTCCGGCTGATCAGCAGGGCGCCGTCGTCGAGCTCGGCTCCCGCCTCCTCGGCCCGCAGTGCGGCGGGCGCGTCGGGGCGCATGACGATGCGGCCCTCGACGACCGCCGCCTTGGCCCCGATCCGCACCAGGGCCGGGTCGGCGCGACCGCCGAGCAGCAGCCCGAGGCTGGTGACGACCATCGTCTTGCCCGCGCCGGTCTCGCCGGTCACCGCGGTGAAACCGGGCGACAGCTCGACCACCGCGTCGTCGATGACCCCGAGCGACCGTATCCGCATCTCCTCAAGCACGGGACGACGATACCGAGGTTTCATCGGTGCCATGTGACCTCACCCGCCCGAAGTTCTCCGAACGGACGTGCTATTAAGAGGGGCGGGCGGACAGGGACCGGGCTCAGTGGGGCCTGCCGCGCCACCCGGACACCGGCAGCGCGAACTTCGCGACGAGCCGGTCCGTGAACGAGGCGTGGTGCAGCCGGGCGAGCCGCACCGGAACCTCGCCCCGCCGGACCTCCACCCGGGCCCCGGCCGGCAGCTCCAGCATCCGCCGGCCGTCGCACCACAGCACCCCGTGCGGGGTACCGCTCTGCACCTCGACCGCCAGCACCGAGTCCGGCGAGGTCACCAGCGGCTTCGCGAACAGCGCGTGCGCGCTGATCGGCACCATCAGCAGCGCCTCCACCTCGGGCCAGACCACCGGCCCGCCGGCGGAGAAGGCGTACGCCGTGGAGCCCGTCGGAGTCGCGCAGACGATCCCGTCACAGCCGAAGCCGGTCACCGGACGCCCGTCGATCTCCAGGACCACCTCGAGCATCCGCTCCGGCGACACCTTCTGGACCGCGGCCTCGTTCAGCGCCCAGTCCTGGTGGACCACGTCGCCGTTCGTCCGCACGATCACGTCGAGGGTCATCCGCTCCTCGACCTCGTACTCGCGCGTCACCACCCGGTCGACGACCTTGTCCAGGTCGTCGCGCTCCGCCTCGGCGAGGAACCCCACCCGTCCGAGGTTGACGCCGAGCATCGGCACTCCCGAGGCACGCGCGAACTCCGCGCCGCGCAGCAGGGTCCCGTCGCCGCCGAGCACGACCAGCAGCTCACATCCGTCGAGCACGCCCGGGGTGGACTCGGTGACCAGCTCCACCTCGGGAGGCAGCGGCAGGTCCGCCGCCTCGTGCGCGAAGACCCGTACGCCCAGCCCGCTGCGCAGCAGGCCCTTCACGACCAGCTCGGCGCTCCGGATGGCCGCCGGCCGGCCGGTGTGCGCGAGCAGGAAGACGGTCCGCCCCGTCGCGGAACCCCACACTGAACCCGAACCCGAACCTGCACCAGAACCCGCTGAATCTGTCACTGCGGCCCCTCCGCCACTGCACGGTCAACATCCGCCGGGTCGAGTGCCGGAGCCCCCGCCCGCAGCCACAGAAAGTACTCGACGTTCCCCGACGGCCCCGGCAGCGGACTCGCGGTCACCCCGAGCACGCCCAGCCCCAGCTTCGCGGCCTGCGCCGCGACCTCGCGCACGGCCTCCGCGCGCAGCTCGGGGCTGCGTACGACGCCGCCGCTCCCCAGCCGGTCCTTGCCGACCTCGAACTGCGGCTTGACCATCAGCACCAGGTCCGCGTCCGGGGCGCAGCACCGGACGAGCGCGGGCAGCACCAGCCCGATCGAGATGAAGGACAGGTCACCGACGACCAGGTCGACCGGGATCCCGTCGATCAGCTCCGGCGTCAGTTCGCGGACGTTCGTACGGTCCTTGACGGTGACCCGGTCGTCGCTCTGCAGGGACCAGGCGAGCTGCCCGTAGCCGACGTCGACGGCCACCACATGGGCGACGCCCGCGCGCAGCAGCACGTCGGTGAAACCGCCGGTCGACGCGCCCGCGTCCAGGGCCCGGCGGCCCTCGACCCGCAGCCCCTGCGGCTGGAACGCGGCGAGCGCCCCCGCGAGCTTGTGCCCGCCGCGCGATACGTAGTCGGGATCGCTGTCGTCCTTGAGGACGACCAGCGCCGCGCTCGTCTCGACCTGGGTGGCGGCCTTGGTCGCGGTGGTACCGCCCACGGTCACCCGGCCCGCGGCGATCAGCTGCGCGGCGTGCTCGCGCGAGCGGGCCATGCTGCGGCGTACCAGTTCGGCGTCCAGGCGGCGGCGTGCCACTCCTGCCACGTTCGGTTCAGCTCCTGTTTTCGTGCGGTACGGGGACGGGCGGTGCGTCCAGCGCGGTCAGCGCCTCGCGCAGCCCCCGGTGGACATCCTCGTACACCGCGAGGTGTCCGTCCGCCGGAAGGTGGTCGGCGTCCGCCAGCCGCGCCAGGTGGCCGTCCACCGTGTCGTGCCCGGTGGGCGTGCGTACGATGCCCAGCGCCACGGGCCCGGCGGCGGTGTCGGCCGTGGGCCCGGCAGCTTCGTCGGTCATGCCCCGACGCTACCCCGAAGCGCCCCGCGACCACGCAGCGGCTCTGCGGTACGGTCGTGATCACGATGGCTACGATTCAGGAGTGCCGAGCCGCACTCGACCGACTCTCCGACAACCTCGCCGGCGCGGACGGCGGCGTGCGCGGCGCGGCCGCGCTCGACCGCTCGCTGAGCTGCCACATCACGGACCTGGACCAGACCTTCACGGGCCGCCTCGAGGACGGCCGCATCCGGGTGGGGTCGGTCGCCCCGGGCCCGCCCGCGACGAAGGCCGAGATCCGCCTCGCGATGACCGGCGACGACCTGGTCTCGCTGGTCGCGGGCGACCTGAAGTTCGCCAAGGCCTGGGCGTCCGGCCGCGTCCGCCTGGAGGCGGGCTTCCGCGACCTGCTCCGCCTCAAGAGCCTGCTGTAGGGGCACTGGGAGGCGAGGGGTCCGGGGCGGAGCCCCGGCAGCGGCGCCGCACCCGCTCACCGGTTACGCCGTGGGCGACACCGCCCGGGACTTCCGCGCGGCCGGGATCACCAGCGGCGTCCCCGTCTCGGGGTCCGGGATGACCTGGCACTTCAGTCCGAACACGTGCTCCACGAGCTCGGCGGTGACCACCGCCTGCGGCGCTCCCTCGGCCACGACCTTCCCGCCGCGCATCGCGATCAGGTGCGTCGCGTACCGGGCCGCGTGGTTCAGGTCGTGCAGCACCGCGACCAGCGTCCGCCCCTGCGTCTCGTGCAGCTCCGCGCACAGGTCGAGCACGTCGATCTGGTGCTGGATGTCCAGGTAGGTCGTCGGCTCGTCGAGCAGCAGCAGCGGGGTCTGCTGCGCCAGCGCCATCGCGATCCACACGCGCTGCCGCTGACCGCCCGACAGCTCGTCCACGGCCCGCTCCGCGAGTTCGGCGACCCCGGTCGAGGCCATCGACTCCGCGACGATCCGCTCGTCCTCCGGCGACCACTGCCGCAGCAGCCCCTGGTGCGGGTACCGCCCGCGCGAGACCAGGTCGGCCACCGTGATGCCGTCCGGCGCGATCGAGGACTGCGGGAGCAGCCCCAGGGTCTTGGCGACCTTCTTCGCCGGCATCGACCCGATGGCCTGCCCGTCCAGCAGCACCCGCCCGGCGGACGGCTTCAGCATCCGCGACAGGGCCCGCAGCAGCGTGGACTTGCCGCAGGCGTTGGGGCCGACGATCACCGTGAACGACTGGTCGGGGATCTCCACCGACAGGTTCTCGGCGATGACCCGCCGGTCGTAGCCGAGGGTCACGTTCTCCGCGGTCAGCCGCTGCACTTCGCCACTCCTGAGGTTCATATACGTCCCGCCTTGCGCTCGGTGACGAGCAGCCAGAGCAGATAGACACCGCCGACGAGCCCGGTCACCACGCCCACCGGCAGCTGGTCGGAGCCGAAGGCCCGCTGCGAGGCCAAGTCGGACACCAGCAGCAGCACCGAGCCCATGAGCGCCGAGGTCAGCAGGTTCCCGCCGGGCGAACGGGTGAGCCGCCGCGCCAGCTGCGGTGCGGCCAGCGCGACGAAGGAGATCGGCCCGGCCGCGGCGCTCGCCGCCGTGGTCAGCAGGATCGCCGCGAGCATCAGCAGCAGCCGCGTGCGTTCCACCCGTACCCCGAGGGCGTACGCGGCGTCGTCGCCCATCTCCATCATCCGCAGCGCCCGGCCCTGCCCGAGGACCAGCGGGAAGAGCACCGCGCAGACCGCGAGCAGCGGCCACACCTGCGCCCAGTCCCGGCCGGCCAGCGAGCCGGTCAGCCAGACCATCGCCCGGGTGGCCTCGATCATCTGGGCCTTCGTGATCAGGTACTGGATCGCGGCGATCAGCATGGCGGAGGCGCCGATGCCGACGAGCACCAGCCGGTATCCGTGGATCCCCTGCTTGTAGGCCAGCAGGTACACGGCCAGGCCGGCCAGCAGCCCGCCGATCAGTGCGCCGGCGGCCACCTCGGTGGCGCCGCCCTTGAACAGGATGATCACGACGAGTGCGCCCACCGCCGAGCCGTACCCGAAGCCGAGCAGGTCGGGCGAGCCGAGCGGGTTGCGGGAGACGGACTGGAAGACGGCCCCGGCCATCCCGAGGGCCGCGCCCACCAGCAGGGCGACCAGGACCCGCGGCAGCCGCAGGTCGTTGACGATGAAGTCGTTGGCGGGCGTGCCGTTGCCCAGCAGGGTCTGCACGACGTCCCCGGGCGCGATCGGGAAGTCGCCGGTGCCGATGAGCAGGACGGCCAGCGCGAGCGCGGCGGCGACGAGCAGCACGCCGGTGGCCAGGGCCCGCCGCTCGACGCGCAGCGAGATCCCGCCGGGGAGGCGCAGCCGACGGGCTCGGGCGGTCGCGGTCACAGCTGGGCCATCCTCTTGCGCCGAACCAGGTAGATGAAGACGGGGCCGCCGATGAGTGCGGTGACGATGCCGACCTGCAGCTCGGCGGGCCGGGTCACGACCCGGCCGATGACGTCGGCGCCGAGCAGCAGGACGGGGGACAGGACGGCCGAGTACGCGAGCACCCAGCGCATGTCGGGTCCGGTGAACGACCGCACCAGGTGCGGGATCATCAGCCCGATGAAGACGATGGGCCCGCAGGCGGCGGTGGCCGCACCGCAGAGCAGGGTGATGGCGAGCATCGCGCCGATCCGGGTCCGCGTCAGGTGCGCGCCGAGCGCCCGGGCGGTGTCGTCGCCCATGGCCATCGCGTTGAGCGGCCGGCCCAGCGACAGCGCGAGCACCGCGCCGACCAGCAGGAAGGGGGCGACCTGGCGGACGGTGTCCATGTTGGCCGAGGCCAGCGACCCGACCGTCCAGAAGCGCAGTTTGTCCAGGGCCTTGCTGTCCATCAGCTGCACGGCGTTGATGTAGCCGACCAGGGCCGCGCTGGCCGCCGTACCCGCGAGCGCGAGGCGTACCGGTGTGGCGCTGCGGCTGCCGCCGAGTACGTAGACGACGACGGAGACCGCGGCGGCGCCGAGGAAGGCCCACCACACGAACTCGCTCAGGGAGCTCGCGCCGAGGAAGCTGATCGCGGAGACCACGGCGGCCGCCGCCCCGGCGTTGACGCCGAGGATGCCGGGCTCCGCCAGCGGATTGCGCGTCAGGGACTGCATGACGGCCCCGGACAGTCCGAGGCCGAGGCCGACCATCAGCCCGAGCAGGGTGCGCGGCACCCGCAGGTCCCGGACCACCACGTCGGAGGGGGTCCCCGCGTAGTCGAACAGGCCGTGCCAGACCTCGTCGAGGGGCATCTGCTTCGCGCCGACGGCGATGCTCACCACCGCGATCAGCGCCAGCACCGCCAGGGCGCCCAGCAGACCGGCGGCGCGCACGGCGTGGCGTGAACGGGCAGCGGCGACGGGCGCCGCGCTCTGTTCGGGGGGACTTCCGGGACTCTCGACCAACACGGAGGTTAGGTTAGCCTACCCTGCGCCATTGCCGATCACCGGAGCGGTCTACCAGCCCAGCCGGGCCAGGGCCTTCCCGGCATCCAGCGTGCAGACCCCGTCCCCCGCCGCCGTCCAGGCCGCCGCGCACAGCGCCCGCAGCCCGTCGACCGGGTCCCCGTCCTCGCCGCGCAGCTCCAGTACGCCGTCCCGCGCGACCGCGGTCCACCCTCCGCAGCGGAAGCCCGCAGCGTCCGCCGCGACCTCCGGCTGCCCGGTCAGCAGCCCCCGCAGGTCCCGGTCCACGTACGTCGGCCGGTGCCTGGGCTCGGCCCGCAGCAACTGCTCCGCGTCCGTCACCCCGGTCAGCACCAGCAGCGAGTCCACGTCACCGTTGAAGGCGCCCTCGATGTCGGTGTCGAGCCGGTCTCCGACCACCAGCGGCCGCTTCGCCCCGGTGCGCAGGACCGTCTCCCGGTGCATCGGAGGCAGCGGCTTGCCCGCCACCTGCGGCTCGGCGCCCGTCGCGATCCGTACGACCTCCACCGCGGCCCCGTTGCCCGGCGCGATGCCCCGCGCCCCCGGAATCGTCAGGTCGGTGTTGGACGCGTACCACGGCACCCCGCGGTTGATCGCGTACGAGGCCTCAGCGAACCGCCCCCAGGCCAGGTCCGGGCCGCCGTACCCCTGCACGACCGCCGCGAGCCCCTCCTCGTCGGCCGACTCCACCGGCACCAGCCCCCGCTCGCGCAGCGCGACCCGCAGCCCCTCCCCGCCGATCACCAGTACCTTCGAGCCGGGCGCCACCTGCTCCGCGATCAACCGGGCCACCGCCTGCGCCGAGGTGATCACCTCGGCCGGCTCGGTGGGGATGCCCAGCTCTCCCAGGTGCTCGGCGACGGCGTCCGGAGTCCGCAGCGCGTTGTTGGTGACGTACGCGAGGTGCATCCCGTCGGCCCGGGCCTCGGCGAGGGACTCCACCGCGTACGCGATGGCCTCCCCGCCCGCGTAGACCACTCCGTCGAGGTCCAGCAGAGCCGTGTCATAGGCCCGGTGGAGGCTCTGCTCGCTCGACGCGGGGCTGGTCCTGCTCTGCCGGGTCATCTGTCCGCTCCTCATACGATTTCCCACGACCGATCTTGTCCGGATCCGCACTCCCCCGATCATCCCGCATCCCGAGACGGGTCTTACCATGCACCAATGACCACATCTGGTACCGCGGACCGAGGGCTGCGCCTGATCCCGTTCCACGGCCTGCGCTATGTCCCGGAGCGTGTCGGCAGTCTCGCCGCCGTCACTTCACCGCCGTACGACGTGGTCGTGCGCCCCGACGGAGTCGACCACCTCGAATCCGCCGACCCGCACAACATCGTCCGCTTGATCCTTCCGCAGGCCGGCACCCCTGCCGCACGCAACGAGCAGGCCGCGCGCACCCTGCACGACTGGCTGGCCGAGGGCATCCTCAGCGCCGATCCGGAGCCCGCGCTCTACGTGTACGAACAGAGCCGCACCGGCCTGTTGCAGCGGGGCATCATCGGGGCCCTCGCCCTGTCCGCCGCGGACGCCGGCATCGTGCTGCCCCATGAGGACGTCATGCCCGACGTGGTCACCGACCGGGCCGGCCTGATGCGGGCCACGTCGGCCAATCTCGAGCCCCTCCTCCTCACCTACCAGGGCGGGGACGCCGGTGCGGGCGCCGCGTCGGTCGTGGAGCGGACCGTGCGGCGCGCGCCCCTCCTGTCGACGACGACCGAGGACGGCTTCCAGCACCGCCTGTGGGCCATAACGGACCCGGCCGAGCTGGCCGCGGTCACCGACGACCTCAGCCACCGCCAGGCCCTCATCGCCGACGGCCACCACCGCTGGGCGACGTACCTGCGCCTGCAGGAGGAACACGGGTCCCCGACGCCGTGGGACTTCGGTCTGGTCCTCCTCGTGGACACGGTCCGCTACCCGCTCCAGGTCCGCGCGATCCACCGGATGCTGCGCCGCCTCCCGGTCCGGGACGCCGTTGCCGCGCTGCAGGGCCACTTCCGGGTCCGTCCGGTCGAGGGGCCGCTGCCGCTGGCCCTGGAGGTCCTCGCGGACGCCGCGGAACGCGGCAACGCCTTCCTCCTCACCGGCGACGGCACGTTCCACCTGGTCACCGACCCCGACCTGCACCTCCTCGACCGCACGGTCCGCCGCGACCGCCCCGAGGCCTGGCGGCGGCTGGACGCGACGGTCCTGCACGCGACCCTGCTCGACGCCCTGTGGAACATCCCGGACACCCCGGACCAGATCACGTACATCCACGACGCCGCGGCCACCATGGAGCTGGCCGAGCGCCACGGGGGCACCGCGGTCCTGCTGCACCCCGTACGGGAGGAAGTGGTGCGCGACCTGGCCCGCCAGGGCGTGACCATGCCCCGGAAGTCCACCTCGTTCGGCCCGAAGCCGGCCACCGGCCTGGTGCTGCGCGGGCTGGACTGACGCACCCCGGACATGACGAAGGGCGGTACCCGGCCGGGTACCGCCCTTCGTCATGTCACGCCTCAGCCCTTGTCGGGGCCGGCGTCCCGCTCGTCGTCCTCGACCAGGACGATCTCGTCGGTGACGTCGAAGTCGGCCTCGGACTGCTCCTGCGGCTCGTACTCCTCGTCGTCCTCGTCGTAGTACTCGGCGACGTCGGAGGCACGCTCGGCCCGGGCGACCTCGGCCGGGTCCTGGTCGTCCTCGTCCTCGTCCTCGTCGATCTCGTCGGCCTCGTCTTCCTCGACCAGGTCATCGGCGAGGTCCACGGAGGCGTCGACGAACTCGACACCGTCCAGCTCGGCGAGGCGGTCGGAGGCGTCGGTGGCCCCTTCCTTGTCCGCCTCGAGGGTCTTGGCGAACCACTCCCGGGCCTCGTCCTCACGACCGGCCGCCAGCAGGGCGTCGGCGTAGGCGTACCGGAGGCGCGCGGTCCAGGGCTGGACGGAGTGGGAGGCCAGCTCCGGGCTCTGCAGGGTCACGATGGCGGCGTCGAGCTGCCCCTGGTCCCGGCGGGCACCGGCGGCCACGAGCCGCATCTCGACCTGACCGGCCTTGTCGAGCTTCTGCACCTCGGGCTCGCCGGCCATGGCCAGCGCCCGCTCCGGGCGGCCAAGGCCGCGCTCGCAGTCGGCCATGACGGGCCACAGTTCGACGGAACCGGTCATCCGCTTGGCGGCGCGGAACTCCGCGAGCGCCTCGCTGTACTTCTGCGTGGCGTACGCGGCGAAGCCGGCGGCCTCGCGGACGGCGGCGACGCGGGAGGCCAGTCGCAGGGCGATGCGCGAGTACGCGTACGCCTGCTCGGGGTCCTCGTCGATCAGCCGCGCGACCATGACCAGGTTCTTGGAGACTTCCTCGGCCAGGCCCTTGGGCAGGCTCAGCAGCTCCTGACGCACGTCCGCGTCGATCTCGAGGCCGGTGACGTCCTCGTCGATCGGGAGCCGCTTGACCGGGTCCCGGTCGCGGTCGCCGCGGTAGTCGCGGTCGCCGCCGCGGTCATCGCGACCCCGGTAGCCGCCGCGGTCGCCACCGCGATCGTCACGGCCACCACGGAACCCACCGCGGTCGCCGCCACGGTCGTCACGACGGGGGTAGGACGGGCGGTCGCCGCCCCGGTCGTCGCGACGCGGGTAGGAGGGGCGGTCGCCGCCGCGGTCGTCACGGCCACCGCGGAACCCACCGCGGTCGTCGTCCCGACGCGGGTAGGAGGGACGCCCACCGCGGTCGTCGTCACGGCGCGGGTAGCTCGGGCGCTCGCCACGGTCATCGCGGCGGAACGGGGGACGGTCGCCGCCCCGGTCGTCGCGACGCGGGAAGGAGGGACGGTCGCCGCCCCGGTCGTCACGCCCACCACGGAACCCACCGCGCTCGTCATCGCGACGCGGGTAGGACGGACGCTCACCACGGTCATCGCGGCGGAACGGGGGACGGTCGCCACCCCGGTCGTCGCGACGCGGGAAGGACGGGCGGTCGCCGCCGCGGTCGTCACGACCACCACGGAACCCACCACGGTCGTCATCGCGACGCGGGTACGAGGGACGCTCACCACGGTCGTCACGACGGAACGCCGGACGGTCCCCACCCCGGTCGTCGCGACGCGGGTACGACGGGCGGTCGCCGCCGCGGTCGTCACGGCGGAAGCCGCCACCACCGGAGGGACGCTCGCCACGGTCGTCACGGCGGAACGGGGGACGGTCGCCGCTCCGGTCGTCACGACGCGGGAAGGACGGACGGTCGCCACCCCGGTCGTCGCGACGCGGGTACGACGGACGGTCGCCGCCGCGGTCGTCACGGCGGAAGCCGCCACCACCACCGGAGGGACGGTCACCACGGTCGTCACGGCGGAACGGGGGACGGTCGCCACCCCGGTCCTCGCGACGCGGGAAGGACGGGCGGTCGCCGCCGCGGTCGTCACGGCGGAAGCCGCCGCCACCGCCCGAGGGACGGTCACCACGGTCGTCACGGCGGAACGGGGGACGGTCGCCGCCGCGGTCGTCACGACGCGGGTAGGAGGGGCGGTCGCCGCCGCGGTCGTCACGACCACCGCGGAACCCACCGCGGTCGTCGTCGCGACGCGGGTACGACGGGCGGTCGCCGCCCCGGTCGTCACGACGCGGGTAGGAGGGACGGTCGCCGCCGCGGTCGTCACGACCACCGCGGAACCCACCACGGTCGTCGTCGCGACGCGGGTACGACGGGCGGTCGCCGCCGCGGTCGTCACGGCGGAAGCCGCCGCCACCGCCGGCGGGACGTCCGCCACGGTCATCGCGACGGAAGCCGCCACCGGCAGCGCCGCCGCCGGCCGGGCGGCCGCCACGGTCGTCGCGGCGGAACGCGGGGCGGTCGCCGCCACGGTCGTCACGGCCCCCGCGGTAGCCGCCCCTGTCACCGCCGTCGTTGCGCCGAGGCTCGCGCTCCGGACGATCGTCGGGAGAGTTGGACATGGGTGTGACTCCTGTCTTCGGGGTACCGCTAGTCATTCTCGCGCAACCAACCCATGGCCGCGCTTCGGCGTAAATCGAGGCAAAACAAAAAGGACCCTTGGTCCAGCGTTGAACGCTGGACCAAGGGTCCTTTGAAAGATTGTTCGGCGGCGTCCTACTCTCCCACAGGGTCCCCCCTGCAGTACCATCGGCGCTGAAAGGCTTAGCTTCCGGGTTCGGAATGTAACCGGGC
>NZ_JBVJFA010000022.1:0-25576 GCF_055588085.1 Streptomyces sp. NPDC046303
GTTGGGGACGGGATCCTGACTGTGGAGCTAAGGAGAATTGAACTCCTGACCTCCTGCATGCCATGCAGGCGCTCTACCAACTGAGCTATAGCCCCTCGTCTTGCCTGCCGCCCGGCTTCCGTTTCCGGTTTCCCTTGGCGACGTCCCAAACATTACACGGTCATGGCCCTGGTCCAAAAATCGGTTTCCGTCGACCGCAGGCCATGCCCGATTTGACCTATCTCGTCACGCTCTTGCGAACTGGTAGAACCGCTTGAGCGTGCAGTGCTCGTCGAGCAGCCGGCCGTAGATCGGCTCCCCCTCCAGCTCCCGGTACGTCTCGATCGGGTCGCCTTTTATGATCAGCGCCCGGGCGCATTCCTCGCACCAGTACTGGTAGTCGGGGTTGACCGGCTCCATGTCCCGCACGATCGGCGTGCCGTTGTTGCACCAGTCGCACCGGCGCCGGTGTGCACCCATCCGTCAGCGACTCCCTCCCGCATCGGGCCGTCGTCTCCCCCTCCGGCCGTCCGATTCTGCCATGCCGGTACGCGCCTGGTCAGCAATCGCAAAGGGGATAAAAGCCAGGATCCCGCCCCCTGTTGGGGACGGGATCCTGATTGTGGAGCTAAGGAGAATTGAACTCCTGACCTCCTGCATGCCATGCAGGCGCTCTACCAACTGAGCTATAGCCCCGCTCTCCGCCGCGCTCCCCCCGTCTCCGGTGTTCCGCGCTGCGAACAAGAAGAACTCTAGCCTGTGACCAGCCGGAAAGTGAAATCCGGGTGGAAGCCCCGTGGGGAGCGGCACGGAGCCGCTCAGTCGTCGTCGCCGAGCACCGGCTCCGGCAGCGTGCCGGCGTTGTGCTCCAGCAGACGCCAGCCGCGCGCGCCCTCGCCGAGGACGGACCAGCAGCAGTTGGAGAGCCCGCCCAGGCCCTCCCAGTAGTACGACTCCAGGCCCAGCAGGCGGCCGATGGTCGTACGGATGGTGCCGCCGTGGCTGACCACGACGAGCGTGCCGCTCGCCGGCAGCCGGCCGGCGTGCTCGAGCACCACCGGCGCGGCGCGGTCGGCGACCTCGGTCTCCAGCTCACCGCCGCCCCGGCGGACGGGCTCGCCGCGCTTCCACGCCGCGTACTGCTCGCCGTACTTCCCGAGGATCTCGTCGTGCGTCAGGCCCTGCCACTCGCCGGCGTACGTCTCGCGCAGCGCCGCGTCGTGGGTCACGGGCAGCCCCGTGATGGAGGCCAGCTCGGCCGCCGTGTCCGAGGCCCGCCGGAGGTCGGAGGCCACGATGGCGTCCGGCTTCAGCGAGGCGAGCAGCCGGGCCGAGCGGCGCGCCTGCGCCACTCCGGTCTCGGTCAGCTCGATGTCCGTGGATCCCTGGAAGCGGCGCTCCAGGTTCCACGAGGTCTGGCCGTGCCGCCAGAGGACGATCTTCCTGCCGGGCCTTCCCGTGCTGGTGGCGCTCAGAACAGATCACCGTCCAGCTCGTCGTCGCCGGCCGCCTCGCGCAGCTTGGCGTGCTCCTCGGCCTTGCCCAGGGTGAGCTTGGCGTCCTCGGGGAGCTCGATCTCGGGGCAGTCCTTCCACAGGCGCTCCAGCGCGTAGAAGACCCGCTCCTCGCTGTGCTGGACGTGGACGACGATGTCGATGTAGTCGAGCAGGATCCAGCGGGCGTCGCGGTCGCCCTCGCGGCGCACCGGCTTGGCGCCGAGCTCCTTGAGCAGGCGCTCCTCGATCTCGTCCACGATCGACTTGACCTGGCGGTCGTTGGGCGCCGAGGCGAGCAGGAAGGCGTCGGTGATCGACAGCACGTCGCTGACGTCGTACGCGATGATGTCGTGCGCGAGCCGGTCGGCCGCAGCCTGGGCGGCGGTGGTGATGAGCTCGATGGAGCGGTCCGTGGCGGTCACTGGCCATGCTTTCGGGTTGGCGGGCAGATCCTTACAAGGGTCTCATGTACCGCCGACACCGCCCGCGCGGAACGTCCCGCGCGGGCGGTGCACCCCTGTCAGGCCGGTGCCGGGGCCCCGGATCCCGGGTCAGGACGCCTTGTAGTCCTTGCCCAGGATCACCACGACGTCCGCGTTCACGGCGTTCTCGCCCTTCTTCACGGCCGTCTCGGGCAGCCCCAGCGTCTTGGCGACCTCGATCGCCCGGTCCTTGTGGGCGTCGTCCTGGTAGGTGATCTGCGAGGTGGCCGCGGTCTTGTCCGCCTTGCCGCCGTCCACGAAGTCGTAGCCGCCGTTCATCAGCGCCGCCTTCGCCGCGACCTGCGTCTTCTCGTCGCCGCTGGCGTCCTTGAGGCCGACGCGCGGGGCGGCGCCGGGCTGCGCGGCGGCGACGGAGCCGCCGAGCACCTCCTTGACGACCTTCTGGGTGGCCTCGTCCGTCAGGGCGCCGTCGGGCTTCACGGCGAGGACGTCCGTGCGGTACGCGCCCACCTTGGCGTGCGCGCCGAGCCGCGACAGCAGGGCGCCGAGGGTCTGCGCGTTCAGCGCCGGGTCGAGGATCTGGCCCATGCTGTCGACCGTGACCGCGGCCGCCTTCGGGTCGCTCGGGACCTTGCGCAGGACCGCGTACAGCACCTTGCCCATGCGTTCGAGCTGCTTGGCCTCCGGTTCGCCCTGGCCCCGGTACGTGGCGTACGCGACGGCCATCGGGCCGCTCAGGCTCTGCTTCTGCCCCTGGGCCACGGCCGGCGCCTTGACGGCGTCGTCGGCCGGGACGGCCGCGTCGGTGTCGACCTCGATGCCGCCGACCAGCTCGACCAGGTTCTCCAGGAAGGGCGTGTCCAGCCGCCAGGTGCCGCCGATGTGCGTGCCGAGCACGGAGTCGAGGGCCTCGCGGGTGCCCAGGCCGCCCGCTTCCACGGCCTTGCCGAGGCCCGTGGCGGTCCCGTCCGCGCCGGGGACGCCGAGGGCGTTGGGCAGCAGGACGGTGGCGCCCTGCCGGGTGGTGACGTTGTCGACGAGCAGCGCCGAGGAGGTGCCGCCCTTCTTGGTGTGGTGCACGTGGACGACGATCATGTCGCGTTTCTGCGGTCCGGCGGCGGCGGCCGCGGCGTTCTTCTCCTGCCCGGGACCGTCGAGGAAGGGCAGCTTGCCCGCGTACCAGAGGTAGCCGAGCCCGGCGACGACGAACACCGCGAGAACCACGATCAGCGCCACCACCCGGTTGCGGCCCCGGCGGCGGGCCTCCTCGCGGCGCTCCGTGCGGCTCTCGGTGAACTTGAGCCAGTCGATGACGTCCTCGGAGTCCTCGTCCGGCTGGTCGATGAAGGCGAACATCTCGGTGCGGTAGTCCCGCCCCGCCTGGGGCTCGGCGTCGGACCGGCGCGGTTCGGGGACCTGCGGCGCCCGCTGCGGCTCGGGCTCGGGCTCCGGCCGGGGCGGCGCCTGCGGCTCGGGGGCCGTCTGCTGCGGGATCCACTGCTGGGCCTGCCGGGTCTGCTGCGTGTCGTAGCCGTAGGCCGCGTTCTGCTGCGTGTAGTCCTGCGCGGGCTGGGCGTAGTACTGCTGCTGGGGCTGCTGGGCGTACCCCTGCTGCTGGGGCTGCGCCTGGTAGTCGTAGCCGTACTGCTGCTGCCCGTAGTCCTCCGCGGGCGGGCCCTGCCGCTCGGGCTGGGCGGGCTGCGCGGGCGCCTGGCCGTACACCGGCCGCCCGTACGCGTCGTAGCCGATGAGCTGCTGCTCGTGGGCTGCGTGCGGGTCGTATCGGCCGTAGTGGTCCTGTCGGTCGTTCACCGCGGGGCCCCTCTCTCCGGAAGCTCAGGCTCCCCGGTACAGCTCACGCTTGTCGATGTAGCGCACCACGCCGTCGGGCACCAAGTACCAGACGGGATCCCCCTCGGCGACCCGTGCGCGGCAGTCCGTGGAGGAAATGGCCAGCGCCGGCACCTCGACGAGGGAGACGCCGCCCTCGGGCAGTCCGTCGTCGGTGAGGACGTGGCCGGGCCGGGTGACCCCGATGAAATGGGCGAGCGAGAACAGCTCTTCGGCGTTGCGCCAGGTCAGGATCTGGGAGAGCGCGTCGGCACCCGTGATGAAGAACAGGTCGGCGTCGTCGTTCAGCGCCTTCAGGTCCCGCAGGGTGTCGATCGTGTACGTCGGCCCGCCGCGGTCGATGTCGATGCGGCTCACCGAGAACTGCGGGTTGGAGGCCGTGGCGATGACCGTCATCAGGTAGCGGTCCTCGGCGGGCGACACGGCGCGCTGCGACTTCTGCCACGGCTGGCCGGTCGGCACGAACACCACCTCGTCGAGGTGGAACAGCGCGGCCACCTCGCTGGCGGCCACCAGGTGTCCGTGGTGGATCGGGTCGAATGTGCCGCCCATCACCCCGAGCCGGCGCTTGACCGGGCCGGTAGGCGTCTCCTGCTCTCCCATGAGCGCAGAGCCTACTGGCCCGGCGGACCGGGCGGTCCAGGTCGGGGTGACCTAGTGCGGGGGCCGGCAGGGTGGCCGGTCCCGGCTCTAGCGGTCGCGGTTCAGGCGCGTGGTCACCCAGAGCATCAGCATCAGGATGACGAACGCTCCGCCGCCGGTCAGGTAGGGGTTGAGGCTGTCGTGGTTGCCGCCGTGCTGCCCGGCCCCCTCCGAGGCGAGGACGACCAGGTTGTGGGCGGTGGAGGAGAGGCTCATCAGGCAGGTACCTATCGAGTCGGGGAGCGGGCGGAGACTTCGCTCACATCGTATGCGGGGGCCTGGGGCACGCTCGCGCCGACTCAGGCGTTGGAGAGGATAGACGCAGGGCCACGCAGGCCGATCCAGGGGAGGGCGCAATGACGGAGACAGGGTTCGAGAAGGTGCCGGCGCGGGACCGCAAGAGGTTCCCCGGCATTTCCTCGCGGGCGTACGAGCACCCGGCGGACCGCTCGGCGCTGGTCGCGCTGCGCAAGCTGAGCGGCTTCGACACGGTGTTCAAGGCGCTGAGCGGGCTGCTTCCGGAGCGCAGCCTGCGGCTGCTGTTCCTGTCGGACTCGGTGCGGGTGGGCGAGACCCAGTTCCCGCACCTGTACGAGATGCTGCGGGACGCCTGTTACATCCTGGACCTGGAGAAGGTCCCGCAGATGTACGTGCAGCAGGACCCGAAGCCGAATGCCATGTGCATCGGGCTGGACGAGCCGATCATCGTGGTGACGACGAGCCTGGTCGAGCTGCTCGACGAGGAGGAGATGCGGGCGGTGGTGGGCCACGAGGTG
The DNA here is from genome assembly GCF_055588085.1 of Streptomyces sp. NPDC046303. Taxonomy (NCBI): domain Bacteria; kingdom Bacillati; phylum Actinomycetota; class Actinomycetes; order Kitasatosporales; family Streptomycetaceae; genus Streptomyces; species Streptomyces sp. NPDC046303. The sequence continues at coordinate 5,188 of NZ_JBVJFA010000022.1, forward strand.
GGCCACGCGCTGTCGGGGCACTCCGTGTACCGCACGATCCTGCTGTTCCTGACGAACCTGGCGCTGAAGGTGGCGTGGATCCCGCTGGGCAATGTCGCGATCATGGCGATCGTGACCGCGCTGCGGGAGTGGTTCCGCAAGTCGGAGCTCTCGGCGGACCGGGCCGGGCTCCTGGTGGGGCAGGACGTCCAGGCCTCGATGCGGGGCCTGATGAAGATCGCGGGCGGCAACCACCTCCACGAGATGAACGTGGACGCCTTCCTGGCCCAGGCCGAGGAGTACGAGTCGAGCGGCGACCTGCGCGACTCCGTCCTGAAGATCATGAACATGCTGCCGCGGACGCACCCGTTCACCACGGTGCGGGCGGCCGAGCTGAAGAAGTGGTCGGAGAGCCGCGACTTCCAGCGGATCATGGACGGCCACTACCCACGGCGGGACGAGGACAAGGACACCTCGGTGACGGACTCCTTCCGGCAGTCCGCCGCGCACTACGCCGACTCGGTGCGCACCAGCAGGGATCCGCTGTTCAAGCTGGTCGGAGACATCGCGGGCGGCGCGGCCGACATGGGCGGCAAGCTCCGCGACAAGTTCACGGGCACGGTCACGGGCACGGGCGGCAACGGCACCGGCGCCGGGTCCGCGGGCGGCTCGGAGGGCAAGGGCGGGGCTACGGGGCAGGGCTGACCGGGGTCGTCTGCGGGGCCGTCGGCCGGGCCTCGGGCTGGGTCGTGGACGGGGCGAGCACGCCGCACAGCCCTGCCGTGCGCCGCGGCCGGCCGCTGGCGTACGGGTCGCTCGCGGCCGGACCGACGGTGACCGGGCCGGTTCCGGCCGGCAGGGGACGGAATCCGTCGGCCGGGTCGCTGGAGCAGGCGTGCGGCCCGGCCATCACGTAGGCCGAGACCAGCTCCGCCCGGCGGGCTCCCAGGTCTTCCCGGTCGAAGCGCAGCCGCAGCTCGCGGCGGACGGTGAACAGCGAGGCTCCGTCGACCGCGGCCGGGCCGGCGGTGGCCGGGCGTACGGCGTACACGAAGGTGTGGTCGGTGGTCACCTCCAGCAGGTCGGGGGTGACCTCCTCGAAGGCGAGGGTGCCCCGCACCCGTACCCGGGAGTCCGCGACGACGGCGGTGCCCGGGTCGAAGCGGACCAGCCAGCCGGTGGCGGAGTGCCGGCCGTCACCGGTGGGCGAGGCCATGCTGCGGTCGAACTGCGCCAGCTGGTCGGGGTCGAGCAGGACCCGCACCGGCCGGGAGGCGGCTCCGGCCAGGACGTCGGGGTCCAGCGAGGACTGCACGAGGTAGTCCTTGGCGGTGGACAGCGCGGTGACGACCTGGGCGTCGGTGAAGTGGAGCGTGCGGCGCACGGCGGGCAGGGTGATTCCGGCCGCCCCGATGCGGTAGTCGGCGGCGGGGCTGTTCGCGTACAGGTCGGCGGGCTTCCCGCCGGGCACGGTCGCGGCGGGGGCGAGCGGGACCACGGTGCTGCTGAGCGGCTCGGCGGGGCCGCCGGGCGGCGGGACGTAGGGGTTGCGCAGCCCCATGTAGACGGCGCAGGCGAAGGCCGTGGCGATGAGCAGCACGAGCACCATGCCCTGGCGGGCGGCCCGGCCGGGGGCGCTGGTCCGGGGGCCGGAGCCGCCGGTGGACCAGATGGAGCGGCTGCGGACGGCCCGGGCGTGTTCGCCCATGCGTTCCTGTGCGGAGAACTCCTGGAGCCGGGCAGCGCGGACGAAGTCCTCGTCGAACACCACCGAGCGGAGTTCGTCCGACCGGAACTCGTCGTCACCTCCGCCGATGCCCTCGGGGGTGCCGTTGGGTGGATCTCCTGGTACGGCCATCGCTTCTCCCGCTGTCCCCGCTTCAGAGAAGCCCCCAGCTCCTGCGTTTGCGAGTGGGGTCGTACCTTCAGGGTTGGCGGTCGGAGGGGTACGTAAACGCGCCGACGCCGGTGACTTCCCTCAGGGGGGTGCTGGCGGGCGCCGGGGCGGGGTCCGCCTCGCCCGAGGCACTGCGGTAGACGGCGCTGAAGGCGAGCGCGACCATGCCGAGGCCCATCACGAAGGCCAGCACCCAGGCGACGGGACGCAGCCAGGGCGAGCGGCCGCGGTAGGGCCGCAGACTGCCGCCGTAGGCCCCGTACGGGGCGTCGGCGCCGTAGCCGCGGTCGTGGTCCCAGCCGTGGTCGTCGAGGCCGTACCCGTCGGGGTGGCCGTATCCGTAGTCGTCGTCGCCCGGCCAGCCGCCGGCGACGGCGCGGGCGGCTTCGGCCTCGGCGCGCGCCCGGTCGGCCGCCCGCTGGCGCTCCGCGGCGCTCGGTTCATGGATCTCGGCGCTCCGGACGAAGGCCTCGTCGAACACCACGGAGGCGAAGTCCTTGTCCGCGCCTCCGCGGTCGTCGTCGGGCTCCCCGTCGTCCGGGAACTTGCCCCCCACGTCGTCCGGCACGGAACCAGCCTAGACCTGGGGGGCTGCTTTGCGCAGGGTGTGCGCCGAAATCCGGCCACACGGTGTTCCGCCGTCGATTACCTGACGTGACCGTCGCCGGTGACGATGTACTTGGTGGAGGTGAGCTCGGGAAGGCCCATGGGGCCCCGGGCGTGCAGCTTCTGCGTGGAGATTCCGATCTCGGCGCCGAAGCCGAACTGGCCGCCGTCCGTGAACCGGGTGGAGGCGTTCACGGCAACCGTGGTCGAGTCGACCAGCTGGGTGAAGCGGCGCGCGGCGGCCTGCGAGGTGGTGACGATCGCCTCGGTGTGCCCGGAGGTCCAGCGGCGGATGTGGTCGACGGCGTCGTCGAGGGAGTCCACGACGGCGGCGGCGATGTCGTAGGACAGGTACTCGGCGGCCCAGTCCTCGTCCGTGGCGGGCAGCGCGGTGGCCTTGGTGTCCTCGGCGGCGGCGAGGACCCGCGCGTCTCCGTGGACGGTGACGCCCGCGTCGGCGAGGGCGTCGAGGGCGCGCGGCAGGAAGGCGTCGGCGATGTCGCGGTGGACGAGGAGGGTCTCGGCGGAGTTGCAGACGGAGGGCCTGCTGGCCTTGGAGTTGACGAGGATCTCCACGGCCATGCCGAGGTCGGCCTGCGCGTCGACGTAGACGTGGCAGTTGCCGGTACCGGTCTCGATGACCGGGACGGTGGATTCCTCGACGACGGTCTTGATGAGGGAGGCGCCGCCGCGCGGGATGAGCACGTCGACGAGGCCGCGGGCGCGCATGAGCTCGCGGACGGAGTCGCGGGACTCGCCGGGTACGAGCTGCACCGAGTCGGCGGGCAGTCCGGCGGCGGTGACGGCGTCGCGCAGGATGCCGACGAGCGCGGTGTTGGAGGCGTACGCGGAGGAGCTGCCGCGGAGCAGGACGGCGTTGCCGGACTTGAGGCAGAGGGCGGCGGCGTCCACGGTGACGTTGGGGCGGGCCTCGTAGATGATGCCGACGACGCCGAGGGGTACGCGGATCTGCCGGAGGTCGATGCCGTTGGGGAGGGTGCTGCCGCGGACGACCTCTCCGACGGGGTCGGGGAGGGCGGCGACGTCCCGGACGTCCGAGGCGATGGCCGCGATCCGCTCCGGGGTCAGGGTGAGGCGGTCGATGACGGTTTCGCTGGTGCCGGCGGCCCGTGCCTTGTCGGTGTCGACGGCGTTGGCCGTGATGATCTCGGCCGTACGGGCCTCCAGCGCGTCCGCGATCGCCAGCAGGGCCGCGTCCTTGGCGGACCGCGGGAGCGGGGCGATGGCGGCGGCCGCGGTGCGGGACCGCTGCGCGGTGGCCAGGACGGGCGAGGTGGCGGTGGCGGTGGCGGCATCAAGCGAGGTCATGCCGCCAGGGTAGTCCCCGGCCGCGCCGGGGTCGGCGGGGTTTCACCTCGCGAGACGTCCCGTGCGGTTGCCGCTGCGAGGAGCCTCGCGCCGCCCCGCCCTTGCACCGTTCCCACGGCTCTGCCGGACCCGGTCCTCAACGCCGGACGGGCTGAAAGCATCGGGGCTCCGCCCCGGACCCCGCGCCTCAAACGCCGGCGAGGCTGGATTGCAGCCGTGCGGGCGGTGGGTCAATAAGGGTGCACGCCGACCGGGTGGGCCGGGGGCGGGCCGTAGCCTTCCGCCACGCGCTGGTGGTAGGTGGCGCGGTCGATGACCTCCAGGCCGACGATCTCCCAGGGCGGGAGCTGCGCCGACGAGCGGTGTTCGCCCCACAGGCGCAGGGCGACGGCCGCCGCGTCGTGGAGGTCGCGGGCCTCCTCCCAGTACCGGATCTCGGCATGGTCGTCGGCGTAGCGGCTGGTCAGCAGGAAGGGGTGGTCGTGGGCCAGTTGTTCCAGTCCGCGCCGGACGTCCGGCAGCGGGGCCGGCTTGCCGGAGACGCTCAGGGTCACGTGCCAGAGGCGCGAGTCGTGGTTCTGCTCGTCCCCGCCACCGCCACCGCCGTCCCCCGGACCGACACTGGTCAGCGCTCGTCTCACCAGCCGCCTCCTGTCTCCGCCACGCGTGTCCGCCCGCCCTTCACAGTTGACCAGCCCACGGCTCGCCGCGCGGCGGTTTTGCCGAACCTCAGCCCTGGAGCAGGACCAGATCGTCCCGGTGGACGACCTCCCGTTCGTACGCGGGTCCGAGTTCCCGCGCGAGCTCTCGGGTGGAGCGGCCGAGGAGCTGCGGGAGCTCCTTGGCGTCGAAGTTGACCAGGCCCCGGGCCACGGCGCGGCCGTCTGCGGAGCGCAGTTCCACCGGGTCCCCGGCGACGAAGTCGCCTTCGACCGCCGCGATCCCGGCGGGCAGCAGGGAGCTGCCGCGCTCGGTGACCGCGCGCACCGCGCCGTCGTCGAGGACCAGGTGTCCCTGGGGCGTGGACGCGTGCTGGAGCCAGAGCAGCCGGTCCGCCGAGCGGCGGCCGGTGGCGTGGAAGTGCGTGCCGGTGGCGCGCCCGGCCAGCGCGTCGGCGGCCTGGCTCGCGGAGGTCAGGACCACCGGGATCCCGGCGGCGGCCGCGATCCGGGCCGCCTCCACCTTGGTGACCATGCCGCCGGTGCCCACGCCCGCCTTGCCCGCGCTGCCGATGGAGACGTGCGCGATGTCCTCGGGGCCGCGGACCTCGTCGATGCGGGTGGTGCCGGGCAGCGACGGGTCGCCGTCGTAGAGGCCGTCCACGTCGGAGAGCAGCACCAGCAGATCGGCCCGGACCAGGTGGGCGACCAGGGCCGCGAGACGGTCGTTGTCGCCGAAGCGGATCTCGTCCGTGGCGACGGTGTCGTTCTCGTTGACGACGGGCAGCGCGCCCATGGCCAGCAGCTGGTCCAGGGTCCGGTAGGCGTTGCGGTAGTGCGCCCGCCGGCTGGTGTCGTCGGTGGTGAGCAGTACCTGGCCGACGCGGACGCCGTACCGGGCGAAGGAGGCGGTGTACCGGGCGACGAGCAGTCCCTGCCCGACGCTGGCGGCGGCCTGCTGCCGGGCCAGGTCCTTGGGGCGGCGGCGCAGGCCGAGCGGGGAGAGTCCGGCGGCGATGGCTCCGCTGGAGACGAGGACGATCTCCTTCTCCCCGCCGCTGCGGGCCTTGGCCAGGACGTCGACCAGCGCGTCCACCCGGTCGGCGTCGAGTCCGCCGGCCGCCGTGGTCAGGGAGGAGGAGCCGACCTTGACCACGATCCTGCGGGCGTCCACGACACCTTGCCTAGCCGCTGACACGTCTGTCCCCTTGCCCCTTGCCGGAATGCCTGCCTGGTCAAATCTACGGGGTGGCGCGGGGCGGTCGCGCGGCGGTTTCAGCCCCTGGACGACCCGGCCTCCGCCGGCTCCGGCTGCGCGTCCCGGGCGGCGCCGGGGACGAGGATCCGGCGCGAGATCAGGAAGGTGAACGGGATGGCCACGACCGCCGCGACCAGCGGGGCGATCCGGGTGTCCATGCCGGCCCAGGCCACCAGGGCGTAGAGGCCGGCCGACTGGACCACGTAGTTCGTGACGTTCGTCAGCGGGAAGAGGAAGAACTTCTTCCACGTCGGCCGGGTCCGGTAGGTGAAGTAGGTGTTCATGAAGAACGAGCCGACCATCGCCAGCACGAAGGCGAGCGAGTACGCGGCGAAGTACGGCATCCACGGGTGCAGCAGCAGGTAGATGCCGAAGAAGGTGCCGGTGTTGACCCCGCCCACGAGGGCGAAGCGGAGGATCTGGCCGAGCTGGTCCTTGCGGCTGCTGCTGCTCATCGGGCGCTGCGCTCCACGATCGAGGCCGTCCTCGTACGGGCCGCGCCGTCCGTGCGCTGCCCGCCGTGCGCTTCCTTCACCAGGAAGTGCGGCCGGCGCTTGGTCTCGTAGTAGATGCGGCCGATGTACTCGCCGATCAGGCCCAGCATGATCATCTGTACGCCGCCCAGGCCGGTGATGATCGCGACCAGGGTGACGTACCCCGGGGACTCGACGCCGTTGGTGATCGCCATGACGGTGATCCACAGGGCGTACAGGCACGTCAGGGCGACCAGCGACACGCCGAGCCAGATCCCGATCCGCAGCGGCCGGTTGTTGAAGGAGATCAGGCCGTCCATGCCGTAGTTCAGCAGGGACCCGAACTTCCACTTCGTCTCGCCGGCCTCGCGCTGCGCGTTGCGGTAGTCGAAGTGGACGGTGTCGAAGCCGATCCAGGAGAACAGGCCCTTGGAGAAGCGGTTGTACTCCGGCAGCGACAGCAACGCGTCCACGGCCGGGCGCGACAGCATCCGGAAGTCGCCGACCCCGTCGGTGAGTTCGACGTCGACCCAGCGGTTCACGCCCCGGTAGTACAGGCGGCTGAGCGCGGAGCGGAACTTCTTGTCGCCCTCGCGCGTACGGCGGGCGATGATCTGGTCGTGGCCCTGCCGGTAGTAGTCGAGCATGGTCGCGATGAGCTCCGGCGGGTGCTGGAGGTCCGCGTCCATGATGACCACGGCGTCGCCGGTGGCCTCCCGCAGACCGGCGAGCATGCCGGCCTCCTTGCCGAAGTTGCGGCTGAAGGAGACGTACCGGGTCCGCTCGCCGTGCTCGGCCGCGATCTTCCGGAGCTTGCCGAGGGTGCCGTCGCGGCTTCCGTCGTCGACGTAACAGACCTCGTACTCGACGGGCAGGGCGTCCAGGACCCTGCGGATCTCGACGTCGAAGCTGTCGACGACGGCCTCTTCGTTGTAGCAAGGGACAACTACGGACAGCTTCGTCATGAATACTTCCTGCTGGGTCCGAACGGGTGATTGTCGGCGACCGGACCCGCCCCTCACCTCTTCCTTAGAAGTATGCACGCCGGGAGTCGGCCTGCCGGAGAGGAGTGCGGCGCACGGTAGCGTGGACGAGATAAGCGGAATGAGCTGAACGAAACGAAACGAAACGAAGGGATCGAGGTGCACGTGCCCGACGTCTCCGTGGTCGTCATCGTCTACAACGACGCAGAGCGTCTGCCGACAGCAGTCCAGTCGGTTTTGGACCAGACCCTGCACGGGGTCGAAGTCGTGATCGTCGACGACTGCAGCAAGGACCGGTCCTACGCCGTCGCCCAGGAACTGGAATCTGCGCATCCGGGGAGAGTGCGCGCTTTCCGGCTGCCGGAGAACAGCGGCGGCTGCGGCGCGCCCCGCAACCACGGCATCCAGCAGGCCACCGGCACCTACGTGATGTTCCTGGACAGCGACGACGTCCTCGAGCGCAACGCCTGCCGGAACATGCTGGACGCCGCCGAGCGCACCGGCTCCGACCTGGTCTCGGGCATGTGCGTCCGGGTGCACGTGGACAACCGGTGGGAGAAGACCACCGAGTGGTACCCCTGGATCTACTCGCGCACCCGCACGCTGGAGTCCATCACCGAGTTCCCCGACCTGCTGGTCTACGACACCCTCTCCACGAACAAGTGCTACCGGCGGGCGTTCCTGCTGGAGCAGGGCCTGGAGTTCCCGGTCGGGATCCACTACGAGGACCTGCTGTTCTCCGCGCAGGCGTACGTCGCCGCCCGCCGCATCACGCTGATCCCGAACCGCGTCTACTTCTGGAACGTGGTCGAGAAGGCCGCGTCGAAGTCGATCAGCAACCGGCGCCACGAGATCGCGAACTTCGTCCACCGGATGGAGATCCACCGCCGTGTCGACGAGCTGCTGGCCGCCAAGGGCCACACGGACATCAAGTCCGCGAAGGACGCCAAGTTCCTCAAGCACGACCTGGTCCTGCACCTGCGCGACCTGCCGCTGCTGAGCGACGCGTACCGCCAGGAGTTCGCCCGGCTCGCCAACGGCTACCTCGCCGGGATCGACCCGGCGGCGTACGAGAACGTCACGTACCTGCAGGCCATCTGCGCCTACCTGCTGGGCAAGGAGGACTGGGACAACCTGCTCCCGGCCGCCGACGCCATGACCAACAAGGGCCGGCTCACCTCCCCGCTCGCCGAGCGCGACGGGCGCGTCTACTGGTGTGCCGAGCACCTCGACGGGCCCGACGGCACCGAGGCCCGCCGGATACTGGACGTCACCGAGCAGGGCTTCCACACCACCCCGCTCCCCTCCCTCACGCTGGGGAACCGTCTCACCTCCTACGAGGACGACGGGCGCGGCACCGTCACGCTGTCCGGCACCGTCGTGAATCCGCTCGGCCGGATCCCGGCCGACGCGGAGCTGAAGGCCTCGCTCGAGTTCCGGGCCCGCCGCCAGATCGGCGTGCGGTCGTTCAGCTTCCCGGTGGCAACCGTGCGCCACGCCGGTGACACGATCGAGTGGACCGGCACGGCCGACATCGGCAGCACCGTCCGCCCGCTCGGCATCATCGACGCCGTCTGGGACGTCCGGCTGAAGCTGACCACCGGGAACGAAAAGATCACCACCCGGGTCTCGGTCGGCGGCGTCGACCTGGAGTCGGCGGCCCGGCTGCGCGTGCGGCCCCGGCTGACCCGGCTGGTCTCCGACCGCTTCGAGCCGGAGGTCACCAAGAAGGGCAACCTCTCCTACGTCCTGGCCGCCGAGAGCGCCGCCGCGGTCCGCACCCAGAACCTGATCAACAACGCCATACAGGGCAAGACGGCCAACGTGGTCAAGCGGGGCCTGCGCAAGGCCCTGCGGGTGCGCCGGAGCATGGGCTCCGGCGAGCAGAAGGTGAAGGTCTACCACGAGGTCTTCTCGAAGCTGCCCGTCAAGAAGGGCACGGTCGTCTTCGAGAGCCACATGGGCAAGCAGTACAGCGACAGCCCGAAGGCGATCTACGAGGAACTGGTGCGCCAGGGCGCCCCGTTCGAAGCGATCTGGTCGTACGCGGGCGCCCGGCCCACCGGCTTCCCCAAGGAGGCCACCCTGGTGCGCCGCTGGAGCTGGCCCTACCTGCGGGCGCTGGCCCAGGCCGAGTTCTGGGTCGACAACCAGGGCTTCCCGCTGGCCCTGGCCAAGCGCCCCGGCACGACGTACATCCAGACCTGGCACGGTTCCGCGCTCAAGCGGATGGGCTTCCACGAGCCCCGCACCAAGGCGCAGGGCCGCGCGGGCCAGGCCCGGTTCCAGGCGGCGATCGACCGCTTCGACCACTTCCTGATCCGATCCGAGCACGACGCCCGCACCCTGGCCAAGGGCTTCAGGCTGCGCGACGAGGTGCTGCTGCGCACGGGCTACCCGCGCAACGACGCCCTCGTGGAGGCGCACCGCGAAGAGACGCAGAGCGGTGAGCGGGTCCGCGGTCCGCTGGCGGCCGAGTTGGGCATCGACCCGGAGAAGAAGGTGCTGCTCTACGCGCCGACCTTCCGGGCGGCCGCGGACGGCTCGGTGGAGGGCTTCACGTTCCCCTTCGACGTGGAGGAGTTCGCCGACCGGCTCGGCGACCGCTTCACGCTGCTGGTGCGCACCCACTACCTCAACAGCGTCTCGCTGCCGCCGTCCGTCGCGGGCCGGGTGGTCGACGTGTCCCGGCACCACGACATCACCCCGCTGCTGGCCCTCGCCGACGGGCTGATCACGGACTACTCGTCCGTGATGTTCGACTACGCGGTCCTGGACCGGCCGATGCTGTTCTTCGCGTACGACTACGACGCGTACGCCAACGACATCCGCGGCACGTACTTCGACCTGAAGGAGAAGGCCCCGGGCCCGGTGGTGGCGACGGCGGACGAACTCCTGCAGGCCCTCTCCGCCTTCGAGGAGGCGGACGCCAAGTACGCGGAGGCGCGCCAGCGCTTCCTCACCGAGTTCGGCGAGTACGACCGCGGGGACGCGGCCCGCCAGATCGTCGAGAAGTTCTTCACCAGGAGCGGCAAGTGAGCCAGCAGACCGCCACCCCGGGCGGCCGTGACATCTTCCTCGTCTCCAACAACGTCGACGAGCTCGGCGGCGTGACCACCTGGTCGCACCAGATGGCCCGGCTGTTCACCGAGCGCGGGCACAGGGTGCACATCGTCGGCATCGCCCCGGTCGCCGAGGAGATCCGGCAGAAGCTGCCCGCGGACCTCCCGTACGCGATGACCACCCTGTACGGGGCCCACCCGCCGGCGGCGCGCCGGCTGCACGGGATCAAGGGCCGGCTGAACGCGCCCGAGCGGCGCCGCCAGGCCGCCCGGCGGGCGGGCATGCGGGCCAAGGCGGAGCAGCTGAGCGAGCTGTTCCGCGCCGCCCGCCCCGGCGCCGTCGTGATCGTCACCCAGGTCTGGGCGATGGAGTGGGTGGCGCTCGCCGACACCAAGGGGCTCAGCGTCATCGGCATGAGCCACGAGTCCTTCGAGGCCAGCCAGAAGTCCACCCGCGGTGAGCGGGTCCGCCGCCACTATCCCGAGGTCGACCGGCTGCTGGTGCTGACGGCCGAGGACGCGGACCTGTGGATCCGGGCGGGCATGGAGAACGTCGGCAGCATGCCGAACCCGCTGCCCTTCATGCCGCAGTCCCCCGCCCCGCGCACGGAGAAGGTCGTCGCCAGCGTCGGCCGCCTCGCCTTCGAGAAGGGCGTCGACCTGCTGCTGGACGCCTGGGCCGAGGCCGCCCCGCACCACCCCGACTGGGTCCTGCGGATCTACGGGGCCGGCCTGGAGGAGGCGGCCCTGCGGGCGCACTGCACCGCGCTGGGGCTGGACGACTCGGTGGAGTGGAGGGGGAGCACGGACGACGTGCTGGGCGCGCTGCGCGGCGCCTCGGTGTTCGCGCAGGCCTCGCGGGCCGAGGGCTTCCCCATCACCCTGCTGGAGGCGATGGCGGCGGGCCTGCCGGTGGCCGCCTTCGACTGCGCGCCGGGCGTACGGGAGATCGTCACGCACGGCGAGGACGGACTGCTGGCCCGGCTGGGCAACACGATGGAGCTGGCCGGGCACCTGGACGCGCTGATGTCCGACCGCGAGCTGCGCGACCGGCTCGGGGACACGGCCTTCCAGTCGGTGAAGCGGTACTCCAGCGCCGAGATCACCGACCGCTGGGAAGCCCTGTTCGCCTTCCTGGAGCGCTGACCCCGCGCACGAGCCGCCCGTACGGGAGCCGCCCGTCCCGGACGCGTCCGGGACGGGCGGCTCCTGCGCGAGGTCCGGTCGGATCAGGCCTGGTGGACGTCCTTGCGGGCGTCCCGGCGGGCGGCCTTGTTGGCCTCCCAGCCCGCCCAGGCGGAGGTGACCATCTCGCGGACGTCGTGCCGGGCCTTCCAGCCCAGCTCGCCGGTGATCTTGTCGGCCGAGGCCACGACCTTCGCCGGGTCGCCGGGACGGCGCGGGCTGATCACCGGGGCGTAGTCGTGCCCGGTGTTCTTGTTCAGGAGCTCGACCATCTCGGCGACGGAGACGCCCTCGCCGCGGCCGATGTTGACGGTGAGGTCCTTGTAGTCCCCGGCCGCGGCCCACTCGGCGAGCTTGCGGGCGGCCGCCACGTGGGCCTCCGCCAGGTCCTCGACGTGGATGTAGTCGCGGATGCAGGTGCCGTCCGGGGTCGGGTAGTCGTCACCGAAGATCTTGGCGCCCTGGCCGGCGTCGTAGCGCTCGAAGACCATCGGGACCAGGTTGAAGACGCCGGTGTCGGCGAGCTCGGGGGTGGCGGCGCCCGCCACGTTGAAGTAGCGCAGGCAGGCGGTGGAGATGCCGTGCGCCTTGCCCGCCGCCCGGACCAGCCACTCGCCGGCCAGCTTGGTCTCGCCGTACGGGCTCAGCGGCGCGCACGGGGTGTCCTCGGTGACCAGGTCGACGTCGGGCATGCCGTACACGGAGGCGGAGGAGGAGAAGAGGAAGTTGCGGACGCCCGCGGCCGCCACGGCCTGGAGCAGGACCGTCAGGCCCTGCACGTTCTCGTGGTAGTAGTACAGCGGCTTCTCGACGGACTCGCCGACCTGCTTCTTGCCCGCGAGGTGCACCACACCGGTGATCTTGTGCTCGGCGATGGTCTCGTCGAGGACCAGCCGGTCCAGGACCGAGCCGACCACCAGCGGTACGCCCTCCGGGACGCGGTTCTCGTTGCCCGTGGAGAGGTCGTCGAGGACGACCACCTTCTCCCCGGCGAGCAGCATCGCCCGGACGACGTGCGCGCCGATGTATCCGGCGCCCCCGGTGATCAGAAACGTCATGTGTATCTCCCTGGTCCTGTCCGAGTATGAAAGCAGAAGCGGTCTTCAGCCCGCCCCGTGGCCTGCCCGGGCCCGGTGGAGGCGGTTGCGTACGAGGTAGAGCGCGCCCTCGGCGCCGGGCGCGAGGCGCAGCGCGAGCGCGCCGGCCCCCGTGCGGTAGGGCTGCGCCAGCAGGACACCGTACCGGCTGCTGGGCAGGGCCCGGCGGCGGAGCAGCCGGCCCCGGGGGCGCAGGGAGGTGAACAAGGAGGTCCCGTCGTCGCACTGCACGCCCACCCCCACGTTCCACGCCTGCATCCGGCGCAGACCCTGGCGGCGGCCCGTGGCGGCCACGTCGGCGAGGCGGAACGGCAGCTGCGCGACCCAGCCGCCCGCCGGGTCGGGACGCAGCTCCACGGGCTGGGCGAGCACCGGCTCGCCGCCCGCGCGGGGCAGGAAGCGCAGCTGCACGGTACGCGGGCCGGCCGCGGCGAGGCGCCCGTACAGGTCGTGCAGGCGGATCCGGACGGCTCCCCGCCCGGCCGGCTCGGCGTCGATGGTGACGGGCAGCCGCTCCGTCGGCAGCCCGGCCAGGCCGTCCAGCTCGACCGGGAGCTCCTCGCTCCACACCGGCGTCCCGTCGGCGGCGGCCGCGTACGGGGGCAGCAGGCGCGGCGGCTCTGCGGCCAGCCGGGTGAGGCGGTCGATGTCGGCGGGCGGGGTCTCGGTGGCGCCGAGCACCCGTACGATCCAGCGGGCGTGGGGGGCGGCGGCCTCGATGTCGGCTTCGTCGAAGGTGCCGAGGTACGCGCGGGTCAGGGTCCACCAGGCGGCCTGGTATGCGGGGTCCTGGCCGAGTTCGCGCAGGTACATGGGCAGGTCGTACTCGAGGAACTTCACCTGGCAGGCGCTGCCGAGCACCGGCGAGGCCGCCGCGAGGGTGCGGGAGGCCGTGCGGTGGGCCTCGATGCGGGATTGCCAGTTCGAGACGTCCTTGCGGTCCAGGGAGATCGACACCTGGGCGGCGGAGCGGCGCACGTGCCAGACGTAGACGAGGTCGCCGATCACGGCGATGCGCGGGGCGGCGGCCAGCACCCGGGAGGTGAAGACGAAGTCCTCGTAGACGAACCGGCCGTCGGGGAAGCGCAGTCCGTGCTCCTCCAGGAAGGCGCGCTCGTACAGCTTGTTGACGCACAGGGTGTCCCGGACCAGCTCGGGACGGTCCACGGGCCGCTCGATGACGTCGCCGGGGGTGTAGAGGCCCGGCATCCACGGCACGTCGTGGTGGAGCGGCAGCTCGCGCCGTACGGCGGCGCCGACCGTGACCGGGGCGCGGTGCCGGGCGGCGGCGCGCACCAGCGCTTCCGCCGCGCCCGCCGGCAGGACGTCATCGCTGTCGAGGAACAGGACGTACGGGGCGGTGGCGACGGCGATCCCGTCGTTGCGGGGGGTGCCGCACCCCCCGCTGTTCTCCGTACGGTGAACGACCTTCAGGCGGGGGTGCGCGGCAGCCAGCTCGTCCAGCACCCGCGCGGTGCCGTCGGACGAGGCGTCGTTCACGGCGATGACCTCGGCGACCACCGGGCCCTGGGCGAGGGCCGAAGAGACGGCCTCGCCCACGAGCCCGGCGTCGTTGTACGCGATCACCACGACGGAAACGGTGGGGAGGTTGGTGCTGTTCACCTGGAGGATCCTAGGCGACCGACGGGTAAAGACGCCTTCAAAGCCGCCCGGGAGACGCCCGGGTGACCCCGGGAGAAGGGGGCTAGAAGGGCCGGAACTCGTCGTACTCCTGCTGCGCCGAGTCCCCGCGCCTGGCTTCCTTCTCCTTGCGGCGGGTGGTGGCCGGGCGCGGGGCTTCCAGGCGGTGGTCCTCGCCGCGGCGGCCCAGCATCTCGGCGCCGGCCATCATGGTCGGCTCCCAGTCGAAGACGACCGCGTTCTCGTCGGAGCCGATGGCCACGCCGTCGCCGGCGCGGGCGCCGGCCTTCTTCAGCGCGTCCTCGACGCCGAGGCGGTTGAGGCGGTCGGCGAGGTAGCCCACGGCCTCGTCGTTGTTGAAGTCGGTCTGGCGGACCCAGCGCTCCGGCTTCTCGCCGCGCACGGTGTAGACGTCCTCGGCCTCGTCGTAGGTGACGGTGAAGCCGGCGTCGTCCACGGCCTTCGGGCGGATGACGATGCGGGTCGCCTCCTGCTTCGGCTTGCGGGCGCGCGCCTTGGCGATGACCTCGGCGAGGAAGTAGGAGAGCTCCTTCAGACCCGTACGGGCGACCGCGGAGACCTCGAAGACCTTGTAGCCGCGCGCCTCCAGGTCGGGGCGGACCATGTCGGCGAGCTCCTGGCCGTCGGGGATGTCGACCTTGTTGAGGACGACGAGGCGCGGACGCTTCTCCAGGCCGCCGCCGTAGAGCCGCAGCTCCTCCTCGATGACGTCGAGGTCGGCGATCGGGTCGCGGTCGGACTCCAGCGTGGCCGTGTCCAGCACGTGCACGAGCACCGAGCAGCGCTCGACGTGGCGCAGGAACTCCAGGCCGAGACCCCTGCCCTGGCTGGCGCCCGGGATCAGGCCGGGGACGTCGGCGATCGTGTAGACGGTCGAGCCGGCGGTGACGACGCCCAGGTTCGGGACGAGGGTGGTGAAGGGGTAGTCCGCGATCTTCGGCTTGGCGGAGGAGAGCACCGAGATCAGCGAGGACTTGCCGGCGCTCGGGAAGCCGACCAGCGCCACGTCGGCGACGGTCTTGAGCTCCAGGACGATGTCACCGGTGGTGCCGGGGACGCCGAGGAGCGCGAAGCCGGGCGCCTTGCGGCGGGCGGAGGACAGCGCGGCGTTGCCGAGGCCGCCGCGGCCGCCCTCGGCGGCGACGTAGGTGGTGCCCTGGCCGACGAGGTCGGCGAGGACGTTGCCCTCCTTGTCGAGGACGACGGTGCCGTCCGGGACCGGCAGGACCAGGTCCTGGCCGTCCTTGCCGGAGCGGTTGCCGCCCTCGCCGGGCTTGCCGTTGGTGGCCTTGCGGTGGGGGCTGTGGTGGTAGTCCAGCAGGGTGGTGATCGCCTGCTCGACGACCAGGATCACATCGCCGCCGCGGCCGCCGTTGCCGCCGTCGGGGCCGCCGAGCGGCTTGAACTTCTCCCGGTGAACGGAGGCGCAGCCGTGGCCCCCGTTACCCGCGGCGACATGCAGCTCGACGCGGTCCACGAAGGTGGTCATGGTGTTCCTCCAGATACATACGGGAATGTCCCGGGCAGGCCTTGCTGCCCATTAAACGTGCCTGTGCGCGTCTATGTGACAACGCACCGAGGGCGGACCTCTCTTCCCGGCTCGCGCCGGAAAGAGCTGAGATCCGCCCTCGGGAAGTTACGTACGCGTGATCAGCCGGAGCTGGATCAGGCGGCCGGAACGATGTTGACGACCTTGCGGCCGCGGTGCGTGCCGAACTGGACCGAGCCGGCCTGCAGCGCGAACAGCGTGTCGTCGCCGCCACGGCCGACGCCCGCGCCCGGGTGGAAGTGCGTGCCGCGCTGGCGGACGAGGATCTCACCAGCGGAAACGACCTGACCGCCGAAGCGCTTCACGCCGAGCCGCTGGGCATTGGAGTCGCGCCCGTTCCGGGTGGACGATGCGCCCTTCTTGTGTGCCATGTCTCAGTCCCTCTTACTTCGCAGCCGCGGGGATACCGGTGACCTTGATCGCCGTGTACTGCTGGCGGTGACCCTGGCGACGGCGGTAGCCGGTCTTGTTCTTGTAGCGCAGGATGTCGATCTTGGCGCCCTTGTGGTGGTCCACGACCTCGGCCGTGACCTTGATGCCGGCCAGGACCCACGGGTCGCTGGTCACGGCTTCGCCGTCGACAACGAGCAGGGTCGAGAGCTCGACCGTGTCGCCAACCTTGGCAGTGGAAATCTTGTCAACCTCAACGATGTCGCCGACAGCAACCTTGTGCTGGCGACCACCGCTGCGCACGATGGCGTACACGCGGATCTCTCTCTCACTCGGGACGGATGCTCCTGAAGCCAGCCGCTCAGGCGGACCCTCTTCATGACGGGAACCCACACTGATCCGGATTGGACGAGCGGCCTCTCCGGGCGGGGCCCGGAGGAAGGTGCTCAGGAGCGCGGCGCGCAGAACGGTAATCGTTCAAGACACGCCGACGGTCTAGGTTACGGGGCCGGTTCCGGAGGGTCAAACCGGGCCCCGCGCGGCCGTGGGCCCCGCCTCGCGGCGGGGCCCACGGTCAGGGCGCGGGTCAGGCTTCGGTCGGAGCCGAGACGGAGGGCGGCGTCTGCTGCTCGGCCGCCGCGGTCTTCTTCGTCGCGCGCTTCGTCGCGGTCTTCTTGGTCGTGGCCGCCTTCTTGGCCACGGTCTTCTTGGCCGCCGTCGCCTTCTTGGCGGTGGTGGCCTTCTTCGCCGCGGCCGCCTTCTTGGCCGGAGCCTTGCGGGCGGCCTTCTTGGCGGGAGCGGCCTCGGCCGGCTCCTCGACCGTCTCCTCGGCCGCAGCCTCGGCCACCGGAGCCTCGGCCACCGGGGCCTCGACGACGGGGGACTCGACGACCACCACGGCGGCCTCGGCCGCGCCTGCCGGGGAACCGGCGGGGGCGGTGGCCTTGCGGGTGGCACGCCGGCGCGGACGGGCCGGCGCGGCCTCGGCCGCGGGGGCCTCGGCGACGGGCTCCGGCTCGGCCGCCACGACGACCGGCTCGGCCTGGGCCTCGGGCTCGGGCTCCACGACCGGCTCGGGCTCGGCCACGACGACCGGCTCCGGGGCCACCTCGGCCGCGGGGGCCGGGGCACCCGCCGGGGCGGTGGCCTTGCGGGTCGCCCGGCGACGGGTACGGCCCTTCGGCGCGGCCTCCTCGACCGGGGCGGCCTCGACCGTCTCCGCGGCCTCCACGGCCTCGGCGACGACCTCGGCCGCCGGCTCCAGGACCGTGTCGGCCGGCTCGGTGACCGGCTCGGCCTCGACGACGGGCGTCGCCGGGACCTCGGCCGGGGCCGGAGCCTGGGCGGCCGCACCGCGCGGGGCGCCCGCCGGGGCGGTCGCCTTGCGGGTCGCACGGCGACGGTTGCGGCGCCCGCTCAGACCCGCGGCGGCCTCCGCCTCGGCCGGGCTGCCGTACAGCTCCTCGTCCGCGACGAACTCCGGCTCGGGAAGGGCACGCGGCGCGGCGACCTCGGCGGCCAGTTCCTCCACGGTCTCGAACTCCGCCTCGACCGTCTCGACCTCGTGGTCGTGCTGGTCGAACTCGGCCTTGCCGCCGCGGCGCTTCGCGCGCTTGCCGTTGCCGCCGCCGATCGCGGTCGGCGTCTCCATGTGCACGATGACGCCGCGCCCGTTGCAGTGGACGCAGGTCTCGGAGAAGGACTCCAGCAGACCCTGGCCCACCCGCTTGCGGGTCATCTGGACCAGGCCCAGCGAGGTGACCTCCGCCACCTGGTGCTTGGTGCGGTCGCGGCCCAGGCACTCCAGCATGCGCCGCAGGACCAGGTCGCGGTTGGACTCCAGGACCATGTCGATGAAGTCGATGACGACGATGCCGCCCAGGTCGCGCAGCCGCAGCTGGCGCACGATCTCCTCGGCCGCCTCCAGGTTGTTCCTGGTGACGGTCTCCTCGAGGTTGCCGCCCTGACCGGTGAACTTGCCGGTGTTGACGTCGATGACGATCATCGCCTCGGTCTTGTCGATCACAAGCGAACCGCCCGAGGGCAGCCACACCTTGCGGTCGAGCGCCTTGGCGAGCTGCTCGTCGATCCGGTACGTCGCGAAGACGTCGACCTCGGAGGTCCAGCGGGACAGCCGGTCGGCCAGGTCCGGGGCCACGTGGTTCACGTAGCCGTGGATGGTCTCCCAGGCGCTGTCACCGCTGACGATGACCTTCGAGAAGTCCTCGTTGAAGATGTCGCGCACGACGCGGACGGTCATGTCCGGCTCGCCGTACAGCAGGCTCGGCGAAGAGGTCGAGATCTGCTTCGACTTCTTCTGGATGTCCTCCCACTGGGCCTGCAGACGCTCGACGTCGCGGCGCAGCTCGTCCTCGCTCGCACCCTCGGCGGCGGTGCGCACGATGACGCCCGCGTCCTCGGGGACGATCTTCTTGAGGATGGTCTTCAGACGCGCGCGCTCGGTGTCGGGCAGCTTGCGGCTGATGCCGGTCATCGAGCCCTCGGGCACGTAGACCAGGTAGCGGCCGGGCAGCGAGACCTGGCTGGTCAGGCGGGCGCCCTTGTGGCCGATCGGGTCCTTGGTGACCTGCACGAGCACGGACTGGCCGGACTTGAGGGCGGACTCGATGCGGCGCGGCCCGTTGGCCATGCCGAGCGCCTCGAAGTTGACCTCGCCGGCGTACAGGACCGCGTTGCGGCCCTTGCCGATGTCGATGAAGGCGGCCTCCATGGACGGCAGCACGTTCTGGACCTTGCCCAGGTAGACGTTGCCGACGTACGAGGTGGCCTCTTCCTTGTTGACGTAGTGCTCGACGAGCACGTTGTCCTCGAGGACGCCGATCTGGGTGCGGTCGCCGTTCTGGCGGACGACCATCACGCGCTCGACGGCCTCGCGGCGGGCCAGGAACTCGGCCTCGGTGATGATCGGGACGCGGCGGCGGCCCTGCTCGCGGCCCTCGCGGCGGCGCTGCTTCTTCGCCTCCAGGCGGGTCGAGCCCTTGATGGACTGGACCTCGTCGGACGGCTCGGCCTCCTTGCGGGCCGGGCGGGGCTCGCGGACCTTGACGACGGTGCGCACACCCTCCTCGGCCGCTTCCTCGGCGGCGGCGTCGGCGGGCTCACCGCTGCGGCGGCGGCGACGGCGGCGACGGCGGCTGGAGCTCGAGCCGAGTGCGGCCTCTTCGGCTTCCTCGTCCTCTTCCTCCTCCGCCTCCTGCTCGGTGGCCCCTGCCTCGGCCCGCTCCTCGGCCTCGGCGGACTCGTCGAGGTCGGCGGCCTCGCCACGGCGGCGGCGGCGGCCACCGCGACGGCGGCGGCGCGACGGGCGCTCGCCCGACTCCTCGCCCTCGTCGAACTCGGCGGCCTCTTCCTCCAGCTCCGCCTCGGGCTCTTCCTCCGCGAGCACCTCGGGGAGGGAGACCGGTGCGGTCGCCGGCTCGGCGGCGGGCGCGGCCTCGGCGACGCCGCGGCCACGGCGGCGGCGACGGCCGGCCGGCTGCGGGGCGGGGGCGGTCTCGGTCTCGACGGCCTCGGCTTCGAGCTCCTCCTCCTCGGGCTCCTCCACCGGGGCGGCGGCGCGAGCGGCGGCCGCGGCCATGGCCGCGGTCTCCGGGGTCTGGAACATCGGCTCGGCGAAGACCGGGGCCTGGAAGGTGGGCACGGCGGGACGCGCGGCGCGGCGGCCGCGGGCCGGGGCGGCGGGCTCCTCGGGCTCGGCGGCGGGCTGCGGCGCGGCGGCCGGAGCGGCGGAGCGGGTGGCACGGCGGCGGCCGCCGCGCTTCGGGGAGTCCACGGCGTCGGCGACGGTCACGGCGCGGGCGGCCTTGGCGGGGGCCTCCTCCACCTCGGCGGGAGCCTCCTCCGCCGCAGGGGCGGCCGCGGCGGCCGGGGCGGCGACGGCGCGGGTCGCACGGCGGCGGGCACGCGGGGCGGGAGCAGCGGGCTCCTCCTCGGCGGCCTCGGCCACGGCCGGAGCGGCCGGAGCCTCCACGACCGGAGCCTCGGCGGCCGGCGCCTCCACGACCTCCGCGACCTCGGCGGCCGGAGCGGCCGGGGCGGTGACGGCGCGGGTCGCACGGCGGCGGGCACGCGGGGCCGGAGCGGCCGGAGCCTCCTCCTCCACCACGGCCGCGACCTCGGCGGCCGGAGCCTCCGGAGCGGTCACGGCGCGGGTCGCACGGCGGCGGGCACGCGGGGCCGGAGCGGCCGGAGCCTCCTCCTCCACCACGGCCGCGACCTCGGCGGCCGGAGCCTCCGGGG